>NZ_JAYFUI010000034.1:0-56640 GCF_034961125.1 Pseudomonas machongensis | reverse complement strand
TCGCTGCCAAGCAGTAGAGGGCATTGGTTTTCTCACAGCGACAGCATTGGTGATGGCTTTTGTGAGGGGCGAGTTCAAAAGCAGTGACTCGTACATTGCATTCCTGGGAATGGATCTACGAGTTAATGATTCCGGACAGAAGAATGGACGCCGCCGCCTTACCAAGCGAGGTTGCTCAGAAATTCGTCGCTTATTGCATAACGCTGCGATGGCTGCCAGCAGATCTGCCGCTTGGAAGGGACTTTATGAACAGCATCTGAGCACGGGTAAAGCAACGACCCAAGCTCTGGTAATCCTGGCAAGAAAGCTCGCGCGGGTGGCATTCGCCCTGATGAAAAATCAGGACGAATACGTCACCAAAGGGGCGAAACTGGCTTGCTGAGAACCATAGAATCTCCCACAGGGGATTGGGCTGGTCTTTAGATTTTGAGCAAGACAGTTGCTCCCACAGGGATTGGGCTGGCCTTTAGATTTTGAACAAGACAGGCACAGCCCCCAGTGCTGAGGGCCGTTACGCCCTATGTGGACCTACGCTCAGACCGCCAGCCGCGACGTTGAGCCGATCACCTTCTCCAGCACACTGAAATCGATCCACTCGCGCACATCGAAGCGCTGCGGGATGAACCCCCAGCGGTGGAGGAATTCGGTGAAGTCCTGCAGCGCCTCGATCGAGCGATTGTCCAGGGTGGTGCGCAATCGCCGGTGGGCATCCTCGCCATAGGCGGCTGCCACCCAGTACTCGCTGGTGTTCAGCTCACGGGCCAGAAAACGCCGGGTCTCCTCGGGGTTGGCCCAGGCCCATTGCTCGGTGCGCAGCACCGTATCGACCAGGGTCACGCTGGCGTCGAAATGCTCGTGCAGCAAGTGCGTATCGACCGTCAGGGTCCGCGCCGTGCCGTTGTTGCTGCGAATCAGCGGATCGGGATGGCTGCCAGTATCGACCACCACGCGCAGGCCGAACTCGTGGGCCAGGCTGACCGCGTGCGCACCCTTGAGGAAGATGGCGTCGATATCGCCGCGCAGCAGGCCGATCAGTTCGTTGTTGCGCCGACTGAAGCGGCTGGTGCCCAGGCTGACGGCGGAGCTGTGCAGGTGGTGTTTGGGGTCGTCGCTGTAGGTGCCGCCGTAGGGATAGTCGACCAGCTCCACATCGGCCACCGACAGGCCTTCGAGCTTGAGTGCGTTTTCCAGGCCGCGCAGGGCCTGGGCGCGGGTGAAGTCGATCTGCACGTTGGCCCATTTCGGCAGGCCGAAGCGGCGATTCTTCAGGTCACGGATCGAGCGCACGCTGCTTTCTTCGGTGGTGAGAATCAGCTGGACCTCGTCGATCCACGACAGCCCCAACACCCGGGTCTGGACGCCGCTGGCATAGGCCCAGATCGCCGGGATGCTGCCGCCGTGGCGCACCGAGTTCTGCAGGTGATGGTCGTAGTGGGCTTCGCGTACCTCCCGTTCGCTGGACTCGCGCAGTGATTGGATATTGGTGCCGAACGGTTGAAACGCCTGGGCCAGGCGTCCGGACTGCACGGCGATGCCGAGCCCGGTGGGCACCGGGCTGTGGGTGTACCAGAGGGTTTCCAGTGGCTTGCTCATAGGGCGACGGAGGTCCTTTCCATGGCAGAGGTGTTGGCCAGCAACGCGTCCAGTGGGCCGCGGTCGATCCAGTCGCTGACCGTGAAACTGGCGGGGATGAAGCGCCAGCGCTTGAGGAAGTGGACGAAGTCCTGCAGGGCGGCGAGGGCCTGCTCGTCCAGGGCTGTACGCAGGCGCAGGTGGGCATCGTTGCCATAGGCGACGCTGACCCAGTACTCGCTGCTGTTGGTTTCGCGGGCCAGGTAGCGGCGGGTTTCGTCAGGGTGTCGCTGGGCCCAGTCTTCGGCGCGCAACACGGCGGCGAGGATCGTACGGGCGACCTGCGGATGCTGGGCGAGCAGGTGGCTGTCCACCGCCAGGGTGCGCGGGGTGCCGTTGTTGCTGCGCACCAGCGGGTCGGGATGGGCACCGGTGTCGATCACCGTGTGCAGGCCAAAGGCATGGGCCAACTGTACGGCGCTGGCACCCTTGAGGAAGATCGCGTCGACCTCGCCACGCAGTAGCCCGGCCAACTCCAGATTGCGTCCGGCCGTCTGGGTGGTGGAGACCGGCGTGCCGGCCACGTTACGCACCGGGCGGTCGCTGAAGGTGCCGTCGTAGCGGTAGTTGACCAACTGCACATCCCCCACCTGCAGGCCCTCGAGGCGCAAGGCGTTTTCCAGCCCGCGCAGGGCCTGGGCGCGGGTGAAGTCGATCTGTGCCGCGGCCCAGTCGGGCAGGCCGAAGCGCCGCCCTGCAAGGTCCTTGACCGTGCGGATGCCACTGCCCGGAAGGCTCAGGATCAACTGCGCCTCGTCTGCCCACGACAGGCCGATCACGCGGGTTTCGCGGCCTTGGGCGCGGGCCCAGATCGCCGGGATGCTGCCGCCATGGCGCACCGAGTTGCGCAGGCTGTGGTCGAAGTGCGATTCGCGCACGGCCTGGTCGTCGGCTTCGCGCAGCGACTGGACCTGGGTGCCGAGGGCAGACAGGTCGGCCTGCAGCCAGCCTTGCTGGACGGCGATGCCAAGCCCGGTGGGAACCGGACAGCGGGTGTACCAGAGGGTGTCGAGGGGATGGCTCATGGTGAGGTCTCTGCAAGGATTCAGGCGCGGGCCTTGAAAGGGGTGGCGGCCGGTTGCTGCACCAGCGGCAGCACTTCCTGACCGATGCGCAGCGCCTCTTCAAGGTGCGGGTTGGCGGCCAGGATGAAGGTGGAGAAACCGGCATCGCGGTATTCGGCCAGGCGTTCTGCAATGTTCTGGTGGCTGCCGACCAGGCCTACGGTAGGGCCGGGCTTGGCCTTGGCGAAACCGGCCCAGAGGTTGCGGGCCAGGATCAACTCGTCGAAGCCTGCCAGGTGCTGGTGATAAGCGGCCTGGCGTGCGCCGCCGACAGAATCGGAGCCGGTGATGAAGCGTTTCGCCGTGCTGCTGGCCGTGCCCTCCAGGCGCTCGAACTGCTGGCGCAGCTCGCGCCAGGCCTGGTCTTCGGTCTCGCGGGCGAACAGGTCGACACGCAGGCCGAAGCGCACACTGCGCCCTTGCTTGTCGGCCAGTTCGCGAACCCGCTCAAGGTGCGGTTTGAGCTTGTCGATCGGCTCCGCCCAGTTCAGGTACACGTCGGCGTGACGCGCGGCGACCTCCAGTGCCGCGTCGGAGAACCCGGAGAAATACACCCCCGGCTTGCGCTCGTGCTGCAGGCCCGGCGGCAGGCTGCCGTGCTCCAGGCGGTAGATGTCACCCTGATAGGAGAAGCTGTCGTTGGCCCACAGGCCCTGGATCACGTCGAGGAATTCGCCAGTGCGCTTGTAGCGCAGGTCGTGCTCGAGGAAGTCGCCATTGGCGCGCTGGCTGGCGGGATTGCCGCCGGTGATGATGTTCCAGTCCAGCCGCCCACCGCTGAGGTTCTGCAGGATCGCAGCCTGTTGCGCAGCGTAGGCGGGCAGGGTCCAGGTGGCCTGGAAGGCGATCAGGAAGCGGATGCGTCGGGTCTCGCGCGCCAATGCCGCCGCCGCGATCCACGGCTCCGGCCCCGTGGGCAGCAGCGCCCCTTCGAAACCGGCCAGTTCGGCGGCCTTGGCCACCTGGGCGATGTAGTCGATGTAGCTGAAACCGTCGGCTTCGCCACTGGGCAGGCGCCCAGGCGCGATGTTGCCGGGGCGGTGCCGGGGGGCGCCACGGTTGTGGCGGTCGGTGGACAACTGCGGGCCGTCGGTGCCCAGCGGCAGGCGCCAGAAGAATTCGGTGGACATGGGGGCTCCTGTGAGCAATGAGCGAATGGATGCAGAGGTGCAACGGCTGTGCCATTGCCGCGGCGCACCCCGTGGGGCGCGGGCTCGGGCGATGCGAGGGGCGCGGGGTGCGTCTGTGGCAACACCCCGCCAGCAATGGTTGCTGGGGGAGCAGCAGGGCGCTGCGGTGCGCCGTTGCCATCCCCCGAGGCCCTGCACGTGCGACTTCAGGGTTGCGAGGGTGTTTCGAGCGCTGCGGCGCTGCGCATGTAGGCGTCATGCAGCGCTGTATAAGCGCCATCCAGGGCCAGCAACTGCCCGTGCGATCCCTGCTCCACAACCCGTCCATGGCGTACCACGGCAATCCGGTCGGCATCGCGGATGGTTGCGAGGCGGTGGGCGATGACGATCGCCGTACGCCCTTCGCACAGGCGTCGCAGCGCCTGCTGGATGCGCCGCTCGGTATGTACATCCACCGCTGAAGTGGCTTCGTCCAGCACCAGTACTGCTGGGTCGGCCAGGTAGGCCCGCACCAGGCACACCAGTTGGCGCTGGCCATGGCTCAGGTGCGAGCCCAGTGCGCCGACTTCGGTGTGGTATTGCTGCGCCAGGCGCTCCAGCACCTCGTCAGCGCCCAGCTCGCGCGCCGCGGCAATCAGCTGGGCGTCATCAGCCTGCGGTGCGGCCAGGCGCAGGTTGTCGAGAATGCTGCCGCTGAACAGTACGTTGTCCTGCAGCACCACCCCGACATTGCGCCGAAGCTCATGCTGCGACAGGTGGCGCAGGTCGATGCCGTCCAGCTTCACCGCGCCAGCGTGCACGTCGTAGAAGCGCGTCAGCAATTGCACCAGGGTGCTCTTACCATGTCCGGAGGGGCCGACGATGGCCAGCACCTGGCCTGCGGGCACATGCAGGTCCAGGCGGTCGATCACCGGCCTTGTGGCCTGGGGGTGATAGGCGAATTCGACCTGCTCGAAATCCACTTGCCCACGCGCCCGGCCCAGCGGTCGAGGGCGGTCCGGGTCGAGCAGTTGCGGGCGGGTGTCGAGCAGCAGAAAGATTCGCTGGGCCGAGGCGGAGCCTGTGGCGTAGCGTTCGAACAGGTCCGACAGCTCCTGCAGCGGGCCGAGGAACAGGAACACATAGAACAGGCTCTCGGCGACCTGGCCGACGCTGACCGTGCCTTGCGCCAGGCCATGGGCGCCGACCAGCAACAGCACGGCCATGCCGGCGGTGCTGAGCAGTGCGGTGAAGGGGGCGAACCAGCCTGCGCGCAAATTGCCGCGAATCAGCGCCTGGTTGAAGTCCTCCAGCAGGCGCCGGTAACGCTGTGCATTGGCCGTTTCCTGACCGCACTGCTGGATCAGCCGCACGCCGTTGACGCTCTCGACCAGGTGCGCCGTGAAGCGGCTTCGCTGCTCGGCAACCTTTGCCCAGTTGCGCTGGGAGATGCGCTTGAAGCGCCAGGTCGCCAGCACCAGCAGCGGCACCGTACCTGCCAGGCTGAAGAAGAAGCTGGGCTCGATGCGCCACAGCATCACCGAGGCCAGGCCGCAGCGCAGCAGGGCGCCGAGCAGCTCCGGCGGACCTTGTACCAGCAACGGTTCCAGGGCATCCACGTCACGGTCGGCGCGGGAGATGATGCGCCCGGCGCGGGTCTGGTCGAAGTAGCTCACCGACAGTGCCTGGACATGGCTGAACACCTTCACCCGCAGATCGTTCAGCACGCGGATCGCCGCGGAGCCTGCGATGAACTGCGACACCCCCGCGAGCAGGAAACGCACCAGCCAGCTGGCCGCCAGGGCCAGGCCCAGCCACAGCACCAGGCGTTCGTCCAGCAGCCAGTGGTCGCCGTCGTGGATCAGCCCACGGTCGAGCAGCTCGCGCACGAACCATGGCCGCAGAAACACGGTGAACACCAGCAGCAGCTCGATACCGATCACGGTCAGGATCGCGCTGCGGATCGGCCGCATCAGCGGCAGCAGGCGGTGCAGCATGCCGCGGTCCAGGGCCTGGCGGGCGAGGGTCTGTTCGATCTCGAGCTCGCTCGGGGTCTTGCGTGGCTCAGTCATGCTCGATCCCCAGCAGGTCGCGGTAATGGGCGTTGTGCGCGCTGAGTTCGGCGTGGCTGCCGCTGGCGGCGATACGGCCGTTGTCCAGCACCAGCACGCGGTCGGCGAGCAGCAGGGTGGAGAGGCGGCTGGTGATCAGCAGCAGGGTGGGGGCGTGGCCCTGATCGCCGCGCAGGCGGCGGATGTTGTCCAGTACCCGGCGCTCGGCGTGGGCGTCGAGGGCGCTGGTGGCGTCGTCCAGGCACAGGATGTCCGGGGTGCCGAGCAGCGAGCGGGCCAGGCACAGGCGCTGGCGCTGGCCGCCGGAGAGCGTTACACCACGGTCGCCCAGCGGTGTATCCAGGCCATGGGGCAGACGCTCCAGGATGTCCTCTGCCGCAGCCAGTCGCAGGCCCTCGCGCAGTTGCTGGTCGCTGGCGTTGGGGGCTGCCAGTCGCAGGTTGGCCGCCAGGCTGTCGGAGAACAGGAAGCTTTCCTGGGGCAGCACCTGCACGCGACGACGCAGTTCTGCCAGGTCCAACCCACGCACATCCTGCCAGCCGTGGTGCTCGGAGCCGATCAGCACGGCACCGCCCTGAACATCGGCCAGGCGTGGCAACAGGCTGGCCAGCAGGCTTTTGCCGGTGCCGGTGGCGCCCACCAGCGCGACCACTTCGCCGGGCTGCAGGGTGAGCGAGCAGTCGTGCAGGATGTCACGTCCGCCGTTCGGCGCGCCGACCCGTACCTTCTCGAACTTCAGGCCCAACGGCCCTCGGGGCAAGGCCTGAGGGCCGCTGCTGATCGCTGGCGGTTCGTCGAGCAGTTGCCAGATGCGCTCGGCGCTGGCACGGGCGTCGGCGAAGGTCTGCATGACCCGGCCGATGCCCTCGATGCGAAATACCAAGGTCGTGGCCAGCAGCAGCGAGGTCACCAGCTCGCCGATTGCCAGCCGCCCGTTCGCCACCAGGTGAGCGCCATGGACCAACACCCAGGCGTGCCCCAGCGCCACCACCGCCTGCGGCAGGGGAATGCGCGAGGCGGCGTAGGCGAGGGCGGCACGGGCATGCCCGGAGAACACTGCCACCTGCGCGGCAAAGCGTTCGATGCGTGTCTGTTCCAGGCCGAAGGCCTTGATCACCCGCACGCCGCCGATGCCTTCGGCGAGGTCCTGGCTGACCTGGTCATAGGCGGCACCTACGGCGCGGTCGAGGGTGACCAGGCGCTCGGTCTGTACCACGAACAACCACAGGCCGACACCGGTCAGCAGCAGCGGTACCAGGCCCAGCAGCGGGTCATACCAGGCCAGCAGGCCGACCACCGCCAGCACCACCAGGGGTGTTTCGACGATCTGCCGCCAGAAGGTGATCAGCGCATCGCGGACCTTGTCGGCATCGCGGGTGGTACGGGTCACCAGTTCGCCCATGCCATGCTGCCAGTGGTAGCCCAGGTGCAGGGCCTGTACCTGTTCGAGGATACGTTCGCGCAGGCGCGTGAGCAGCGCCTGGCTGAGCACCAGCGACAGTACGGCAGCCGCGTACTGCAGCAGGCCACGGCCGAGGGCGATGGCCAGCAGCAGCCACAGCCAGTACCAGGCGACACTGGCGTCGAGGCTGCCGTCGGCCTGGCGAACCACGGCGTGACCGGCGCTGACGTCGTTGACGGCATGGCCGATCAGCCATTGCTGCCAGACCAGGCCGAGGTTGCCGGCGATGTAGAGCAAGGCGACCAGAAGAAAGCGCCAGGGCATCTCGCGGTAGATGGCCAGGGCGCGCAGCAGAGGGTGGGGCATACAGATGTCCGAAGGGAGTGGATGTGTCGGCCACGGCACGGGCTTGCCCCGCGACGTGGCCGCTGCGGATTCAGCGGCGCGTCGCGCCCTGGGCCTCCTTGGCATTGAGAATGGCGGTGTACTCGCCGGGATCCGCGCCATTGAGGTAGTAATTGCCGACGTTGTGCAGGCGCCAGCGGATCGGATCGTGAGTGGTGTGCACCCGCGCGTTGCGCCAGAAGCGATCGAGGTTCCACTTGCTCAGGCTGGCGCTGGCACCCAGCAGCGAGAACAGGTCGCTGGCGATGTTCAGCGAGGCGCTGTCGGCGTGGGCGCGGGCGGTGGCCACCGAGAGGATCAGTTCGTCCTGCAACGCCTTGTTCTCCGGGTCGCGCTCGTGTTCGTCGAACACCCGTGCAGCATCGCGCAGCACCGACTCTGCCCCGCGCAGGGCCACGGCGTATTCGCCAATCTGGCGGATCACATGGGGCTCGTCACTGGCCCGTTCGACGCCGCTTTCAACCCAGGCCCGGGCATGCTCGCGCAGGTAGGCGGTGGCCGCCTGCAGGGCGCCGGCGGCGATGCCGGTGTCGATGGCCGCGTGGAGGATCTGCGGGAAGGTCAGGCCGGTGGGCTTCATCGGCCCGTTACGGCGCGAGAGATAGCGCTCGTCGAGGACGATGTCTTCGAAGTTGACGGTGCCGCTGACCGAGTTCTGCTGACCGAAGGCGTCCCAATCGTCGATCAGTGTCAGGCCTGGCGTATCGCGCTGCAGCAGCACGCCGACGCCGCCGTCGTCGCTGGCGGCGGTCAGCGAGATCCACTCGGCCAGATAGGCGCCGGTGGAGTAGAACTTGCTGCCGTTGAGCACCAGCTTGCCGTCCGCGCGGCGCTCGACGCGGGTCTTGAGGGCGAACTTGTTCTTGCCGCCGACCTCGGCCAGGGCATTGCCCAGGCGCTTTCCAGCCAGCAGGTCGGCGACCAGGCGATCGCGTACTTCATCCGGATAGCCGCTGACGACGCCGCGCAGCATGACGTTGTGAATCTGCAGCAATTGGCCCACGCCACCGTCGGCGACCGAGATCAGGCGTACGGTTTCGACAAGGGTGGCGACGGAGGCGCCGAGCCCGCCGAGTGCCGCAGGCACGCCGATGGCGGTGAGGCCGCTGCTGGACAGCAGCTCAGCCTGGCGGCGTGGGAGTTGGCCGTTGTTGCGTGGGTCGGCAGCGATGGCGGCGATTTCCTCGGCGACCTGGCGGGCGACTTCGATGGCCTCGGTTTCGTGGGTGATGCGGCGGATGTTGCTCATGGGGAACCTCGGTGGTGTGTCAGGAAGGGCGGTGGTGTGCGTTTCGCGGGCAAGCCCGCTCCTACAGGTACGGCGCCGTTTCCAATGACGGCGAGGTTCCTGTGGGAGCGGGCTTGTCCCGCGATGGGTCGCGCAGCGGCCCCACGCTCTGCCAGACCTAGAGCAACTTCTTTGCCACACCGCCGAAACCCTTGCGGCACAAGGCTTACAGCGCTACTCACAACGTCGATTGCTGCCCCAGCAACACCCCCATCCCGGCCACTGCTGATCTGGCAGCAGCCACCCCGCAATCCTGCCCGCCAATCAGCACTCGTCCCCCCGAAGCCTTGGCCTGGGCCCCGTGATTCGGGGCCTGCAGCCGTTGGCACGGGCGCTGCAATAGCGCTGTCACGACCCTCAAGGAGCGACCCCATGACCCTCGCCACTGCCCCTGTACTGCCAGCCGCCGACACGCGTCTGGAGCGCATCTGGTTCACGCGCTGCCCCGTCCCGACCGCTTCGGGTATCGCCTACAAGCTCGGCTGGCTAAACGAAGAATTCGCCGCCGACGGCCTGCCGGTGGAAACCCTGCAGGAGGCCCGTCAGCTCGGCCAGCATCACTATGATCACCAACTCCCCGGGCTGTTTCGCGAAGGCGGCAACCTGCCGGCGCTGGCGGCCCGTGCTGCCGGTGCACCGAGCCGGCTGATCGGCCTGACCTGGATCGAGGAATGGCAGACCATCCTGGTACGCCCCGACTCGGGCATTCGCAGCGCCGCCGACCTGCGCGGCAAGCGCCTGGCACTGCCGGCCTGGGGCGACAATCGCCCCGGCAGCATCGCTCGGGCCATGAGCCTGCATGGCTACAAGGGGGCCCTGGCCTCGGCCGGCCTGAGCCTGGACGACGTGCACTTCAAAGAGGTGGCGCTGCTCGACCAGACTCGGGCCGAAACTCCGCAACTGGGCCTGCAGCGCCTGTGGTCCGGCCTTGATTACCTGGCCCGCGGCGAGGTGGATGCGGTCTACGTCAAGGGCGCAGCCGCCGCCGATGCCGCGCGGCGCCTGGGCCTGGTGGTCGGTGTCGACCTCGACGCACTGCCTGATCCGCGCCACCGCATCAACAACGGCACGCCAAGGCCGATCACCGTGCACCAGAGCCTGCTCGACGATCACTTCGATCTGGTGGTGCGCTTTCTCGCCCAGACCCTGCGTGCCGCCCAATGGGCTGCAGGCAACCGCGATGCGCTCAACGCCATTCTCGAGGAGGAAACCCGCGCCGGCAGCCAGGGCGTGGCCGAGGCGTACCGCGGCGATTTCCACACCACCCTGGCGCCGGACCTCTCGGCGCAACGCCTGGACTACCTGGACGTGCAGAAGACCTTTCTCAACCTGCATGGCTTCCTCGAACGCGACTTCGACCTCGCCGACTGGGTCGACCATCGCCCCCTGCAAGCTGCCCATGAATTGCTGGCCCAGCGCCGCGCCTGATACCGGAGACCTGAGATGACCGTACTGATCAACGAGCAAATCGACCTGGACACCTTCGTCGACCACGTGGTGGCCGAGGCCGAAGCGGCCTTCACCGTGTTCCGTGAAACCCACACCATCACCGCCAATGGCACCGTCGGCTTCATCGAGCGGGTGCCTGGCCAGGAGCTGCTGGTGTCGGTGAACTATGGCGGGCCGTGGAAGCGCCACCAGCCGCTGCAGGCCAGTGTCAGCGACTTCGCCGGCAATGTGGTGCGCGGTAAGGCCAAGGGCGGGCTGGGCCGCTACACCAAGCTGTTCCAGACCCACGCCGATGTCACCACCGTGTCCCATGTGCACAGTCCCTACCTCGGCGCCTGGGCCCAGACCCACCGCACCTTGCCGTTCCACTACGTGCCGGTGCAGCGCTACCAGTTGGCCCGCGAGCTGCCGGTCTACATCGACCGACGCCAGGCCGAGGTGGACTTCATCCTCGACAAGATCGCCGAGAACCCCTTCAACCTGGCGATCCTGGAGGCCAACGGCGGCGCTACGGTATGGGGCAAGCAGGGCCTGCGCGCCACCGCCGAGTTCATCCTGCTGCTGGAGGAGGGCGCGCAGATCCAGTTGCTGGCCGACGCGCTCGGTGGCTCGCGCCCCTATGGGCCAGGGGTGCTGACCCAGCAATGGAAGATGAGCGGCCTGTACGAGCGCGCCACCGAGCTGGGCCTGGTGCCGGGCATCGACCGTCGCAACTGAGCCGTTCAATTTCTCGCAAGGAGCACGCCCATGGCGGTCAAGATCCTCTGGTACCTCACCACCCCCGACGGCCCCTATCCCTGGGAGCCCCAGGGGCGCTGGAACACCGATTTCCAGCACCTCAAGCAACTGGCCGTGGCGGCCGACCGCCTTGGCTACTATGGCGCGCTGCTGGGCTCGAGCCCGAACGAAAGCCTGGCGGTGTCGGCCGCGCTGATCGATGCCACCGAGCGCTTGCGTTTCCTGGTGGCCCAGCACCCCGGCGAGCTGTCGCCTGCGGTGCTGGCCAAGTGGGCGCTGACCTTCGACCAGTTCTCCAATGGCCGCCTGCTGTTCAATGTGGTCAACGGCAACGATGCGGGCCTGGCGACCTTGGGCGTGCATTACCCGCACGATGAGCGCTACGACTTCAGCCTGGAGTACTGGCGCGCGTTCCAGGGGTTCTATGCAGGCGAAACGGCAGGCTACCAAGGGCGTTACGTCCAGCTCTCGCCGCGCTCGCCGGCAGCGGCCAGCCACCCGCTGGGCGGCTGGCATCCACCCAAGCAGAAACCGGGCATCCCGCTGTGGGGCGCCGGCACCTCGGTGCCGGGGGTGGCCCATTCGGTGCAATTGCTCGACGTCTACCTGAGCTTTGCCGATACCCCGCAACGATTGGGGGACAAGTTCCGCCGCGTCGCCGCCGAAGCGGCGAAGATCGGCCGCGAACTCACTTATGGCACGCGCCTGCAAGTGATCGTGCGCGAAACCGAGGAAGAGGCCTGGGCCCACGCCGAACGCCTGCTGCAACGCACGTCGCTGGCCACCGCGCGGGCCTCCATCGAGCGCCAGCTACCGCCGGGGCAGACCCTGGAAAGCTTCGTCAGTGACGACCCACGCATCCAGCGCAACCTCGACAGCATTCGTGCCGGGCGCCTGCCGAGCGCGCGGGAGCTGGAGATTCATCCCAACGTCTGGCTCGGCCCGAGCCTGTTCGGCTTCAACATTCTCGGCCCGGCGGCCGGCACGTACCTGGTGGGCAGCGCCGAGCAGGTCGCCGAGCGTATTCGCGAGTACGAGGCGCAGGGCACATCGGCCTTCATCCTTTCCGGCTTCCCGCTGATCGATGAAGCGCAGCGGGTCGCCGACCTTCTGTTCCCGTTGCTGGACCTGGACCACGGCTTCGAAGTGCCGCGCCTGGGCGCCGCACGCCAGGCGGCGGTGGCGCAACCGGCATGAGGACTGAGCGATGACTGAGTTTTCCCGCCGGGTCTTTCTCGGCAACAGCCTGGCGGTCGGCGGTGGCCTGTTGCTTGGCGGCAGCCTGCTCGGCGGTTGCGATGCCGGCCAGCCAGCGACGATTGGTGGCGCACTGCCGGGTACCCCGGTACGCGGCGGTCGCCTGCGGGTCGGGATCATCGACGGTGACCAGGCCGGCAATCTCGACGCGCACAAGCCGGTGGGCGGTGGGATCATTCGCGGCTGGGCGCTCTACGCCAAGTTCTGGGAATGGAACCCCGATGTCAGCACGCGCCTGGCCCTGGCCGAGTTCGCCGAGCCCAATCGCGATGCCAGTGCCTGGACCATCCGCCTGAAGCCGGGGCTGGAGTTCCACCACGGCAAGAGCATCACCGCCGACGACATGCTGTTCTCGATCCTGCGCCTGACCGACCCGAAGCTGGCCTCGCCCTATGCCGGGCTGGTCGGTGCCATCGACCGCTATGCGTTGCGCAAGGTCGACGAGCGCACCCTTGAAATCCGTTTCAAGGGCGGCCAGAGCTTCTACCCGCTGGATGAAACCCTGATCAGCTTTGGCGGCATCGTGCCCACCGACTATCACCCGGTCACCAATCCGGTGGGCGCCGGGCCCTATCGGCTCAAGCGCTTCATCCCCGGGCAACGCTCGCTCTACACCCGCTTCGAGAACTACTACAAGCCCGAGCGCCCCTACACCGATGAACTGGAGATCATCGAATTCAAGGACCAGGTCTCGCGCGCCGCCGCGCTGCGCGCCGGGCAGATCGACGTCGCCAGCGGCGTGCAGGCCGAACACAGCGCATTGCTCAAGGCCGACCCGCGCCTGCGCCTGTATGTGTCGCCCACCACCTCGTTCAGTGGCTTCAACCTCAACCTGGCCAAGGCGCCGTTGCAGGATGTGCGCGTGCGCCAGGCTCTGCGCTTGCTCGCCGATCGTCAGGAACTGGTGGCCCGCGGGCTCAACGGCTTCGGTCGAGTGGCCAACGATCTGTATGCGCCGCACGATCCTACCTACAACCATGACCTGCCCCAGCGCCCGTACGATCTGGATCAGGCCCGCGCACTGCTGCGCCAGGCCGGCCACAGCGACCTGCGCCTTGAGCTGACCACGCCTGCAGGCTCTGGGGTGAATGCCGCCTTGGTGTTCGCGCAGCAGGCGCAGAAGGCGGGGGTGCAGGTCAAGGTCACCCAGGTCGATGGCTCGGTGTTCAATGGGCCGCAGCGCGAGCACTGGCAATTGTCGCCAGGCTCGACGCCAGCGCGCGGTTTTCTGGCCTCGGCGCTGCACAACGATGCGCCGCAGGCGATCTACAACCGCAGCAACTTCCACGATCCGCGCTTCAGCGAACTGTTCGGGCAGGCCTTGGCCGAGCCAGACCTTGCCCGACGCAAGGCCCTGGTGCACGAGGCCCAGGCGATCCAGCACGCGCGCGGTGGCCTGCTGATCTGGGGCTTCAGTGATGTGCTCGATGCCGCCAGCGCACAGGTCGGCGGGCTCACCCCGGAACAGACCACCTTCGCCTCCTGGCGCTTCGACGAGTTGTGGTTGAACCATGCCTGATCCTCATCACTGCACACCGCGCACGCCGGCCTGGCTGTCGTGGTTCATCGGCCGCCTGGGCTACGGCCTGCTCACCGCCTGGGTCATCAGCCTGGTGGTGTTCATTGCCACCCAGGCGCTGCCCTCGGACCCGGCGCGGGTGATCCTCGGCCCGGACGCGCCACTGGAAAGTATCCTCACCCTGCAGCGGCAACTGGGGCTGGACCAGCCGATCCTGGTGCAATACCTGCGCTGGCTCGGCGCCGCACTACGCGGCGACCTGGGCATTTCGCTGGACTCCCAGGTGCCGGTGGCCGACCTGTTGTTCGGCCGCCTCGGCCACACCCTGGCGCTGTTGGCCGGTGTGCTCGCGCTGGTGGTGCCGCTGGCGCTGCTACTGGGCGTGACCCTGGCGCTGCGGCGCGACAGCCGCCTGGACCGCTTCGGCCTGTCGGCGCTGATCCTGTTCAAGGCCACGCCCGGATTTCTCCTGGCCATCGGCCTGGTGCTGCTGTTCTCCATGCCCGGCATGGGCTGGCTGCCGGCGGTGTCGATCCTTGATCCGCAGCGGCCATTGTGGGCGCAACTGCAGTACCTGGTGCTGCCGGTCATTGCCCTGGGGCTTTCGGCCTTGCCCTACCTGACGCGCATGGTGCGTGCCGCGATGATCGAAGCGCTGGAGTCGGACTATGTGATCGCTGCGCGCCTGCGCGGCATTCCCGAGCGGCGCATCGTCTGGCGGCATACCTTGCCCAACGCGCTGACACCAGCGATCCAGGGCGTGGCCCTGACCCTGCGCACCTTGGTTGGCGGTGCGCTGCTGGCCGAGGTGATCTTCAGCTATCCCGGAATCGGCACGGCACTCAATGCGGCGATCCAGATGCGCGACCTGCCGATGATCCAGGGCATCGTCCTGGTCATCACCCTGGCGGTGGTGCTGATCAACCTGCTCGCAGACCTGTTCACCGTGCTGCTGACCCCCAAGCTGCGCACCGCGCGCCGGGTGCGGATGATCCGGCGCAACCGCCGCGGCATCCTGCCCTGGTGGCGCCGCTCGCGCAGCGTACCTGCCCAGGAGGCGAACCATGATTGATACCCCTTGGCATGCCGATCGGCAGATCCGTCGTGGTGCCCTCATCACTTTGCTGGTGGCCGGGTTGGCGCTGCTGGGGCCCTGGCTCGCACCGCATGCACCGACGGCCATGGTCGGTCCGGTGTACGGCCCACCGGCGGCCGGTGCGCCGCTGGGCCATGATTTCCTGGGGCATGACCTGCTCTCGCGGCTACTCAGCGGTGGGCTGTCGGTCCTGTGGATGTCAGTGGCGGCTGCGACCCTCGCGCTGCTGGCCGGTGGCAGCCTGGGCCTGTTGGCGGGTTTTTCGCGGCGACGCCTGGACCAGGCGATCAGTTGGGCGGCGGATGTTTCGCTGGCATTTCCCGACCTGATCCTGGTGCTGCTGATCGTGTCGATGCTGGGGCGTGCGCCTTGGCTGATCGTGCTCACCGTGGCCATCGCCTTCACCCCTGGGGTGATTCGCCTGGCGCGCGGCAGCGCGGTGGCGGTGGCCGGGCAGGAGTTCGTCGAGGCGGCGCAGATGATGGGCTATTCGCGCTGGCGCATCCTGTTCAGGGAGATCCTGCCGAACATTCTCACGCCGCTGCTGGTGCATTTCGGCAACATGCTGACCTGGGCCGTGGGCATGCTCTCGGGGCTGGGTTTTCTCGGTTACGGCGTGGCACCACCGGCCGCCGACTGGGGCCTGATGATCAACGAAAACCAGGCCGGCCTGCTGGTGCAGCCCTGGGCCGTGCTGGCCCCGGCGTTGCTGATCGGCGTGTTCGCCTATGGCACCAATATCCTGGCCGAAGGCATTGGTCGCGCCAGTGCGCGGATCGGGGAGAAACAACCATGAATGCGGTCGTGCAGAGCGTCGCCGAAGTGCTGCGGGTCAGCGACCTGCGGGTGGAACTGGCCGGTCGGGTGGAGGTGCTGTCGGGCGTGTCGTTCAGCCTGGCAGCAGGGGAGATCGTCGGGCTGGTCGGCGAATCCGGTTCGGGCAAGACCACCCTGGCGACGGCCTTGCTGCGTCATGCCCGCCAGGGCGCGCGGATCGTTGCCGGGCGTGTCGAGGTCGCCGGTCACTCGCTGCTGGAGCTCGAAGGCGAGGCATTGCGCCTGGCTCGTGGTGGGCTGGTCGGCTATGTTGCCCAGGACCCGGCCACGGCCTTGAACCCGGCGCTGCGCATCGGTGCGCTGCTACGCGAAACCGTGCTGGCCCATCAGCCGCGCCTGGCCCGCGAGGCCCTGCAACAGCGCATCGCCACGACGCTCGAGGAGGTCGGGCTGCCGTCTGACGCCGCATTCCTGCGCCGTTTCCCGCACCAGCTGTCCGGCGGGCAGCAACAACGGGTGATGCTGGCCCTGGCGTTCGTCCTGCGGCCGCGCTTGATCGTGCTCGACGAGCCGACCACGGCGCTGGACGTCACTACCCAGGCCCATGTGCTCGGCACCCTCAAAGACCTGTGCCGCAGCCACGGCGTGGCGGCGCTGTACGTCACCCATGACCTGGCCGTGGTGCGCGACCTGGTGGACCGGGTGATGGTCATGTATGCCGGGCGCCTGGTCGAGATCGCCGCGCGCGAGGCGTTGTTCGCCGCGCCAGCCCATCCCTATACGCGTGCGTTGCTCGGGGCGATCCCGGATGTTGCCCGGCGTCAGCCGCTGCAAGCCATCGGCGGTCATGCCCCGGCACCCGGGCAGAGGTCCGAGGGTTGTGCCTTCGCGCCCCGTTGTGCACGGCGGCAGGCGCAATGCAGGGTGCTGGAGCCCGCGCTGGTGCGCCTGGGCCGCGAGCAGCAGGTGGCCTGCCTGGTGCCGCATCAAGAGCCGCTGGTATTGATCGATAGCGCGGCGGGCGAGGGGCAGCTCGAAGCGCTCACTGCGGCGCCGCTGCTCGAGGTACAGGGTCTGGACGTGGCGTACGACCGCCAGGTGCTGTTCGACGTTGCGCTGCAGGTGGGGCAGGGCGAGTGCCTGGCATTGGTCGGTGAGTCCGGCTCGGGCAAGACCAGCCTGGCACGGGCCATTGCCGGGCTTGGCGAGAACGTGCAGGGGCACCTGCGCTACGCCGGACAGCCGCTGCCCTTTGCCGCCCGCCAGCGTGATGCCGGGTTGCGCCATCAGATCCAGTACATCTTCCAGAACCCCTACCGGGCGTTGAATCCTCGGCAGACGGTGTTGCAGACCCTGAGCGCGCCGTTGGCGCATTTCTTCGGTATTCGCGGCGACGAGGCCAGACGTCGGGTCGAGGCGGTGCTCGAGCGGGTATCGCTGCCGGCACGGGTGGCTGGCCTGTATCCGCACAGCCTTTCGGGCGGCGAGCGCCAGCGCGTGGCGATTGCCCGGGCGCTGGTGTGCGAACCTCGGCTGCTGGTGTGCGACGAGATCACCTCGGCGCTGGATGTGTCGGTACAGGCGTCGATCCTGGCGCTGCTGCGGCGTTTGCAGGGCGAGGGGCTGACCGTGCTGTTCGTCACCCACGACCTGGGCGTGGTGCGTGCGATTGCCGACCGGGTGCTGGTGTTGAATCGGGGCAGGGTGGTGGAGCAGGGCGCAGTGGACGCGGTGTTCGAGCGACCTCAGCAGGGGTACACCCAGACATTGCTCGCACATTCGCCGCGCTTGCACCCGTGACCTGCCGCGGTACCGGCGCACCTCTGTCGTAGCGGACTGCAGGAAAAAATCATCGAGCGCGGAATTATTTAGTGTCCATTTGTATCTGACCCCATAGGGCCCGTTGCCACCATTGCTTTGGCAGCGTGGCCGAAAACTGTTCGCCCGCCCGATCTGCCCCGGGGACAGCGGATTGTCACGACAGGTCAGCTACAGAGTAAGCACTTATGAAATCACGCAAGAGAGTCAAGCCGATCGGCTTGAAAGACATCACCATCGTCGACGACGCCAAGATGCGCAAGGCGATCACTGCCGCAGCGCTCGGCAACGCCATGGAGTGGTTCGACTTCGGCGTCTACGGCTTCGTCGCCTATGCGTTGGGCAAGGTGTTCTTCCCCAACGCCTCGCCCAGCGTGCAGATGATCGCGGCCCTGGCAACCTTCTCGGTCCCTTTCCTGATCCGCCCGCTGGGAGGGCTGTTCTTCGGCGCCCTGGGTGATCGCTATGGCCGCCAGAAAGTCCTGGCGGCGACCATCGTCATCATGTCGCTGAGCACCTTCGCCATCGGGCTGATACCGTCCTATGCCTCGATCGGCATCTGGGCGCCGATCCTGCTGTTGCTGGCCAAGATGGCCCAGGGCTTCTCGGTCGGCGGCGAATACACCGGTGCCTCGATCTTCGTCGCCGAATACGCCCCTGACCGCAAGCGCGGCTTCCTCGGCAGTTGGCTGGACTTCGGCTCGATCGCAGGCTTCGTGCTCGGTGCCGGCATGGTGGTGATGATCTCGGCCATCGTCGGCGAGGAAAAATTCCTCGACTGGGGCTGGCGCCTGCCGTTCCTCGTCGCGTTGCCGTTGGGCATCATCGGCCTTTACCTGCGCCACGCCCTGGAGGAGACGCCAGCCTTCCAGCAGCATGTCGACAAGCTCGAGCAGGGTGATCGCGAAGGCCTGGCCTCGGGGCCGAAGGTGTCGTTCAAGGAGGTCGCCACCAAGCACTGGCGCAGCCTGCTGACCTGCATCGGTGTGGTGATCGCGACCAACGTCACCTACTACATGCTGCTCACCTACATGCCCAGCTATCTGTCGCACAACCTGCACTACAGCGAAGACCACGGCGTGCTGATCATCATTGCGATCATGGTCGGCATGCTGTTCGTGCAGCCGGTGATCGGCTTCCTCAGCGACAAGGTCGGGCGTCGTCCTTTCATCGTGGTGGGCAGCGTCGGCCTGTTCGTCCTGGCGATCCCGGCGTTCATGCTGATCAACAGCGGCAGCCTCGGGGTGATCTTTGCCGGGCTGCTGATCCTGGCGGTGCTGCTGAACTTCTTCATCGGCGTGATGGCCTCGACCCTGCCAGCGATGTTCCCCACTCACATCCGCTACAGCGCGCTGGCCAGCGCCTTCAACATCTCGGTGCTGATCGCCGGCCTCACCCCGACCATCGCCGCCTGGTTGGTCGAAAGCACCGACAACCTGTACATGCCGGCCTACTACCTGATGGTCATCGCCGTGATCGGCCTGCTCACCGGGCTGACCATGAAAGAGACCGCCAACAAGCCCCTGCGCGGAGCGGCGCCTGCGGCCTCGGACCTGGAAGAAGCCAAGGAACTGCTGCAGGAGCACCACGACACCATCGAGCAGAAGATCGAGGACATCGACGAGCAGATCGCCGAGCTCGAGGCCAAGCGCAAAGTGCTGGTGCAGCAGCATCCGCGGATCGAATGAGGCCCCGCGCGAAGCCGTACGCGCGTGGGCTTATTAAGGTGATACGAAAGCGTTTCATGCGATGATGGCCAGCCGCCTCTAGCCAGACACCTCGGGCGCAGGGCGGCTGCCTTCGACCAACCATGGATGATCATCGTGTTCAAACCGCTACTCCCTCTCGCCCTGGGCGCCCTGTTCCTGGGCGGCTGTGCCGGCCACGCGCCGAGCAAGGACAAGGTTTCCCTGCGCACCGACAAGGGTGCGATCGTCGGTATCTGGGCGATGCTGCCGCTCAAGAGTGGCATCGCCAACGTCGCCGAATACAAGGCCGATGGCAAGGTGCTGCTGCACCCGTTCAACTGCGCCGAGCCCAAGACCCAGGCCGTCGAGGTTTCCGACTACAAGGTGGCGCAGGACGGCAGTTCGATCCACATTCAGTCCGAGGCGCGTGCGTTCGATCTGGAGGTGTTGGGTTTTGCCCCGACGGCCATGATGTTGAGCATGCCGGTCGCCGATACCCAGCTCACCTTCCTCTACCGCAAGGTCGACCAGGTGGCGCCGCTGTGTGACCTGTACGTCGATGTCATGGGTGAGGCGGCGCGGCGAACGCCGTTCCAGGCGAGTGACTTCGCCCCGGCGCCGGCAGTGCCAGCAGGCCATGCGGGGCTCGAACGCTATATCGGCAGGTGGGCGAGCAAGGCCGGCGCGGTGCAGATCGAGGTCGTTCGTGACGCCAGTGGCGTCTACCTCTATCACCGCCCGGACGAGAACTGGCGCTACCTGTACAACAACGTGCGCTGGACGGGCGATGCCCTGGCCTTCAACAGCTACGCCTACACCGAGAAGCCGGCGCTGTTCCGCCATCCCTATCACAAGACCAATACGCCCATGACCCTGGAACCGCTGGAAAACGGCCAGGCGCGCCTGACCTACCTGATCGACGGCAAGCGCTTCGACAGCCTGCTGCACAGGGCCAAGGACTGAGCCGAGCCCAGCAGAGACGGGCTTGCGTCATGGCGGCTCGTCCCTGCCGGGATATGGAATCTAAATTAATTTGCATATTAGGTTATTCCTAAAATCAATTTAATTTATCTATCGCGACTCGGTACAGTCAGTGCTCCAACGCACGTATCTTCCCGAGGAGCTCCATGCCGTTCCGTTCCCGCCTACTGTTGATTGCCGCCAGCCTGCTGCTGGCAACCCAGGCCTTTGCCGCCGAGCGCCTCACGCTGCGCGTCGGTGACCAGAAGGGCAACATGCGCGCCCAGCTCGAGGCTGCCGATGCACTGCGCGACCTGCCCTACCACATCCACTGGGCCGAGTTTCCGGCCGCCGCGCCACTTGCCGAGGCGCTCAACGCAGGCGCCATCGATGCAGGCATCATCGGCGATGCCCCACTGCTGTTCGTGCTCGCCTCCGGGGCGCCGGTCAAGGCCATCGCGGTGGACAAGTCCGACCCCTACGGCACCGCGGTGCTGGTGCGCCCGGAGTCGCCCCTGCGCAGTGGCGCCGACCTCAAGGGCAAACGCATCGCCACCGGCCGCGGGTCGATCGGCCACCACATCGCGCTCAAGGCTCTGGAGCAGGCCGGCCTGAGTGAGAAGGACGTGGAGTTTCGCTTTCTAGGGCCGGTGGACGCCAAGATCGCCCTGGCCAACGGCTCGGTGGACGCCTGGGCGACCTGGGAGCCTTACACTGCGCTGGCCGAGACCGGCGGGCAGGGCAGGGTGCTGGTGAACGGTCGCGGCTTGTCCAGCGGCAACAGCTTCCTGGCGGTCACCGACCAGGCGCTGCAAGACCCTGCGCGACACGCGGCCTTGCAGGACTATCTCAAGCGCCTGGCTGGCGCCCAGGTGTGGGCCAACCAGCACCTGGACAGCTATTCCAAGTCCCTCGCGGCGATCATCGGTTTTCCCGAAGAGGCCGCGCGGTTGCAGTTCGAGCGGCGCAAGCTGCACTGGCAAGGCATCGATGAGCACACCGTGACCCAACAGCAGGAGACCGCCGACTTCTACCATGCCCATGGCCTGATGACCCAACGGCTGGACGTTACCCCAACCTTTGCCAAGGGTTTCAGCGTACCTGCCGACTGAGGCACGCGGCGAGGTTCACACCCCGCGGGTCAGCCCGCCATCGACCTTGATGTTCTGCCCGGTGATGTAGGCCGCACCTTCGCTGGCCAGGAAGGCGATGGTCGCGGCGATTTCCTCGCTCTTGCCGTAGCGCTTGAGCGGCACGCTGTCGCGGCGTTGCTCGGTGGCCGGCAGGCTGTCGATCCAGCCGGGCAGAACGTTGTTGATCCGCACGTTATCCTTGGCGTAGGTGTCGGCGAAGATCTTGCTGAACGCTGCAAGGCCGGCACGGAACACGGCCGAGGTCGGGAACAGGTCGCTGGGCTCGAACGCCCAGGCGGTGGAGATGTTGATGATCACGCCACCTTGCTGTTTCTGCATGGTCGGGGTGACCAGGCGGGTCGGGCGGATGACATTGAGCAGATAAGTGTCCATGCCCTTGTGCCAGTCGTCGTCGCTGATCTCCAGGATCGGCGCACGCGGGCCGTGGCCTGCGCTGTTGACCAGCACATCGATGCGCCCCCATTTCTCCAGCACGGTGTCGACCAGGCGTTGCAGGTCGTCGTTGGACTGGTTGCTGCCGGTCACGCCGATGCCGCCCAGTTCGCGGGCCAGCGCCTCGCCCTTGCCCGATGAAGACAGGATTGCCACCTTGAACCCGTCTGCGGCCAGGCGCCGCGCCGCCGCTGCACCCATGCCGCTACCGCCGGCGGTAATGATCGCTACTTTTTCTACTGACATGTGACCTCCAATGCAATGCTTGGCTGATGTGAGGGGGTCAGCCTAGCACCGGTGCACCGCTGGCAGGGAGGCAGCAGGGGTTTGTCGATTCAGTAGAAAATCTATTGCCTCAGAGGGCTTCCACCTGCTCCAGCAGCCAGCCGCGAACCACGTCCAGTGCGGTCGGTGTGCTGCCCTTGCGGGGCCAGACCAGGTAGAAGTGCTTGTCCATCTCCAGCGCCTGCTCGAATACCTGCACCAGCCGTCCGGCCTGCAGGTCTTCCTGCACGAACAGTTCGCTGGACAGCGCCAGCCCTTGCCCGGCCACGGCGGCCTCGATGGCCAGCGAGGTCTGGTTGAAGCGTACGTTCTTCGGCATCGGCTGGGGCGGCTGGCCGAACAGCTGGGTGATGAATTCAGGCCAGAAATTATGCGCATCGTGCAGCAGCAGGAAATGCTGCAACTGCTCGAGGCTGTGCGGCTTACCCCACTGCGCCAGCAGTGCGGGGCTGGCCACCGCGACCACCCGCTGCCTGAGCAGCAGTTCGGTGTTGAGCCCTGCGCCGAAGGGCGGGTGGCCGTAGCGCACGGCAAGGTCCACGCCGTCGGCCTGGAAGCGCGACAGGCGATCGGTGGCCAGCACCCGCAGGTCGATCTCGCCATGGGCCTCGGTGAAGGAACTCAGCCGTGGGATCAGCCATTTCGAGGCGAAGGTCGGGGTGACGCTGACGGTGAGGTGACGGTTGTCCGGGCGCAGCGCCGCAGTGGCTTCGCCGATCAGGGCCAAGGCGTTGCGGATACTGTGGCTGTAGCCCAGCCCCGCATCGGTCAGGCGCAGGCCACGTGGCAAGCGTTCGAACAGCCTGATGCCCAGGCTCGCCTCCAGCCCCCGTACCTGCTGGGCCACGGCTGCCTGGGTGACACCCAGCTCCTCGGCCGCCAAGCGGAAATTCAGGTGACGCGAGACAACCTCGAACACGCGCAGGGCATTGAGTGGGGGGAGGGCGGTCGGGCCTTCGGTCATGATCGTGCCTGCTGGTGGAGATCGCTGGAGGATAACAGTTTGCGCCGCCGGCTCTGTTGCAGGATCGGTGTAACCGGTACCCTCGACGGCCCATCGTTTTCAGGACCATGCCCATGTCTCGAGGTGCCGTGATTGCAGCCGGGCTGCTGCTGTTCGCCAGTGTTCGGGTGTTCGCCGAGCCGCCCACCGTGATGCAGCGCTACGCCTGCAGCGCTTGCCACCAATTGGATGCGCGGGCCGTGGGTCCGTCCTGGCGAGAGATTGCTGCGCGTTATCGCGACGGCAGCAAGGACGCCGGGCAGTTGGTGCAAAGCGTCCGACAGGGCAGCCGGGGGCAATGGGGAGTGGTGCCGATGCCGCCACAGTTGCAAGCCCGCGAGGAAGATTTGCAGGCCATTACCCAGTGGATTCTCGAACAGCATTGAATGCTGGGTTCACTATCCTGAAATTCGCAATGGATCATCCTGATCTGTCCTGCTTATCGCGACGGACCTGAACGCATAACCTGTGCTTCACCGACATCCGGCGAGGCCGTCAGCCCATGCAGCAAGTCCCTGTCTCACGTGCCCTCGCGGCACGCCTGCTCCGCCACTTCCCGGGCCAGTGCGAGAAACGCGGTCATGCCTGCCGAGGGATTGCGCCGCCCGGCGTAGTACAGGCACAGCCCCGGCAACGGTGGCGTCCAGTCGTCCAGCACACGCACCAGGCGCCCGGCCGCGATGTCCTCGCGCACGTCCTGTTCCATGAAGTAGCCAAGGCCCACGCCAGCCATGACGGCAGTACGTGCCAGGCTGGCCTCGTCCAGAGTGATGGGGCCCTGTACGTCGATCTGCTGCGCGCTGTTGCCGTTGGCGAAGCGCCAGCGGAACAGCGCGCCATCCGGCAGGCGCACGCGGACGCAACTGTGGCGCTGCAGGTCGGCCGGCAGCCTTGGCGTTCCCCGCGCGGCCAGGTAGGCGGCGGAGGCGACCACGGCATAGCGCTGCGGCCGGCCGAGGGAAAGGCTGATCATGTCGCTGGGCACCAGGTCGGCGACTCGCACGCCCAGGTCGAAACCATCGGCGACGATGTCCACCAGGCGCCCCTCGGTGACCAGGTCCACCTGCATCTGCGGATAGCGCCGCAAGAACTCCAGTACCAGCGGCCCGATGATCTCGCGTGCGGCGAAGGCCGCAGCGTTGATGCGCAGCATGCCACTGGGCTGATCGCGCTGGGCGCGCACCACTTCCAGGGCGCCTTGCACATCGCCCAGCGCCGGGCGCGGTCGGCCAGGGCCATGATTTCGCGCATGGCACGGCCAAA
The DNA here is from genome assembly GCF_034961125.1 of Pseudomonas machongensis. Taxonomy (NCBI): domain Bacteria; kingdom Pseudomonadati; phylum Pseudomonadota; class Gammaproteobacteria; order Pseudomonadales; family Pseudomonadaceae; genus Pseudomonas; species Pseudomonas machongensis. The sequence goes on along the minus strand of NZ_JAYFUI010000034.1, from coordinate 32,229 downwards.
GTCACGGGCCTCGTAGGCTTCGGCGATCGAGGGTGCGGCGGCAAGGAAGGCTTCGGTCAGCTCCGGTGCGGCGTCGCCAGCAACCATTACGCCTTCATTGCCCTTGTGGATGAAGCCTGCGCAGCGGCTGGCAATGTTGACCACCTTGCCGACCAGGTCGGAGTTGACCTTCTGCACGAAGTCCTCGAGGTTCAAGTCGAGATCGTCGACCCCACGGCCCAGCTTGGCTGCGTAGTAGTAACGCAGGTACTCGGGCTGCAGGTGGTCGAGGTAGGTGCGCGCCTTGATGAAGGTGCCGCGAGACTTGGACATCTTCGCGCCGTTGACGGTCAGGTAGCCGTGCACGTTGACGGCAGTCGGCTTGCGGAAACCTGCACCTTCGAGCATGGCGGGCCAGAAGAGGGCGTGGAAGTTGACGATGTCCTTGCCGATGAAGTGATACAGCTCGGCTTTGGAGTCTGCGTTCCAGAACGCGTCGAAGCCCGCCAGCCCGAAGGAGGTGGCCAACGTCATCGGCTTCGTGGCCTCGCCAGCAGCTGCGGCGGTGACCGGCACCGAGTTCGTGGTGGATGGCGGGACCGTCCCTACCGCTTGAACCGCGTTACGAGGCGGTCCACACGGCCAGTTCGTAGCCGTCCGGGTCGATGAAGTGGAAGCGCCGGCCGCCAGGGAAGGCGAAGGTGGCGCGGCTGATGCGCGCGCCTGCTGCTTCTGCACGTCGCTGGGTGGCTTCAAGGTCGTCGGCGTAGAGGATGACCAGCGGGCCACCGGGTCGTACCGCTTCGCCGGTGGTGAAACCGCCGCTCAGGCGGCCGTCGGAGAACTCGGTATAGGTGGGGCCGTAGTCGGTGAAGGTCCAGCCGAACACTGCGCCATAGAACGCCTTGCTGCGATCGATGTCGGTGACGTTGAACTCGATGTTGTCGATCTGTCGATCCTGCCCGCGAATACCCATGTGGCCTCCTTGCGTGATGGAGCGCGCAGTCTAGCGCATCAGCGCAAGCGCAGGGGCTTGATCACGGTCTCTCCCAGCGTATCGCCGGCTCACCTGCTCGTGGCTTGCCCAAGCTCCAGGGCCTGCAACGATCGTCCACGGACGATATACTCCGCGGCCTCATGTCGTCCCCCGGAGAACCCCATGCGGCAGGCTTTGCTTATCGTCGATGTCCAGTCCACCTTCAGCCCTCCTGAGTGGCTGATCGACGGAATCCGCGCGTTGGCCGCGAAACTCCCCGCCATCGCCTCGGTCGAGTTGCACGACGAGCAGGTCACGCCGTTCCAGCAGCAGCTTGGCTGGCATCCGGCGCGCGAGGACGAGAGCCTGATCGAGGCAGACGAAGTGTTCGTCAAGCACGGCTACGGGCAGACCGCCGAGGCCATCGACTACCTCACGCGACTGGGGGTGGAGCGCGTGCTGGTCTGCGGCTTGCAGACCGAAACCTGCGTACTGGCCGCCGGCTTTGCGCTGTTCGATGCCGGGCTGAACCCGACCTTGATCACTGACCTGACGGTGGGCTCTTCACTGGACCGCTCGGGCAAGCTGGGTATCGAGCTGTGGACCCATCACTTTCGCCAGGTGACCACGGTGGCGCAGGTGGTCGAGGGGCTGCAAGGCTGAAGGGGCTGCACGCCAGCCCCTTGCGCCTACACCACCGCGATCAGGTCAATCTCCACCGCGGCATTCTTCGGCAACTGATACACCCCCACCGAAGTGCGGGTATGCTTGCCGGCCTCGCCCAGCACTTCATGCAGGATCGCCGAGGCGCCGTTGGCCACTTCGCTCTGCTGGGTGAAGTCTGCCGTCGACTGCACGAATACATTGATCCGCGCGATACCCTTGACCGCGTCCAGCGAGCCCAGGCTTTCGCTCAGCAGCTTCAGGCAGCGCAGGGTGCTGATCTTGGCGGCAGTCTGCGCCTCGGCGAGGCTGACGTCCTCGCCCACCCGCCCCGGGTGCACCACGGTGTCGTTGACCCGCGGGATTTGCCCACTGATGTACACCTGGTCGCCCAAGTGCAGCACCGGCACGTAGTCGCCGCCGATCTTCAGCGGGCCATCGAACGAATAGCCCAGTGTCTGCAGAGCGGCTTCATAGCGGTCGTGTCTGGACATCGGTAGTGCTCCCTGTGTGCTCGAGGCGATGGCCAAGCCTAATCAAACGCCCGCGTGCCGACCAGTGGCTCAACCCTCCCAGCGCTTGAAAATCACGCTGGCATTGACGCCGCCGAAACCGAAGCCGTTGGACAGCGCGTATTCGGTATCCAGGGGCCGCGGCTGGCCTGCGGCAATGTCCAGTCCGGCGGCTGCGGGGTCAGGCTCGACCAGGTTGAGCGTGGCCGGCGCCTGTTGGTCGCGCAGAGCAAGCACGGTGAAGATCGCCTCGATTCCGCCGGCGGCGCCCAGCAAGTGGCCGGTGGCAGACTTGGTCGCGCTGATCACCGGTGAGGGCACGTCGGCGAACACCGCCTTGATCGCTGCCAGCTCGCCCTTGTCGCCCACCGGGGTCGAGGTGGCATGGGCATTGAGATGGCCGACCTGTTGTGCACGGATACCGGCCTGGCACAGGGCCAGGGTCATGGCGCGTCGCGCGCCGTCGCCGTCTTCCGGCCCCGAGGTGATGTGATAGGCGTCGGCGCTGGTGCCGTAGCCCACCAGCTCGGCCAGCGGCGTGGCGCCGCGTGCCAGTGCATGCTGCAGTTCTTCGATCACCAGCAGGCCGGCGCCTTCGCCCATGACGAAGCCGTCGCGGCGGGTGTCGAACGGGCGCGAGGCCTGTTCCGGATGCTCGTTGAAATCGCTCGACAAGGCCCGCGCGGCGGCAAAGCCGGCCAGGCTGACACGATGAATGGCCGCCTCTGCGCCGCCGCACAGCGCCACGTCCGCTTCACCGGCCAGGATCATTCGCGCGGCGTCGCCAATCGCCTGCACCCCGGCCGCGCACGCGGTGACCGGAGTACCCAGTGGGCCTTTGAGCCCGTGGGCGATCGACACCTGGCCGGCGGCCAGGTTGCCGAGGAAGGAGGGAATGGTGAAGGGTGACAACTTGCGTGGGCCTTTGCTGTCGGTGGTGCGCACGGCCTCGGCAATGGCCGGGAAGCCGCCCACGCCGGTACCGATGATGGTTGCCGTGCGTTCCTGCTGTTCGGCGCTTTGCGGTTGCCAGCCGGCCTGCGCCAGAGCCTCCTGTGCGGCGCCCAGGGCGAACAGGATGAAACGATCGACCTTGCGCTGCTCTTTGGCTGGCAGTACGCGGTCCGGATCGAAGCCGGCCTCGCTGTCCTGCTGCAGGTCCGGCACCTGGCCGCCGATGCGCACTGCCAGGTCGCCGATCAGCGATTCCGGCAACTGCGCGATGCCCGAGCGGCCCGCCAGCAGGCGTTCCCAGACCCGCTCCACGCCACACCCCAGCGGTGTGACCGCTCCCATTCCGGTAACGACGATACGCTTGTTCATGAAGGTCTCACTCCTATGGAGGTTTGCTACTATTCAGCTGAAGAGACGTTACTATCATTATAGAAGTAACATCCAGCCCGAATATTTCACAAACCCGTGGTGAGCCTGCCCGATGCAACGCAAGACGCTTGTGGATTCCGAATGCCCTATCGCCCTGAGCCTTGAACACGTGGGGGAGTGGTGGAGCCTGTTGATCATGCGCGATGCCTTGCAGGGCCTGAGCCGCTTCGACGATTTCGCCAAAAGCCTGGAGATCGCTCCGAGCATGTTGACCCGCAGGCTCAATGCGCTGGTGGAGGCCGGCCTGCTCGAACGTCATGCCTACAGCACCCGGCCCCTGCGCCATGAATACCTGCCCAGCGCACGGGGGCGCGACCTGCAGGGTGTGCTCTATGCGCTGATCGCCTGGGGCAATCGGCATTTTGCGCCTGAGGCCATCAGTGTGCAGGTGGTGGAAAAGGGCACGGGCAAGGCCTTGCAGCCGATGATGGTTGAAGTGGAATCCGGGCGCGTGGTGCCCTGGTCGGCGTGCGAACTGGTGCAGGGGCCTGGCGCCAGCGAGGGGATGCGGGCGCGGCTGCAGCGCAGTCGCGAGGGCTGATCAGCCGCGCAGGGCGGGTGCCTGGCGCAGGCCGTCGCCGGCCACTTCCACCTGGTCGGCACGCAGGATCGCAGCGCGCTGATGTTCGTATTCCTGTTGCGACAGGCCTCGGCGTTGCAGCGCCTCGAGCTGTAACTGGCGGGTTTCCTCGGCGGTATAAGGGCGTTGTTCGGGATGGCTGGCACAGCCGGCAAGTGCGGCGATACCAAGGGCGGCCAGGGCAGCGAGCAGCAGGCGGGCGGTGGCGTTCATCGGCGGGTTTCCTGGTTCGAGGAGTCGTCTAGCGAGTCGTTGAACACAGGTTATCGAGCACGGCCGCCGGGCAGAAATCGTCGTGCTCGATAGTCACTATCGATGAACGCGCCTGGCTCAGATCACCCGCGCACTGTGCAGGGCTTCCAGCGCCTGGCCGCGCAAACGAGCCAGGCGTTCGTCCTGGCGCTCGCGCGGGTAGCCGAGGCCGACCCTCAGCTCGCGGCAGACAGTGCCCGGCCGGTTGCCGATCACCAGCACGCGGTCGCTCAGGTACAGCGCCTCGTCCACGTCATGGGTGACCACCAGCAAGGCGATGCGGTGGCGGCGTGCGAGGTCCAGCAACAGGTCCTGCAGCTTGAAGCGGGTAAAGGCATCCACGGCGCTGAACGGCTCGTCGAGCAACAGCAGTTGTGGTTGGCCGTACAGCCCGCGGGCAATGGCCACGCGCTGGGCCATGCCGCCGGACAGCGCCTTGGGCAGCGCATCGGCGAAGCCGCCCAGGCCCACCTCGTCGATCAGGCCGTTGACCCGGGCACGGTCGTAGCGCCGGTCCTCACTGAAGCCGATATTGTCGGCCACGCTCAACCAGGGCATCAGGCGCGGCTCCTGGAACACGAAACCGACCTGTTCCGGGCGTTGCTGCAGATGGCCAACGAAGTCGCGGTCCAGTTGCGCCACCAGGCGCAGCAGGGTGCTTTTGCCGCAACCACTGGGGCCCAGCAGGCTGACGATCTCGCCGGGTTGCAGTTGCAGCTCGACCGCCCCCAGTACCGCAGTGGCGCCGAATGCCTTGTGCTCGACGCGCAGGTCGAGCAAGGGTGCAGGCGTCGGTGCGGCAACGCGCAAGGGTTGGTTCATGGATTCAGGCTCCTCGGTCCGTGCCGTCGAAGGTGTCGCGCCAGTTCAGCCAGCGCTGTTCCAGCCCGGCCAACAGGCCATCGCTGAGTTTGCCGAGCAGGGCCAGGACAATGATCGCCGCGAGCACCAGGTCCGGTCGTGAAGTCTCCCGGCCGTCGCTGAGCAAATAACCCAGGCCGCGAGTGGCGGCGATCAGCTCGGCGGCGACGAGAAACATCCAGCTCAGGCTCAGGGCGCTGCGCAGACCGGTGAATACGCCGGGTATCGCGGCCGGCAGCAGGATGCGCCGGGCCAGGCGCAATGGGCCGAAGCCATACATGCGCCCGACCTCGACCAGCTTGCGGTCGATGTTGCGGATCGCGGCCACGCCGTTCAGGTACACCGGGAAGAACGCGCCGATGGCGATCAGTGTCACCTTGGAGGTCTCGCCGATGCCCAGCCACAGCAGCAACAGCGGCACCCAGGCCAGGCTCGGGATCGCCCTCAGGCTGGCGAAAGTCGGTTCCAGCCACGCCTCGGCTTCACGGCTCAGGCCCACCCAGGCGGCGAACAGCAGCCCCAGGGCGGCGCCGATGGCAAAGCCGGCCAACACCCGCGACAGGCTGGCACCGATGTGTTTCCACAGCGCGCCGTCGGCCAGTTGCACCAGGGTCTGCGCCACTTCGCTGGGGGCGGGCATCTGGTAGGAGGCGATCCAGCCCAGGCGCACGACGGCCTCCAGCAGCAGGATGATCGCCAGAGGCAGCGCCAGGCCCTTGAGCCGACGTGGCCAGGGCGAGGCGGCAGTGGCGGGCGCCGGCGCGCTCACGCTGCGAGTGTGCGTGGAGAGGCTCATCGCTCGATGCTGGCCTTGCCGAAGGACGGGTCGATCAGCTGGTCGATCACGGCGTTGACGTCGGCGCCACGCTTGACCAGCTCCTCCGACACCAGGATCGGCGCCGCGGCCTTGGAGGCTGCTACGTCCTGTTCGGTCAGTTGTGGCGCCGAGAGGTCGGTACGCGACAGCTGCAGCTTGGCCACATCCAGCGGGAGCTTGGATTCATCGGCCAACAGGCGGGCGAACTCGTCCGGGTGTGCGACTGCCCAGTGGCGTGCCTGCTCGTACGCCTTGATCACCGTGGCGATGGTTTGTGGATGCTGCTTGGCGAAGGTCTCGGTGACACTGACCACGCCATAGCTGTTGAAGTCCTTGTTGCGGTACAGCAGGCGTGAGCCGGCTTGCAGTTCGCTGGCGGCCATGTGCGGGTCGAGGCCGGCCCAGGCATCGACATCGCCTTTCTCCAGTGCGGTGCGGCCATCGGGGTGCTGCAGGTGCAAGAGCTCGACGTCGTCCTTTTTCAGCCCGGCCTTTTCCAGTGCACGCAGGGTGAACAGGTACGGGTCGGTACCTTTTGTGGCGGCGATCTTCTTGCCCTTGAGGTCGTCAAGTGTCTTCAGCGGCGAGTCCTTGGCCACCACCAGCGCGGTCCATTCGGCGCGGCTGTAGACGTACACCGACTTGATCGGGCTGCCGTTGGCCCGGGCCAGCACCGCCGAGAGGCTGGCCGAAGAGCCGAAGTCGGCACCGCCGCTGTTGAGGTATTCCAGCGAGCGGTTGCTGCCCTGGCTGAACACCCAGGTGACCTTGGAGTCAGGCAGGGCTTTTTCCAACCACCCGAAATGCTTGAGCACCAGGCTTACGGGGGAGTAGTAGGCGTAGTCCAGGCGGACTTCCTTGGGCGCGGTTTCGGCGTGAGCGACAGGATTGAAGGCCAGGGCAACGAGGCCGGCAATAGACAGCGACTTCAGGGCGCTGGGCAGGGCTTGGGCAAACAGACGCATGGGGCGATCCAGTCGAGAAGAGGGATCAGGAGCGGTTGCAGGCAGCGTGCCATCTCGCCAGGCCCTGGTTTTGCGCAGGTGGGCGCGTAAACCGGGGCTGACAGCTGTGCTGAGTCGGGCAAAGTGTTGCCCTGCTGTTGCAGGGCGAACAGTTGAAGGGGCAGCAGGTCAGCGCTGCGCGCCGGCAGGCCGGATGGCCACGGAGACAGCGAAGGTGCTGATCGGCCATGTTGAGCCATGGCCTTGGCGGCCGAAGCCTTTGCCCGCGCCACGTCTGCCGAGGTCCAAGGGCCGGGAGGCACGGTGCGTGGGGACTACGCGATCAATCTGGGGTTGGGGTATCACTGGTAATGTCGGGGGCGCGCCAATACCACAGCGGTTCGTCACCAACATGCACATGCTTGTGCTTGGCGGCCTCGAACGGCGTGTCCAGTGTTGCCAGTGCCACGGAAACCCAATCACTGAACGCGCCTTGTGAGCGCGACCAGAACAGTGTCGATCCGCATCGGCCACAGAACTCGCGCAGTACCGAGGCCGATGAGGCATAGGCGCTGATATCCGTGGCCCCGCTCGATATCCGCAAGGCCTCCCGCGGCACACTGCCGTAGGAGGCGAACATCGCCCCGTGCGCCTTGCGGCATTGACCGCAATGGCAATGGCTCACGGCCTTGGGACGTACCAGCAGTTCATAGGTGATCGCTGAACACAGGCAGCTTCCTTTGTACACTTCGGCCATACCCGCATCCACCATCCTTGAAAAGTCCTTTGCTTGACGGCATGCGGCCGTTATCAGGCCATTGTGTCATTTCTCGTCCAGCCGTGGCGGCGATGGCGTTCAATCGACGTTCTGCAAGTAACAGGGGTATTCGCGTTTTTGTCGCCGAGCCTGCTCCAGGTCAATCCGTACGACCTGCAACAAACCGTGGTCGTCAGCCTTGGCGGCGACGGTCAGGGGCTGGCCAGAGGGGGAGTACGCCATGCCGTGGCCGCCAAAGCGCTGGCCCTGTGCAGCCTGCCCGGTGCGGTTGGCGCTGATGACGTAGGCGCCGGAAACGTTCGCGGCCACAGCACAGCCTACAGGGTCTGACCGTTATGGCCAGCAGGGCGGTGAACAATAGTCGCAGGCGCAGCCGAACGGGTTCGGTGATGGCATGATGCGCCGACGAATGGCATCTTGCAGCTACCATTGCTGGCAGCTGACGGTTTCTGGTCCAGACTGTGTTAAGCCTGTCGCTGTTCATGTCGCCTGTCGGTCAGTCATCGCTTTTTCCCTGCTGTTCTATTCAGACGAGGGCCATCAATGATCGAGCGCCGTTCCTGTCGGGCCTTGCTGCTGTCGCTGACCTTCGCGGTATTGCCGCAGGTGGCGCTGGCGGTCGATGACTGCACGCGCCTGACCGCCACCGGCAACCCCGAGTATCCACCTTACCTGTGGCGTGACCCGCAGGACCCGCAGCACCTCGTCGGGGCCAATGCCGATCTGCTCAAGTACCTGGCAGATGAGCTGGGGCTGGATGTTGAAGTGAAATATTCCGGGCCCTGGGGACGCGCCCAGGAAGAAGTGCGTACCGGGCGGGTCGATCTTCTGGCGGGCTACTTCCTGACCCGCGCGCGGCAGAACGAGGTGAACTTCATCGAGCCGCCGTTCCTGCACACCCCAAGCGTGGTCTGGGTGCGCAGCGACAGCGCTTTCGCCTATAAAGGCTGGGACGATCTGCGCGGGCTCAAGGGTGGGGTACTGGTCAACAACAGCCATGGCGAGCAGTTCGACGAGTTCGCCCGGACCAACCTCAACCTGGAGGCAGTGCCCGGCGCCAGGCAGGCGTTCGAGAAGCTGCTGCACAAGCGTAGCGACTATGTGATCTTCGAGCAGTTTCCAGGCATGGCCCTGGCGCGCGTGCTGAAGGTCGACGAGCAGGTGCAGGTGCTCGAGCCTCCGGTGTCCAGCGAGGGGCTGTACCTGGCGATGTCCCACGACTCGCCGTGCAACCGGCCGCAGTTGCGCGAGCAACTGGCCGCGAAGATGAGGGAGATCGTGTCCAGCGATTTGCCGCAGCGCCTGGTTGCACGAAACCTGGCGCTTTGGCGCCAGCAGCAGGAGAACGTGGCAGCGCCTTGATCAGGGCGGTGTGGCTGCGGCAAGACTTCCCAGCGAAAAACCCGGATAATGGCGCCCATTTCGTTTTACGCGCTGGTGTGCCCGCATGGAAATCAAGGTCAATTTTCTCGACAATCTCCGACTTGAAGCCAAGTTCGACGACTTCACGGTGATCGCCGATCAGCCCATTCGCTACAAGGGCGATGGCTCGGCGCCTGGTCCGTTCGACTACTTCCTGGCTTCCTCGGCGCTGTGCGCGGCGTACTTCGTCAAGCTCTACTGCCAGACCCGCGACATCCCCACCGAAAACATTCGCCTGTCGCAGAACAACATCGTCGACCCGGAAAACCGCTACAACCAGATCTTCAAGATCCAGGTCGAGCTGCCCGAGGATATCAGCGAGAAGGACCGCCAGGGCATCCTGCGCTCCATCGACCGTTGCACCGTGAAGAAAGTGGTGCAGACCGGCCCTGAGTTCATCATCGAGGAGGTCGACAACCTCGACGCCGATGCCCAGGCGCTGCTGATGCCGGTGTCCGACACCACCACCTACATTCCCGGCAAGGACCTGCCGCTGGAGCAGACCATCGCCAACATGTCGGCGATCCTGGCCGATCTGGGGATGAAGATCGAGATCGCCTCCTGGCGCAACATCGTGCCCAACGTCTGGTCGCTGCACGTGCGCGACGCGCAGTCGCCGATGTGCTTCACCAACGGCAAGGGCGCGACCAAGGAAGCTGCGCTGGCCTCGGCACTGGGCGAGTTCATCGAGCGCCTGAACTGCAACTTCTTCTATAACGATCAGTACTGGGGCGAGGACATCGCCAACGCACCGTTCGTGCACTACCCGAACGAGCAGTGGTTCATGCCTGGCCCGAAGGACGCGCTGCCGCAGGAGATCCTCGACGAGTACTGCCTGGAGATCTTCAACCCCGATGGCGAACTGCGCGGCTCGCACCTGTACGACACCAACTCGGGCAACAAGGCCCGGGGCATCTGCTCGCTGCCGTTCGTGCGCCAGTCCGACGGGCAGACGGTGTATTTCCCGTCCAACCTGATCGAAAACCTCTACCTGAGCAACGGCATGAGCGCCGGCAACACCCTGGCCGAAGCCCAGGTGCAGTGCCTGTCGGAAATCTTCGAGCGGGCGGTCAAGCGCGAAATCCTCGAAGGCGAACTGTGCCTGCCGGACGTGCCGCAGGACGTGCTGGCCAAGTACCCGGGCATCGTCGCCGGTATCCAGGGGCTGGAGCAGCAGGGCTTCCCGGTGCTGGTCAAGGATGCCTCGCTGGGCGGCGAGTTTCCGGTGATGTGCGTGACCCTGATGAACCCGCGCACCGGCGGGGTGTTCGCCTCGTTCGGCGCGCATCCAAGCTTTGAAGTGGCGCTGGAGCGCAGTCTCACCGAATTGCTCCAGGGTCGCAGTTTCGAGGGTTTGAACGATCTGCCGCAACCGACCTTCGAAAGCCATGCGTTGACCGAGCCGAACAACTTCGTCGAGCATTTCATCGACTCCAGCGGCGTAGTGTCGTGGCGCTTCTTCAGTGCCAAGGCCGACTTCGAGTTCGTCGAGTGGGACTTCTCGGGCCAGGGCGAAGACTCCAACGAGCAGGAGGCGCAGACGCTGTTCGGCATTCTGGAAGGGCTGGGCAAGGAGGCGTACATGGCGGTATACGACGACCTCGGTGCCACCGCTTGCCGCATCCTGGTGCCGGGCTATTCGGAAATCTACCCAGTCGAGGACCTGATCTGGGACAACACCAACCGCGCGCTGGGGTTCCGTGCCGACATCCTCAACCTGCACAACCTCGACAGCCGCTCGCTGAAGTTGTTGTACAAGCGCCTGGAACAGGTCGAGGTGGACGAATACACCACCATCACCACGCTGATCGGCGTCGAGTTCGACGACAACACGGTGTGGGGCCAGCTGACCATCCTCGAGCTCAAACTGCTGATCCAACTGGCGCTGCAGCGTTTCGAGGAGGCCAAGGAACTGGTGGAGATGTTCCTGCAGTTCAACGACAACACCGTCGAGCGCGGGCTGTTCTACCAGGCGCTGAACGTGGTGCTGGAAGTGGTGCTGGACGACGAGCTGGAGATGGACGACTACGTCTCCAACTTCCGGCGCATGTTCGGCAATGAGCGCATGGACGCGGCACTCGGCTCGGTGGACGGCAGCGTGCGCTTCTACGGGCTGACCCCAACCAGCCTGAAACTTGAAGGTCTGGACCGCCACCTGCGTCTGGTCGAGAGCTACAAGAAGCTGCATGCGGCGCGAGCCCGGGCGGCGGGCTGAGGCCCGCTTCAGCCCAAGAGAGGGTACGTAGCTACCCTCTCGCCTATTTTTTTGTACCAATCCCCTCAGCCATGTGTCCATTTGGCTGAACTTGGCGTCAGATTTGCCTGTCCATCATGTAACAAAACTGTCATATATCCGTGACAAGTGTGACGAGCTAATCCGATGCCGCTGACAACCCCTCCCGCCAAACACAGAGCGACGATCATCTGCTTCGACAAAGGAAGGGTCTTGCTCGTGCGCAAGAAAGGCGGCAAATGGAACTTCCCGGGCGGCGTCATCGAGCGAGGCGAACAGCCGCATGAGGCGGCAGCCCGAGAGTTGCATGAGGAAACCGGTCTGAGCGACCACGGTTTGCTGCATCTGTGCACCTTGGAAGTGGCCGGGGTTCTCCATTACATCTTCACCACCCACCTTCACCCCGGCGATCGCCCATGTGCGCGCAGAGAAATTGCCGCGTGTACATGGATCGAGCGCCGTGGGCTGGCGCGTGCGCCGCTCAATCCAGCGGCTGAGGCGTTGCTCGCCTGCCAGATTCCGGCGCTGTCGGCCTGGGCAGCCTGATACCGAACACCGCTTGGCTTGGCGATGGTAGCCGAGACTTGTGACGGGGCCCGCATTACTGCATCTTCACCGTTCATTTCTGTAGGAGGTATCCCATGGACTGGAATGACCTGCGCGTCTTCCTGGCGATTGCCCGCAGCGGCTCGCTCGGGGCGGCCGCCAAGCAGTTGGGCGTCAGTCATCCCACCGTAGGTCGGCGCCTGCAGGTGCTCGAACAGAGCAACGGTCATGCTTTTTTCCGTCGCACCAGCGAGGGCCTGGTACTCACCGCGGCCGGGGAGAGCATTCTTGACCTGGCCGAAGACATGGAACGCAGCGCCTTGGCCATCGAACGGCGTATCGCCGGAGTAGGCGAACAGCCTGAGGGCTTGCTGCGCATCGCCTGTGCAGACTGGTTCGCAGGATTCGTGCTGGCGCCTGTACTGCACGAGTTGCATCGCCGCTATCCGTTGATCGTGGCCGAGGTGATCCCCAGCCATCGATTGTTCGACCTGGCGCGCCGGGATGCCGAAATTGCTTTTCGCATCGTCCCGTTCACCGAGCCGGACATCGTTCAGCGTCGGCTCATGACCCTGCACTATGGGCTGTACCAGGCCGAGCACCAAGCCTTCGATCCCGGCGAGGGCGGTGAGGCGCTCGGTCTTGTCACCATGAATACGGCCCAATCCCATTACCCTGACGTCCACTGGTTGCAGTCGCACTTCCCCAAGGCGCGGACTGTATTCACCAGCAGTAGCCGCAGTGTGCAGGCGCGGCTATGTGCATCAGGGCTGGGTGTTGCAGTGCTGCCGCGAGCGATCGGCGACCAGTCGCCGTTGCTGCGCCGGCTGGATATCGGCGAGCCGCCACCAGACCGTGAGATCTGGATGGGCTATCACCAGGACATGCGCCAGATGGACCGGCTGCGGGCATTGGCCGATCTGGTGGTGGAGATGCTTGGCGATGCTGGGTGAGTGCAGGCACCGTTACCGGGCTGATGCGGGGCGGCGTGCCAGGGTAAAACTCAATCCTGCGCCCAACACCAGGCAAGCGGCCATGCACAGCAGCGCAATGGTGAAGGCATGACTGATGGCGGTCGGGTCGGTGTCGGTGCCTAGCACGCCATAGAATATGCCGCCGACCACCGCCACGCTGAGCGCCGTGCTCACTTGCAAGGTCGAACTGGTGACACCGGCCATCATCCCGGACAACGCTGGGGCGACGCGCCCTGTGATCATGCGCATCAGGGTCGGCATCGCCAATCCCTGGCCGAAGCCGATGACGAATAGCACGACGGCAAAGATCGCGGGCTGCGGGCCAGGGTTGCCCGGTGTGAGGGTAATGAGACCTGCGAGTGCGACCAGGCCTGCAACCATCAATGCCAGGCCAACGGCGTTGGTGTAGAGGCCCAGCACGCGTGTGCACAACGGTGCGGTCAACGGCCCGATGAGAAAACCCGCGCCGAAGGGCAGGAAGACCAGGCCTGCATGCAGCGCGCTTACATGCAATGCACCTTGCAGGTAGATCGAGAAAAGCAGGAAGAAGGCACCGATCGTGTAGAACGACAGGGCGACCAGCAATGCCCGGCGCAGCCCCGGCACGCGCAGCGCGGCCGGATCGAGCAAGGGCGCTCCCCCCGCGCTGGCCAGGCGGGCCTGGTGGCGCCAGAAGGTCCAGCCGAGCAATGGACAGGCGATCAGCGACAGCCACGCCCACAGTGGCCAGCCGGCCTCACGGCCTTCGATCAACGGCACGATCAGCGTGGCAAGTGTGAGCATCGACAGGCCCATGCCGCCGAGATCGAGCCTGCGCGCATGGCTGGCGCGAGTCTCCTTGATCAAGGGAATGCCGAAGAGGATGACCAGCAGCGCGACCGGCAGATTGATGAGAAAGATCATCCGCCAGCCAAGCCCGAACAGATCGAGCGAAATCAGGATACCGCCCAGTGCCTGTCCGATCACGCTGGCCAGACCGAACACCGCACCATACAGGCTCAGCGCCAGGGGCTTTTCCGCCTCGGGGAAGATCGCCTGTACCGAGGCCAGTGCCTGTGGCGCCATCACTGCCGCGGTGATGCCTTGCAGCGCACGGCCAGTGATCAGCATCCAGGGCGTGGCAGCGAACCCGCAGAGCAACGAGGCGGCGGTGAAGCCGACAAGGCCGATGAAGAACATGCGTCCGCGGCCATGCAGGTCGCCCAGCCGGCCACCGGTGATCAGCGTTACCGCATAAAGCGCGGCATAGGCGGAAATGACCAGTTGCTCGGCCGATGCCGAAGCATTCAGGTCGCTGCGTATCGATGGCAGCGCCACATTGACGATGAAGAAGTCCAGCGGTGGGAGGAATGCCCCGACAAGCAGGACCACGAACATCGCCCAGCGATGTTTGTCTGGCCCGGCTGCGTTGTCGTCAGGCGCCAGCGTAAGTGAGTGGTCGATATCAGGTGGGTTTTTCATGCAAGGCCCTCGCAAAAGAGGGGGCCATGCTAGGAAGCGCTTGCAGGTGGGGTCAACGCTTTACCCCCTTACAAAAATGAACGTTGAAACTGCAGAAATGACAGTCCCGTCAATGCCTTGCGACTCGCACAATGGCTCGGACAACCGGCTGTGAGCGCCGGCTCCATAGACCTGCAGGAGATCGTTGCAATGAACCTTGAAACCCTGGAAAAACGCCTGGACCGCATGGAAAGCCGCTTGGCGATCGAGTCGCTGATCTGGACCTACGCCCAGGCCTACGACCGCGTGGATGAGGCACTGCTGCAAAGCATCTGGCATGTTGATGCAACCCTGGATTTGCCAGGATTTGGCCACGGAACCGGGCGCGAGGGCATTCTGGCCATGGCTCGAGAATCGTGGCGGAAAATGCCGCACATGCATCACTGGATGGCCAACCCGCTGATCGAGCTTGATGGCGAAAGCGCCACCGCGATCTCACAGGCCGACTGTCTGTTCCATGACATCGAACAAGGCCCTGTGCAGGCCGCTGGTTTGTACCATGACCGCTTCGAGCGCCGCGACGGAGAATGGCGTTTTACTGAGCGCCGCTTCGAGCTGATGTTCCTGGTGCCACTGCAAAACTGGAAACCCACTGCCGGTTCGCAGGCGTTCGCTCGCTCCTGAAATCAATAGCCTTGCTCTGATGTGCAACCGCTCCTACAGGTGCGCAGACCAACTGTAGGAGCGGATCGCGGGCGTTCATTGGAACAGCAAGACAGCGCCCCGCCAGCTTGCGAAAACACCTTCAGTCCTTCGCCACCGCCAGCTCCGGCTCCTGGGCGGCTTCGGCCTCCAGCTTCAACCGGTCGGCCTTGCTGATGTACTTGGGCTTGTTGCTCTTGGGCGCCAGTTTGGCGTTGGCTTTCTTGGCGTGAGCCTTCAACAGTTGCTTGATCTTTTTCTGACGATTCATGTTTTTCGCGCCCCTTGAGCGCATCCACTGGCAAAACGCGGCGAGCTTAGCGCTGCCGGTCCTGATGGACAAGGTTATCGATGTGCCGCCAACGAGAAGGGCGCATCGCTTTCGTGCGGCCTGCCCTGAATGATCCGCCGGGCGATCATCTCGCCGCTGGCGCAAGCCAGAGTGAAGCCCAGCGCGCCATGGCCGACGTTCAGCCACAGGTTCTCCCACTCTGGCGCCCGGTCGATGATCGGCTTGCCCAACGCAGTGGCAGGGCGCAGGCCCGCCCATGCCTGGGCCCGGCGCAGGTCCAGGGCGGGGAACAGTTCCGACACTTGCGCTTTCAGCAGGTCGATGCGCCGCTTCGGCGCCTCGGCCGAGCGCACGCCCATATCCACCATCGCAGCGATCCGCAGGGTACTGCCTAGCGGTGCGTAGACGATCTTGCGACTGGCGTCGGTGACGCTGAGCCGGGGCAGGGCGTTGGCATCGGCGAGCTGCACGCTGAGGCTGTAACCGCGCAGCGCATAGAGCGGCAGGCTTATGCCCAGCGGTTTGAGCAAGCCGACACTGGCGATGCCCGAGGCGATGACGAAGGCGTCGGCCTCAAGGGTTTCGTTGCCCAGCTTCAGCGCAGTAATCCGCTTGCCCATCTTGGTGAAACCGCTCACGGCCTGGCCCAGCTTGAAGCGCACATTCGCCATGCCATCCAGATGGCGTTTGAGCCCCTCGCAGAACAACCTGCAGTCTGCGGTGGCTTCTGCGGGGGTGAAGATGCCGCCGGCAAGCTGCCCGACCACCCCTGACAGGGTGGGCTCAAGGTCGCTGCATTGACTGGGTGTCAGGAGGCGTTGCTGCGACCCCGCCTGTTGCTGAAGTTCGGCCAGCCTGACTGCGGCGCCCAGCGAAGCTTGGCTGCGATGGATGATCAGCTTGCCGGTCTGGCGCAGGTTGAAATCGATCGGTGTCCGTTGCAGCAACTGCTCCAGCAACATCTGGCTGCGTTGGGACAGCCTGAGCATCTCGCTTACCGTGCGCTCGACCCGGCTTGCCCGGCATGCCCGCAGGAAGGCCAGGCACCAGCGCCATTGCTGGAAATCCAGGCGTGGCTGCAGGCGCAGTGGCGAGTCGCTGGCCAGCAACCACCTGGGCAGGTTGGCGAACACCGAAGGGGCGGCCAGGGGCGCCACGTAGTTGTAGCTCAGCTGCCCGCCATTGGCGAAGCTGGTCTCCAGGGCGATGTCCTCGTTGCGTTCGACCAGCGTGACCTGAAGCCCTTCGCGCGCCAGGTACAGCGCACTCGAAAGGCCAATGACCCCACCCCCCACGACCACTACATGCATGTGCCTTCTCCTGAAATCGTGCCACTGCGCTCAGTATCCAGCCTTGCCGTTCACGTCCGCCAAGGCCTATAACTGCAGCTTCCATAACCTTGGGCTATGACCATGCGTATCCGTCACATCGAAGTGTTCCAGGCAATCCTGCGGACCGGTTCCCTGACGCGCGCAGCGCAGGCGCTCAACATCACCCAACCTGCGGCCAGCAAGCTGCTGGCCCATGCAGAGGCGAGCCTGGGTTTCGTCTTGTTCGAGCGGGTCAAGGGGCGTCTGCAGCTCACCCGCGAGGCCGAAATCCTGATCCCGGCCATCGACAAGGTGTTCCGCGACCTGGACGATGTGCGGCGGCTGTCGCGCAGCCTCAGGCATCAGTCCAGGGGCGCGCTGCGCATCGGCTGCATTCCGTCACTGGGCTTGAAGGTGCTGCCTCACGCCCTGGCTGCAAGCCAGCGCGCCAATCCCGAGCTGTCCCTGGACCTGATCACCGCCCACAGCGAACAACTGGCGCAGGCGCTGCTGGCGCGCGAGATCTCGATTGCCTTCACCTTCAATGGTCAGCCGCGACCCGGCTTGAAGGTCATTGCCTTGCACGAAGTCGAGCTGGTCTGCCATGACGGCACGCAAGACCAGGGGCCGGTGTCACTGGACGCCATCGACCCTGCACGAATCATTGGCCTGCCGGCCTCGGACCCCCTCGGTGAGCTGGTCCGGCCATGGCTTGGCGGCGTGGACAGCCGCACCCAGGTCCAGACCTACTATGTGGCTTGCGCCCTGGCCCAGGCGGGGGCAGGTATCGCCTTGATCGATGAGTTCACCGCCGACGCCTTGCTCCCGCCAGGGCAGCGCGCGCGACGGATCACGCCACGGCTGCCCGTGGTGCTGACAGCGCTGGTGCATGAGAATGCGGTGTTGTCGAAGCTTGAGAAAGACTTCATGGCCTCGGTCAGGCTCATGGCTGCCGGGGCAGCCATAACTTGAGCTCATGCTTTGCTGGGTTTGCCTGTTCGGGAAACGAGACGCTCAGCTCGTTGAGCCAAGCTTTTTCTCGAAGTACACCCGGTTGAAGCCGTCTTCGCTGCGCCGTGCGACCTCGACATAGCCGAGCCTGGGGTAGAGGCCCAGGTTGTCGGTCATCCGCTCGTTGGTGTAGAGCTGCACTGCATTCAGCCCGAGTTGGCGCGCGCGGCTTTCGCACAGCTTGATCAGCCCCTTGCCGACACCACGTCCGGCGGCACTGGGCAGCACGGCTACGTTTTCCAGAAGCATGTGGTTGTCGTGGGGGTAGAACACGATGAAACCCAGCAGGCTGGCCTGCTCGTCCAGGGCCACATGGACCCAGCCCGCCGCGATCTGGCTGGTGTAGTCGGCCAGCATGGGGGCGGGCTTGCGGCCCATCAAAGGGACGTAGCGGGCATAGGCCTGTTCGGCGCAGGCCTGGATGGCGGGTTGGTCGGTAGGTAGAGCGGGGCGGATCATCGTGCTCTCTCCTGGGGCTGGACATGGGCTGAACCCGAGGGCGCGATCAGGCGCCCGCAGGCTTGCAACCTAGTGAAGATCCTTGAGCAAGGCAACCAGGCCGTGCATCTGCTCCACAGCTTGGCTTGCAGCCTTGGCCGGTGGCAGGCTTTCGCTGCGACGGATGGTGAAATAGCCATCGTCTTGTGACGTTTTGCGAATGCCGCGACGTGCCCGTTCGGCGTTGGCGATTTCGATCAGTGGCTCACGGTACTGCGCGTGCACGCAGTTGAGGTAGATGTAGGAGTTGATACGGAAGTGGTCGCCTTCCTGGCGGATCAGCAGCGCCGCCGCAAACAGTGTGCCCAGATCCGGGTCAAGGAAGCGTTCGAACGCTTCCAGGCTGAAGTAGGTGATGACCCGGCGAGGATCGGTGGTGAGATCGTCGAAAGCTTCGTTCAATGCTCTGTGGAACCGAGCGAACTTGCGTTCTTTCAGGCACCTGTCCCACACCTGCGGCCGACGCGCATAGAGCTGGAACAAGCGCACATTGGCCTTTGCATCATTGCCCGTCGGCCCGTTGACCAGGGCTGCCAGGTCCTTGGCGCGCGAACTCGGTGCATTGGGGGTGAGGATCTTGTGCAGGGCGTCGAGTGCCTCCTGATGCTTGCTTGCCACCGTGGTGACCAGCTTGCCCAGGCCGTCGCCTTCGGCGATCTCCTCTTCTTCCTGGATGGCCTTGCGAAACTGCGCCAGGGTGGATTTCACGTGAGGCGCGGTCCACTCCAGTTGTTCGATCTGGGTGAGGAATTCGGTCAGCCAGGTGTAGCCGACCGGAATCCACTGGTCGTGCTCCGGGTCGTTCTCGTGGCCGTCGAGGAAGATATGGATGCCGCGGTAGTTCGGGTAGAGATTGTTCAGGGCTTCGTAGTAGGTCTTGGTCTGGTCTTCCCCCTCGTGATGACCAAACTTGTTCTCGATGGCGATGTAAATCTTGGCCGCGGGGTCCAGCGCGAGCACGTCGATATAGCGCTTCTGGTTGCGCAGGCCCAGTTCGGCCTCCGTCATCACCATGAGCGAGGAGAAGGCCAGGGTCTGTACGTTCGAGGCGGCCAGGAAGCGGCGGTCATTGAGGCTCAGGTTTTCGACATGGCTGGATTGTCCTGCCCGGGTCAGCAGCGACTTGATCGCCTGGTCACCCAGCCCGTGGCCCTGGGTCGGATCGATCAGCCAGGCGAGGAAGCGCGAGACGTTCACTTCCTTGGGAAAGCAGATCTGAAGCGCGTCGCTGTGGGTGGAAAGCGCGAGCATCCGTTGCACATCCGAGTCGGCGTAAAGAGCGTCGACCAGGGATTCCAAAGTCATACGAGTCCTGCAATGAGGTGGGTGTTGGGGTGGGTTACGCTCAGCAGGCCTCGATCGGGCTGCGCTGTTGCTTGAGGAAGTCCAGGCAGTTCTTGCCTGCCTGCACGTCGATGTCACCGCGCTCGATATCAACGCACACGTGGTAGACGAACGGCTCATGTTTGGCGGCATAGCGCGCAGGGCGGGCGTCGGCATTGAACATCAGGATGCGATAGCGTGCGGGTGTTGACGCCTTGCGCAGTTTCTGCAGCGCAGTGGCTTTCTTACCCTGGAAGAAGGATGGCGCCACGTTGAAGGCCTCACCGATCAACGTCTCGGTCGGGGAACTGGCACGAATGTCGTAACCGTTCTTGTCCTCGTTGCCAAATTCAACGGTGTATTCGGTGAACGGGAAAGTTGCTTCGCGCAGAAGGCCGGCGACGCCATTGAGAATGACCAGATCGGACATGATCCTGTTGGCCGCTTCGAACAGCGTGACGTCGGGGTAGGGGCCTGTACCGACCTTTACCCGCTTTATCGAAGTCAGCAACTGCACGCCGCTTTGGCCTTGTATCGAGGCACCGATGCAAGCGAGGCTGTTTTCGAACTCCTGCTTGATCGCTTGGATGTTGGCGGCGTTGAGTGTTCTGACCGGTTGTTGCATCGGCGGGTCCTGTATCCGATTGTGGAAAGCTGACTTAGATGGTGGAGGCATTGTGCCACTAATTCTCTGTGGCTTGCCATTTGGGCGGTTGCGCTGCCAGGACCTATGGCTGCATCGATGATTGCGTGATACGTATCACGGTACGTTATCTGGCTCGTGGGAGCGCTTGTTCGCCGTGGCGGCTTGCCCGCGAAGCAGAGACCGCGGTGTATTTTTCGCGGGCGAGCCCGCTCCCACAAAGCGTCTGTGCTGGGCGGTTCAGTGAACGGCGCTGAACCCCGATCCTGGTACTTGCCGCAACGCTCCGACCAGGGCATCTGCCTGTCCGAGCGCGACCTCAAGGCTGCGCATGCTGGCACTCATCAGCTGGCGCACTTCGACATCGGCACAGGTATCGTGGGCATGGTACGCGTCGGTATAGGCGTGGAGCATGAAGTGGCAGGCGTTGGACAGCACCTCCTCGATGGGGACCAGACCTTCGAGAATGGCGGTTGAGAGGGATTTGCCGGCGGGGACTGCGAATTTGCGGAGGAGATTTTCGGGTGGGTCGGGGACGATTTTTTTCATGACAGCTCCGTGTAGGTTGAACTGCATCCTTTCGTTTCCACACGTTAGGGTGGCAGCTGTTCACGGGGTGGAAAGCCGGGTACACGGAAAACCCCGGTAGGTCCGAAGACCTCCCGCGCACAGCTGCCATAAAGGGCTGCCGCTTTCCATGTATCCGGGTTTCCACACCCGGTCGCTGAACATCAGCGACCGAGGAAGCCTATGGGCCAGGCTTCCCCGGGACAATCAGACGGGAGTCGACAGGTTGCGTAGGGTATTTCCCTGTAACCATTGCTCTCTGTCAGACGCGGAGTAGTCCGCTGTAGGAATCAGCCCTTTATCAAGGCGCTTACGGCAAGTCCAGGCTGTGCTCAGCGGCCGCGCTCCAGCGCCTCCGGATTGGCCACGTTCATCGGCGCACCCTCGAAAAACGCCAGCACATTGTCGAACGCATCACCGAAGTACAGCTCGTAACCCGCCTTCTCCACATACCCCAGGTGCGGCGTGCACAGCACGCGCGGGTGCTGGAGCAAGGGGTGGGCAGGGTCGAGCAGCGGTTCGCTCTCGTACACATCCAGGGCAGCGAAACCCGGGCGCCCATTGTCCAGTGCCTCGAGCAGGGCACCCGGGGCGATCAGCTCGGCGCGGCTGACGTTCACCAGCAAGGCATCGGGCTTCATGCGTGCCAGGTCTTCGCCGGTCACGAGGTGGCGAGTGCTGTCGGACACGCGCAGGTTGAGGCTGACAATGTTGGCTTCGGCGAAGAACGCCTCGCGCGAGGCTGCAGCCTGGTGGCCATCGGCCTGGGCAGCCGCGCGGCTGCTCTCGCTGCCCCACACCAGCACCGGCATGTCGAAGGCCCGGGCGTAGCGCGCCAGGCGTTGGCCGATCTTGCCGTATCCCCAGATCCCCAAGGTCTGCCCCGCCAGGGCCTGCCCCAGGTTGACCTGCCAGCGCCCTTGCCTGAAGGCATTGATGGCCGGCACTAACTGACGGCGGGCGTTGAGGATCAGCGCCCAGGCCAACTCAGCCGGCGCTACCGGCGAGCCGCGGCCTTCGGTCACGACAACGCCGCGTGCGGTGCAGGCAGCCAGGTCCAGGTGGCTGGATACCTTGCCGGTCTGGCTGATCAGCTTGAGCTTGGGCAACCGGTCGAGCAGCGCTGCGTCGATGCGCGTGCGTTCGCGGGTGAGCACCAGCGCGTCGGCATCGGCGAAGCGCTCGACGAGCTGGTCCTCTGTGGCCGGTTGCAGTTGGTGGAGCACAGTGACCTTGTGGTTGCCCAGGCGGGCGAAGCAGTCGAGCGTGCTGATCACATTCTGGTAGTCGTCGGGGATGACAATGTGCATGTGCGGCGGTCCGAGCGGGTCTGGGGAGGTCAGACGATAGCCGAATTCGCCAGCGGTGCACGAGCCCTCTTCAGGTATCGCCACCGCGCGATAGCGCCTGGAGTACGGCCATCGCCTGTGCGGCGTCGTCACTGGCGACAAAGATATGGTCGTGATAATAGGCGGCGATCACGTTGCAACTGATGTCCGCTTCCCCAAGTGCGCTGGCGAAGGCCGCAGTGAGGCCGACGGCATCGAGCGCGGAGTGGATGGTCAGGGTAATCCAGGCCGCGACGAAGCTGTACTCCAGGCCCAGCGCATCGGCGCGTGAGCGTTCGAGGATCGCGGTCAGACCTTCCTGCTCGCGGAAGCTGCCGAGCACTTCGCTGCCCTGCAGCACTGCGCTGTCGGCCACGGTGCAGAACACGTATTCGCCGGGGTTGAGTTTTGGGCTCATGCCGCGCAGCAGCGCGGTGATGGATTTTTCGCCTGACATGGGGGAGCTCTGCGTCTGAAAAGTTCGCCAGTGTGCCTGGCCGGTATTGATCAGTAGAGCGAATGTTGCTGATAGCCGATTAGCCTGGCTTATGTAAACAACGATGGACGCAGGGTTGCGGCCTGTGGAAGATTGATCCCCCCTTTGGCGCCAGACTGTTCCCCGCAAAGCGAGTGAAGCAATGGATCTGAAATTCAGTCATGTCGATGTACTGGTCAGCGACCTCGAGGCCGCGTGTACGTATTACGCACGGATACTCGGTGCGCGGTTCTCGAAAACCCAGGTCTGGGAGCGCGGCGGCCTGCATGTGCGCTACGCCGTCGTGCTGATGGGCGCGGAGCGTTTCATGCTGGTCCAGCCGATTGCAGGCAATCTCAAGACGCTGCTCGACACCCAGGGTGAGGGCACCATCTATCGTCATTGCTATTCGACCCCGGACATCGAGGTGGTGTACGACCAACTGATGGCGCAGGGCGTTCAGCCCGAGGACGAAAATGGCAATCCGCTGGCCCGGAGTAACCTGCAATCACCGGGAGGCGGGCGGATCATCTGGTTGCCCAAGCAGTTCGGGCACTTTTCGATCGAGATCCTCGAGGCCGAGGGGCTGGAGCGCTTCATCGAAGAGGTGTTTGCCTGACCTGGCATCGACCTCGATCGATCAACGGAAGATCAGCGACTGATGCGCTGCACCGCCAGTGCGGGCACCATCACCCACTGCAATCGCCACGTTCCCAGCGGCCACTGCCGCATCGCCGCAGGCGAACACACCCGGCACGCTGGTTTCGCGCAAGGCATCGACCTTGATGAAGTCGCCGGTCGGCCCGGCCTCCAGAGCACAACCCAACTGCTGCGCCAGCGGGCTGGCGATACGCGTGCGTGGCTGGGTGAACAGGCCGGCCAGGGCGATCACTCGGCCGCTGGCCAATGTCACCTCGGCGTGTTCGCCACTCACCGATATCACCGCCTCGCGCTCGACCACCACACCGCGCTTGTCGAGCAGCGCCTGCTGTTCAGCATCGGGCTCGAAGACCTGATTGAGGAACAAGGTGGTCGGCCCCCAGTCGGGGACCAGCAATGCGTGGTGGATGGCCAGGGGTGAGGCGGCCAGAACGCCAATCGCCGCCCCTCCCATTTCATACCCATGACAGTACGGGCAATGCACCACGCTGCGGCCCCAGCGCTCCTGCAGACCGGGTACATCCGGCAGTTCATCGACCACACCGGTGGCCAATATCAACCGCGCACCGGTAAAGCTCTGGCCATCGGCGCAGGTGACCGCGAAGCCTTGGTCGGCCTTGCTGGCCGCGACGGCTGCTTGTGCCAGCCACTCGACGGTCGGGTAGGCAAGCAACTGCTCGCGTGCCTGACGCGCGATGAGGGCGGGGTCGGTGCCGTCCTGAGCGAGGAAGCCGTGGGCGTTGCGGGCGAAGCGGTTGCGCCGCTGCCCGGCATCGATCACCAGGACCTTGCGGCGTGCCCGCGCCAGTTGCAGGCCGGCCGAGATACCGGCGTAGCTGCCGCCAACGATGATCACATCGAATTGCATGGGAGGTTCTCCGTGAAAGTCTCGACACAACGTAAGTTGCGTGAATGAGCGCGTCAAGTTTCTCGTAACTTTTGTTGTGTCGGGCGATACTGCGCGCACCTCCCTCGACGATTGCCCTCCCATGAGAAACGACACCCGCCTGTCCCGCATGCTCCATGTGCTGATTCACATGGCGCGGCACGAACAGCCTGCGACGTCCGAAACCCTCGCGCAGATGCTTGGCACTAACCCGGTGGTGGTGCGGCGCACCATGGGGCTTTTGAGAAAGCAGGGCTATGTGCAGTCCGAAAAGGGCCACCGCGGCGGGTGGACATTGGCCCGCCCGCTGGAACAGATCACCCTGCTGGATATCCACGAAGCACTCGGGGCTTCGACGTTGTTCGCCATTGGTCTTGCGACCGATCACCCGCAATGCCTGGTCGAACAGGCAGTGAACGCCGCGCTGACCGACGCCTTCGATGCAGCCCAGGCGCTGCTGCTCGGGCGCTTGGGCAGCGTGACCCTGGCGCAGTTGGCAGAAGATTTCGAACGGCGTTACCAGGGCCGTGTGCCCTTGGCCAAAGCGTGATTTGCCGGTATCGATCAATACCGGCACCAGTCACCAAAGCACGATATCGTAGGTCAGGTAGAGCCGATTGCTATCGCGGCCACGGGCGAAATCCGAGCGGTACACGTAGTTGCGCAGCTTGGCGCCCAGCCCCTTGAACGGTCCGGATTGCACAACGTAGGCCAGTTCCGCGTCGCGTTCCCATTCGCGCAACCCGTCTTCGCCTGAGCGGTGGTTGTCGCCACTCAGGTAGCGGGTCATGAAGGTCAGTCCTGGAACTCCTGCGGCAGCGAAGTTGTAGGCATAGCTGGCCATCCAGGTTTTCTCGTCTTCCTCGATGAATTTTCCGATACCGACGTTGCTGAACGAATACACGGTCGCGCCGCTGATGTAGGGCAGGCCGGCGTCGCCGCGCAGCACCTGGTAGCCGGTGCCGAAGGCATGGCCACTGTGGCTGTAGGTCAGTTGCCCGCTGAGCATGTGGTTGTCGATGCGTCCGGCCTGGGCCGCGCCCTCGTCGCGACTCCTGAAATAGCGCAGGTCGCTGGCAAGTGTGCCACCGGCCAGCGGTAGGTCATGCTGGATGCCGGCGAAGTCCTGGCGGTAGAAGTCGCTCAACTCACCGTGGAAATAACTCAGGCGCAGTTGCTTGCTGACCGCGTAGTCGGCGCCGCCGTAGCTGAAATCGCCGGATTCACGACCGCTGTAGCCGTCCACAAACAGCCCGGTGCTGTTCGATGAGTCGCGCTGCTTGAAGCGATCCAGATGCCCGAACGTGAGGGTGAGGTTGTCGAAGTCGTTGCTGACCAGTTGGCTGCCCTGGTAGGTCTGCGGCAGCAGGCGGGCGTCGTTGTAGACCAGTACGGGTGTCTTGGGCAGCAGTGTGCCGTGCTTGACGACTGTCTTGCCCAGGCGTGCCTTGGCAGTGACGCCGGCGCTGGCGAATTCTTCGGCGGCGTGGCCGTCGTCGTGTACCGGCAGCAAGCCGGTGCCACTGCGTCCGGGGCCTGAGTCCAGGCGCACGCCAAGCAGGCCCGATGCGTCGATGCCAAGCCCCAGGACACCCGGGGTATAGCCGGATTGATAATCGAGCAGAAAGCCTTGCGCCCATTCCACTCGCTCGCTTTTGGCGTTGGCGGCGCGGCTGCTCATGCCCTGTTCGTCACGGAAATTCTCGTTGAAGTAGACGTTGCGCAGTTGCAGCTTCAATGTGCTGTCGTCGATGAAACCGGCAGCGTCGACAACAGGCATGCAACCGCAGAGCAGGGCACAGCCGGCCCCTCGCAGAACGATTCGAGACATGATCGGTACTCTAATGTGGGACGCGCAGAAGGCGGGTGCCAGTGGGCGCCGCGCAGTGGTTCAGACGAAGAACGACAGGGCGCCGGTGAGCAGCGCCAGTGCGGTGATCACCAGTGAGGTCAGCACCGCCCATTTCACCGTGGCCTTCTGAAAGTCGCCGATGTCGCGGTCGACCATGCCCACCAGCAGCAGGGTCGAAGCCACCAGTGGGCTCATCAGGTGCACCGGTTGGCCGAGTACCGAGGCCCGGGCAATCTCCACCGGATCGATGCCGTAGGCTGCCGCAGCGTTGGCCAGGATCGGCACCACACCGAAGTAGTAGGCATCGTTGGAGAGCACGAAGGTCAGCGGCATGCTGGTCAGCGCCACCACCAGCGGGAACCAGTGGCTCCAGGCCTCCGGGATCCAGTCCACCAGCGTCTGGGCCAGCGCATCGACCATCTTGGTGCCGGAGAAGATGCCGGCGAAGATGCCCGCTGCGAACACCAGCAGCACCACGGTCATGGCGTTGCCGGAGTGAGCGAGGATGCGTGCTTTCTGCACCTCGAGTTGCGGGTAGTTGATCATCAGCGCGGCGACGAAGCCAATCATGAACAGGATCGCGGCGTGCATCAGGCCCATGACCAGGGCGCTCATCACGATGATGACCAGCACCAGGTTGACGTAGGCCAGGCGTGGGCGCTTGTGCGGGTTATCGCCGAGGATCTCCTTGATGTAGCAGTTGCCGCCCCCGGACTCCAGCGCCACGTTGCCGATGCGTCGGCGTTCGGCACGACCGAGCAGGAACGCGGTGAATACCACCCAGGCGGCACCTCCGATCACCGTCGGCAGCATCGGGATGAAGTATTCGGTCGCATCCAGGCCAAGTGCGGCGATGGCGCGGGTCGCCGGGCCGCCCCAGGGGCTCATGCCGCTCATGATGCTCAGCGACAGCATGGAAATGGTGGCCAGGATCATCGGGTTCATGCCGATGCGCTTGTACAGCGGCAGCATCGCCGCGCAGGTGATCATGTAGGTGGTGGTGCCGTCGCCGTCGAGGGCCACCAGCAACGACAGCAGCGCGGTGCCGATGGCGATCTTGATCGGGTCACCATTGACCCGCTTGAGGATCTTGCGAATCAGCGGGTCGAACAGGCCGGCATCGATCATCAGGCCGAAGAACAGGATGGCGAACAGTAACAGGGCGGCCGATGGTGCGACCATTTTCAGGCCGTCGAGCATCATCTTGCCCAGGTCCGGGGCGAAGCCGCCGATGATGGCGAAGACGATCGGCACCACGGTGAGTGCGACGATCGGTGACAGGCGTTTGCTCATGATCAGGTAGGTGAAGGTCACCACCATGACCAGGCCAAGGAGTGCAAGCATGGGTCGTTTCTCTTGTTTTTATTGTCGTCATGGTCGCCTGGCGCGCAGGCGTCCGCCAGCCCCCGCCCGAGGCGGGGGATCAAGTTAGGTGAATGTCAGTGAGTACGATGGGGTGGGGTTGCAGCCTGGGTAGGCTGCCAGGCCTGCTCGGCCGGGGTGTCGGCTTTGCCGCTGGCCAGGGTGCGCATGAGCGTTTCCCGGTCGCAGGCGTTCTCCGACAACGAAATGACCACGGTGGCCACCGCGTTGCTCGCCAGGCTGGTGAGGGCTCGCGCCTCGGACATGAAACGGTCGATACCGATCAGCAGTGCAAGGCCGGCCAGCGGGATGTCGTGGATGACCGTAAGGGTCGAAGCCAAGGCGACGAAGCCACTGCCGGTAACACCTGCAGCCCCTTTGGACGACAGCAGCATGATCGCCAGCATGGTCAGGACCTGGCCGAGGCTCAGGTCGATGTTGCAGGCCTGGGCGATGAACACCGCGGCCAGCGACAGGTAGATCGCGGTGCCGTCGAGGTTGAACGAGTAGCCGGTCGGTAGCACCAGGCCCACCACGCCTTTCTTGCAGCCCAGAGCCTGGAGCTTTTCCATCATGCGTGGCAGCACCGGCTCTGTGGACGATGTCCCCAACACCACCAGGAACTCTTCGCGCAGGTATCGCAGCAGCTTCCACAGGCTGAAGCCATGCGCCCGGCAGATGCCGCCCAGCACCACCATGACGAAGAAGGCGCAGGCGATGTACAAGGTGCCGATCAGCTTGGCCAAGGCACCGAGCGAGGTGATGCCGTACTGGCCGACGGTGAAGGCCAGTGCGCCGAAGGCACCGATCGGGGCGAAGCGCATCAGGTAGCCAAAGATGCGGAACACCATCTGCGACGCGGACTCCAGCACCTCCAGCACCGGCCTTGCGGATTCGCCCATGGCTGAGAGGGCGAAACCGCAGAGCACGGCGATGAACAGCACCGGCAGTACTTCGCCTTTGTCGAAGGCACCGATGAAGGTCTCGGGGATGATATGCATGAAGAAGTCCACCACGCCCAGTTTGGCGGCGGAGGTGGTGTATTGGCTCAGGCCCGCAGTACTGAGCGTTGCCGGGTCGATGTTCATGCCCACGCCTGGACGGAACAGGTACACCGCGACCAGGCCGATGATCAGGCTGACCACGGTCAACACCAGGAACAGCAACAAGGTCTTGCTCATCAACCGACCCAGCGAACGGCGGTCGGTCATGCCGGCGATGCCGGTGACGATGGTGCAGAACACCACGGGCGCGATCATCATCTTGATCAGCTTGATGAAGGCATCGCCCAGCGGCTTGAGCGCAACGGCCTGTTGCCCCCAGAAGTGACCGACCACCACGCCTAGCAGGACGGCGCAGAGAATCTGAAAGTACAGC
Source organism: Pseudomonas machongensis (assembly GCF_034961125.1). Classification (NCBI taxonomy): domain Bacteria; kingdom Pseudomonadati; phylum Pseudomonadota; class Gammaproteobacteria; order Pseudomonadales; family Pseudomonadaceae; genus Pseudomonas; species Pseudomonas machongensis. The sequence continues at coordinate 3,583 of NZ_JAYFUI010000034.1, read as the reverse complement.
GATTTCATGAGTTTCATAAGGCATCACCCATTATTGAAGTTGTGCGGATGCGCTGGATGGAGCTGGATCGGGCTTAGCCCGCGAGTCGCCGCGTGGACGGTGCGTAGACGAACCCCGAGAACAATCGGCGTGCGGTGCGTACCACCGAGGCTTGCAGTGTCTGGCCATCGGCACCGGAGCGCGACAGGGCGATGTCGATGGCCCCGCTTGGATGCTCCAGACGGACCTCACGCAGGGTCAGGGCCTGTTCACCGAGCAGGTCGCCGATCACTGTGCCGGGGCTGACACAGGCAGTGGCCAGCCCGATCGCACCGGTGATCGCCAGCGCCCGGTGGCAGCTGTGCGGCATGAAGTAGCGAACCTGCAGAGTGCCATCGAAGCGTGGTGCGGATACCACGACCGGCTTCGGGATCACCATGTTGCTTACATCTCCCAGGCCCATGGCCCGGCCGGCCTTCAGCCGCAGGGCTTCGAGGCGTTTGAGCAGCTTTGCATCGGCGTCCAGTTGAGCCGGGCTCTCGCTGCCCTCAAGCCCCAGGTGACGGGCGTCGACGATCATCATCGGCATGGCCATGTCGATACAGGTGACCGGTACGCCATCGATTACCTGCTGGGACTGGCCAGTGGGGAACAGGCTGCCGGTCTTGCTGCCGACGGCATCGAGGAATGTCAGGTGCACAGGGGCCGCAGTCCCAGGAACGCCGTCGATGGCGGTACGGCCCTCGTAGCGCACGATCCCGCCAGGCGTCTGTACCAGAGAGTTGACGAATGTGCCGGTATTGAGGTTGCGGATGCGCACCAATGTCTGGCCGTCGTTGCCCTTGACCAGCCCTTGTTCGATGGCGAAGGGGCCGACCGCGCAAAGCATATTGCCGCAGTTGGGCGCAGTATCGACACGGCGCTCGGCGACCATCACCTGCACGAACAGATAATCGACATCGGCATCGGGGTGCAGTGAGGGGCTGATGATCGCAACCTTGCTGGTCTGCGGGCTGCCGCCGCCAATGCCGTCGATTTCCAGTTCATGGCCCGAGCCCATCAGGGCGATCAGCATCTCGTCGCGCTCGACGATATTGGACGGCAAGTCCCAGGCATGGAAGAAGGGGCCCTTGGAGGTCCCGCCGCGCATCAGCACACAAGGAATTCGTTGCATGAAGTCTAGCTCTTGTTGATCAATGGACATCATTGATGTGTATGGGACAAGAGTGACAGGGGTGGATAAATCAATCCAATGCAAATATCGTCGCTATTATTGCGCTATACACATAAATTGTCGGCCAGTGTCTGAAAGAGAATCAGCATGGAATATGAGCTTCAAGACATACGATCTTTCGTGAAAATCGCCGAACTGGGCAGTTTCCACGAGGCAGCAGAGGTTTTGCACTTGTCGCAGCCAGCCTTGAGCCGCCGCATCAAGAAGCTTGAGGATGGCCTTGGGACACCCCTGCTCGAACGCACCACGCGGCGCGTCGGACTGACCAGTGTCGGGCGTGACTTTCTGCCCAAGGCCCGGCGCCTGCTGGACGATTTCGAGGATTCGATCCTGAGCATTCGCGAGCTGGCCGAGCGCCAGACCGGGCAGGTAACTTTGGCCTGCATCCCTACCGCAGCGTTCTACTTCCTCCCCTCGGTCATTCGCCTCTACAACGAACAGTACCCCAAGATTCGTATTCGCCTGCTCGACCTCAGTGCCAACGATGGCCTCGAGGCGGTGCTGCGTGGCGAGGCCGATTTCGGGATCAACATGATGAGCGGGCAGCACCCGGACATCGAGTTCGTTCCACTGGTGCAGGAGCAGTTCGTGCTGGCCTGTCGGCGCGACCATGTGCTGGCTGGGCGCGTGTCGGTGAGCTGGACGGAACTGGCCGAGCACCGGCTGATCGGGGTAGGGCGACTCAGCGGCAACCGCATGCTGCTCGACCACGCGCTGTCGGGATTGGGGCTGCGGCCAAAGTGGTTCTACGAGGTACAGCATCTGTCGACCTCGCTGGGCATGGTCGAGGCCGGGTTGGGGGTGTCGGCGATGCCGAGCCTGGCGATGCCGGCGGCCGATCACCCGACCCTGGTCAGCGTGCCGCTGATCGAGCCCGAGGTGACCCGCACGCTGGGCCTTGTGTATCGCCGCGGCGCTTCATTGTCGCCAGCGGCGGAGAAATTCGTCTCGATCCTGCTGGAGCAGTGGCCGAACGTGTGAGCCGCCCTGTAGACAGGGCGGGCTGTTGCGTCTCGGTCAGCGAATCGCCACCGGGTTGATGTTCACCTGGGTCGAACCTTTGTAGAGCGGCTGGCCAAGCACGAACATGAACTCGAAGGCCTTGTCCTTGACCAGCGCCCGAGTGTCGATCAGCTCGAGGTTGTAGATCCCGCGCTTGGCCAGCATGAACTGGTTGACCGGGAACTCTTCGCCCGTGGGGTTCGGATACACCTCCGAGGCCCAGGTATCACCGCCGAAGGCGACGATGCCCTGGTCGGCCAGCCATTGCGCAGCCGGCAGGTCGATGCCGGGCTCGGTGGCGAGGAACTGCGCGTTATCCTTGCCGATCAATTCCAGCCAGCCGGTGTTGAACAGCACGACATCGCCTTTGCGCAAGGTGATGTGCTGCTTCTTCAGCACGGCCTGTATGTCGGCGACGGTGAACGCGGTGCCGCCGGGAACGATGGCCTTGCCGTAGTGTGCGGTCATGTCCAGCACCACGCCGCGGGTCACCATCGGCGGTATCTTTTCGATCCCAAGCTTCGTCACGCCTTCGACCGTGACGAAATCGGCAGCCTTGTTGCCGTTGTAGTAGACGTTGTCGATGCCGATATGGCCGATGCCGTTGAGCTGGGTGCCGACGCCGGTCCATCCGTTGACCAGTTCATCGTTGAAGGTGAACTTGTTGCGACCGAGGGTCTGGCCGGCCTGTTCGCCGGGCTGGATGTTGTAGAGGTGGAAGCTGCGGTGGCGGAAGGCTGGCAGGTCCTTGCTCACCGGCACGGCCAGGGGGTAGGTCTTGCCGGTCTTGATCAACTCGGCGGCCTGCTTGACCACGTCGGGTGTGAGCAGGTTGGCCGCGCCGATTTCATCCTGGGCGCCATAAGGCGAGGCGTGCCAGTCGGCGGCCAGTGCACTGTGTGCAGTGGCGGCCAGTGCGGTGGCCAGGAGCAGGGGTTTGAACGCTTTCATGGAATCTCCGAGGTGCGAAATGCAGTCGGGAGATTCTCGGCAGCGGGCGGCCTGGGAAAAAGTAGCGGTCGGGACAATCACTTTTGTCTGTGGGGCAACAGGGGGGCCATCGCGGGACAAGCCCGCTTGTGTCTTGATAGGGGATTAGAATCTGGAGTGAGAGCGGTGAATGGCAAGCTGAATGCCGCGTGTGCCTTGAGCACGAGTGGGAGCACAAGCTGCCATTCACCGTTCCACTTTGGCGAGAGCCCGAACAGTTGGATGCGGCCTTGATCTCGAATCACAAGCGTGGGCCAAGCCAAAGTCCTCTCACTCTGTTGAGTCTAGGAGATTTTGGTGATGGTTTCCTTTGTGGGTATCGATGTTTCTAGTCGCACGCTGGACATAGCGGTCCGTCCCCAGAGCCTCAAGATCAAT
>NZ_JAYFUI010000033.1:0-138495 GCF_034961125.1 Pseudomonas machongensis | reverse complement strand
CATTTGGCTGCGGCAGTACTACAGTGGCAGTCCCGCAGCCTCTGTCGCCAAGCAAAGAAAACCAGCCGTGCCGAAGAAAATTAAGCCCATCAAGCCCACCGACACCAACGACGCAGAGAAATCCCGTGAGCAGTTGTTGAGCGAGCTCGAATATCTGCGCATGGAGAATGATGTCTTAAAGGAGTTAAAGGCTCTGCGGGAGGAGAAGGAGCGAACACGGACGAAAAAGCCCTGATCGTCTGCAAATTCAGACACAGGTATCCGCTGCCTGATCTTCTGCAGATCGTGGGGTTGGCGCGCAGCACCTTCTATTACCAGGTCAAATGCCAGCAGAGGCCGGACAAACATGCGGCGCTCAAGGAGTTGGTACAGCAGGTCTATCACCGAGAGAAAGGGCTGTATGGCTACCGCCGCGTTGCCCTGGCGATCAGAAATCAGGGGACCTTGGTTAACAAGAAGGTCATTGAGCGGTTGATGGCTGAATCTGGCTTGCAGTCCATTGTACGCCCGAAGAAGTACCGATCTTATCGAGGCACTGTCGGCAAGGTGGCAATGAATTTGCTGGAGCGTAATTTCGTTGCGCAACGGCCTAATCAGAAGTGGGTGACCGATGTCACCGAGTTTAAAGTGGCCCAGCAAAAACTCTACCTCTCGCCGGTGATGGACCTGTACAACGGCGAGATCATCGCCTATGAAACAGCCAGCCGGCCTACGTATGGTTTGGTCGGGAACATGCTGGAAAGGGCTCTCGATGGGTTGGGAGAAAAGCCAAAGCTAGTGATCCACTCAGATCAGGGATGGCATTACCAACAGGCCCAATACCGCCACAAGCTCACAGCGCGAGGTGTGAAACAGAGCATGTCTCGCAAAGGCAATTGCCTGGACAACGCTGCGATGGAAAGTTTTTTTGGCACACTAAAGTCAGAGTTTTTCTACCTAAAACGCTTTGAGAGCGTCGAGGAACTGAAGGCAGGGCTGGATGAGTACATCCACTACTACAACCATGACCGCATCAAGCTGAGGCTCAATGGCCTGAGCCCTGTGAGCTACAGGACTCAGGTCACCGGTTAAAACTGTCCAACATATTGGGGGCAGTCCATTTTGTAGGAGCGGAGGTTCGCCGCTCCGACTTGCCCGTGAAAGGAATACCGTGATGCATGGCACCGGCTACGCCGGTGTTCGCGGGACCAGCCCGCTCCTACAGCGATTGGGCTGGTCTTTCGATTTTGAGCAGGACAGTGCTCCTGCAAGTATGTTTTTCGCGGGCAAGCCCGCTCCTACAAGGGGAGCTCGGGCTGTCAGAGTTGGAACCGGCTGATCATCTGCTGCAAATGCCCACCCAGCCGTGCCAGTTCGACGCTGGACACCGAGGTCTGCTCACTGGCCTCGGCGGTCTGCTCGGAAATGTCCCTCACCGTCACCACGCTGCGGCTGATCTCCTCGGCCACGGCGCTCTGCTGCTCGGAGGCGGCGGCGATCTGCTGGTTCATCAACTGGATGCCCGACACCCGCTGAGTGATGCCCTCCAGCGCAACGCCGGCCTCGCGTACCAGTGCCACGCTGCTTTCGGTCAGGCTCTGGCTTTCTTCCATCAGGTCGCTGACCGAGCGCGTGCCTTGCTCCAGGCTGCTGATCGCCGATTCGATTTCTTCGGTCGAGGCCTGGGTGCGCTGGGCCAGGCTGCGTACCTCGTCGGCGACCACGGCAAAACCACGGCCGGCCTCGCCAGCGCGGGCGGCCTCGATGGCGGCGTTGAGCGCCAGCAGGTTGGTCTGCTCGGCCACGGCCTTGATCACGTCCATCACCTTGCCGATGCGTTGGCTTTCGTTGCGCAGGGCGTCCATCGCCTCATTGGTGGCGTCGACCTGGCTGGCCAGGCGGCCGATCTGGGTCACGGCGCGGGTGACCACGCTGTCGCCTTCGCGGGCCTCGAGATCGGTGGCGCTGGCGGCCACCGAGGCTTCGCCGGCATTGCGCGCCACTTCCTGCACGGTGGCGGCCATTTCCTGCATCGCAGTGGCGACCTGGTCGGTCTCCTGGCGCTGGCTGCTGGCGCCGGCGCTGGTCTGCGCGGTGATCGCCGAGAGCTCTTCGGTGGCACTGGCAATCTGCGAGATGCCGTCGCGCACGCCGCCGATCAGCTGGCGCAGCTTGGCAGTCATGCCATGCAGGCTGTTCTGCAACTGGCCGAGTTCATCGCGGCGATTGCTGCTGGGTTGTTCGCCCAGGTTGCCGTCGGCCACCTGCTCCATGGCGCGCAGCACCCGTTGCAGCGGCTGGCTGATCTGCCGGGCGATCAGTATCGCCAGCAGGGCACCGAGCAGCAGGGCGAGGGCGGTGGTGGCGAACTGCAGCGTCTTGGCGAACTGACTGTCATTGACCACGGCCACTGCCTGGCTGTCGAGCAATTGCCCGATCAGGGTGGTGAGGGTCGCGACGTCATTGCCCATGTTGGCGCGGTAGTCCATCAGTTTGCGGGTTTCGCCGCGGAAGGCCTCGACGGCGGCGGCGTAGGCGCGCACCTGTTCGTTCAGTTGGCGGAATTGTTCGGCGAACTGGCCATTGAATACCGCGGTCAGGGCTGGCAGGTCGTTCACCGTGGTGGTGATCTGTGCATTCATCGCCTGCTCGGTGTCGGTGTTGGTGTTGCCGGTGTAGCCACGCACCTGGTAGCGCAGCAGGATCAGGTTCTCGCGAATCTGGTTGATCGCTTCGCTGCGCACGTAGCGCTGTTCGGCATCGGGCAACGCGCGGACCTGCTTGCGGATGCTGTCGATCGTGGCGAACGACTGGGTGGCAAGCCCACCCATCTCCTTTTGCGCCGCGCGCATGGTGCGGTACGACTGCAGGCTCTGTTCCTGGTTGCGGGCATAGGCCTGCAGGGCCTGCTCGGCCTTGTCGAGGGTCTGCAGGTTGGTCGCGTTGCGCAGGATACCGTGGAGTTTCGCCAGGGGGGCCTGGAAGGCCGCCAGTGTCTGCTGCAACGCCTTGCCTTGTTCTTCGTCACCATTGGACATGGCGTGGCGCAAGCGCGCCTCGCGCAGATCGCCCAGGGCATCGTTGAGTGCGGAGACGTCGCTGACCACTTCGCTGCGCCGCACCAGGCTGCCCAGGGCGTCCCAGCCGATCAGCGACTGGGTCAGGGTCAGCACGAGGACCAGGCCAAAACCGAGGCCGAGTTTGTGTGCGATCTTCAGATCGCCGAACCAGGTGAACATCTGCTGCTGTGCTCCTTTTCTTGTGCGTTGGAGGAGAGCCGAAGGCTGATCCTGTTATCGGATGTAGTCATCTATATGAATTATCGGCAGCCTTGCAACATTCTGAAAAGGGGTTGCAGAAAAAATAATGGCATATAGCCATTAATTGGTTCGTCGGCGTGATGCGCTTCGCAGGCCTGTTGCCAGAGGTGGGCAATCGCGTGCAGATTTGTGGCTTCTCGCGATGAGCGGACCTCCAATTGACAACGCCCTCTCAGGAACAAGGACGATGAGTCATTCCTCGCAATTCACCTTGCTCGGCAAGCGGCGCTTCCTGCCGTTCTTCATCACCCAGTCGCTGGGTGCCTTCAACGACAACCTGTTCAAGCAGTCACTGATCCTGGCGATCCTCTACAAGCTCAGCCTGGAGGGCGACCGGTCGATCTGGGTCAACCTCTGCGCGCTGCTGTTCATCCTGCCGTTCTTCCTGTTCTCGGCGCTGGCCGGGCAGTTTGGCGAGAAGTTCGCCAAGGATGCGTTGATCCGTGCGATCAAGCTGGCTGAAGTGGTGATCATGTTGATCGGCGCGGTGGGCTTTCTCAGTGATCACCTGGAACTGATGCTGCTGACATTGTTTGCCATGGGCACTCATTCGGCGCTGTTCGGGCCGGTGAAGTACTCGATCCTGCCCCAGGCCTTGCGCGAAGACGAACTGGTCGGCGGCAACGGGCTGGTGGAAATGGGCACCTTCCTGGCGATTCTGGCCGGCACCATCGGTGCCGGGGTGATGATGTCCTCGGGCAACTACGCCACGGTGGTGGCCGGTGGCATCGTCGGCACTGCGGTGCTCGGCTACCTGGCCAGCCGCTGGATCCCGCGGGCGGCGGCGGTGGCGCCGCAGATGAAGCTGGATTGGAATATCTTCAAGCAGTCCTGGGCCACCCTGCGCCTGGGCCTGGGACAAACCCCGGCGGTGTCGCGCTCGATCGTCGGCAACTCGTGGTTCTGGTTCGTCGGGGCGATCTACCTCACGCAGATCCCGGCCTATGCCAAGGACTGGCTGCACGGCGACGAGACCGTGGTCACGCTGGTGCTGACGCTGTTCTCGGTGGGCATTGCCGTCGGTTCGCTGCTGTGCGAACGCCTGAGTGGGCGCAAGGTGGAGATCGGCCTTGTGCCGTTCGGCTCTTTCGGCCTGACCCTGTTCGGTCTGCTCTGGTGGTGGCATTCGGGTGACGTGCCGGCCGCTGCTGCGCCGCACGATTGGCTGAGCCTGTTGGGCATGAGCCAGGCCTGGTGGATCATGGTCTCGATCGTCGGGCTAGGTGTGTTCGGCGGTTTCTACATCGTGCCGCTCTACGCCCTGATCCAGGCGCGTACGCCTGAAGACCAGCGCGCCCGGGTGATCGCCGCGAACAACATCCTCAATGCCCTGTTCATGGTGGTCTCGGCGATCGTCACCATCGTCCTCTTGAGCCTGGCCGACCTCAGCATCCCGCAGCTGTTCCTGGTGGTGTCGCTGCTCAACATTGCGGTCAACGCCTACATCTTCCGCATTGTTCCTGAATTCACCATGCGCTTCCTGATCTGGTTGCTCAGCCATTCGATGTACCGCGTCGAGCATCGCGATCTCGATCGTATCCCTGACGAGGGGGCGGCGCTGTTGGTGTGCAACCATGTGTCGTTCGTCGATGCGCTGCTGATCGGCGGTGCGATCCGTCGACCAATCCGTTTCGTCATGTACTACAAGATCTACAACCTGCCGGTGCTCAACTTCGTGTTCCGCACTGCCGGGGCCATCCCGATTGCCGGGCGCAGCGAGGACGAGGCGACGTACGAGCGGGCCTTTGCGCGCATTGCCGAGTACCTGCAGGCCGGTGAGGTGGTGTGCATCTTCCCGGAAGGCAAACTGACCGCCGATGGTGAGATCGATGTGTTCAAGGGGGGCGTCAGCCGGATTCTCCAGGAGACGCCGGTGCCGGTGATTCCGTTGGCGTTGCAGGGGTTGTGGGGGAGTTTCTTCAGCCGTGATCCGGCCAAGGGCTTCCTGCGTCGACTGTGGTCGCGGGTGACCCTGGTGGCAGGTGCCGCCATCCCGGTGGAGGCGGCCCAGCCTGAAGCGCTGCGCGAGGAGGTCAGTGCCTTGCGCGGCGACTTGCGTTGAGGGGAGGGTGGAAGGTCAGCTGGCGCTGACCTTCAGGCCGATCAGGCCGGCGACGATCAGCGCAACGCTGATCAGGCGCACCAATGCCATGGATTCGCCGAACAGGATGATGCCGGCGATTACCGTGCCGACTGCGCCGACGCCGGTCCAGATGGCGTAGGCAGTGCCCAGCGGCAATTCCTTCATGGCCAGGCCTAGCAGGCCCAGGCTCACGGCCATGGCGGCGACGGTCAGTGCAGTGGGGAGTGGGCGAGTGAAGCCATCGGTGTATTTGAGGCCGATAGCCCAGCCGACTTCGAACAGGCCGGCGAAGAACAGGATGATCCAGGACATGATGATTCTCCATCGTTGAAAGATGGGGCCGTCCCCGGATTGGTCACGCCTTGCGTCGTGAGGTCGTCCTCACAGTGCGCACTATATTGCACATCTGCCGGGTGACAAGCAAGTGGCGCCTGTCCGGGCCTCTTCGCGGGCAAGTCGCGGCGGCGAACCGCCGCTCCCAAACTCAAGACAGCTGTATACCTTGTGGGAGCGGGCTTGCCCGCGAAGAGGCCCGCTTGCTCAGTGCCCGACCTGCGTCTGTTCCTCCCCGGCACCGCGAGGCTCTTCCATGCGCCTGAACCAGGTCGAGAGCAAGGCCCCGGAGATGTTGTGCCAGACGCTGAACAGCGCGCTGGGCACCGCCGCCAGCGGTGAGAAATGCGCCGCTGCCAGGGCCGCGCCCAAGCCTGAGTTCTGCATCCCCACCTCCAGCGCCAGCGACTTGCGCTGTGCCAGGGGCAGCTTGCACAGCTTGCCGGTCAGATAGCCCAGCAGGAAGCCGAAGCTGTTGTGCAGGATCACCACCGCCATGATCAGCAGGCCGGACTCGGCGATCTTCGCCTGGCTGGCCGCGACCACCGCGCAGACGATCATCACGATGCTCACCACCGACACCAGTGGCAGCACCTGCACCGCCAGTTGCACCCGCGCACCGAGCAGCTTCTGCGCCAGCACGCCGAGCACGATCGGCAGCATCACCAACTGCAGGATCGACCAGAACATGTCCATGAACGAGACCGGCAGCCAGGCCGAGGCCAGGAACCAGATCAGCGCCGGGGTCAGCAAGGGCGCGAGCAGGGTGGTCACTGCGGCGATGGCCACGGCCAGTGCCAGATCGCCCTTCGACAGCCAGACCATCACGTTCGAGGCGGTGCCGCTCGGGCAGCAGCCGACCAGGATCACGCCCACGGCGATTTCCGGTGGCAGGTGAAACAGTTGGCACAGCAGCCAGGCAACGCCCGGCATGATCACGAAATGCGCCACCACTCCCAGCGCCACGCGCCAGGGTTGACGGGCGAGGGCGGCGAAGTCGTCGAGCTTGAGCGTAAGGCCCATGCCGAACATCACCAGCCCCAGCAGTGGCACGATGGCTACCTTCAGGGCGATGAACCATTGTGGTTGCAGGAAGGCCAGGCAGGCGAACACCAAGACCCAGAGGGCGAAGGTGTTACCGACGAAACGGCTGAAGGCGGCGAGGGCGCGCATGGGGGGATTCCTTTTCTATTTATAGCTTTGTGAAATTCACTGGCCCTTTCGCGGGACAAGTCGGTGCTGGCGACCACACAACCACCCAGCACCGGCCTTTCAACCTGAATCAGACCCCCTGCGGAATCTCTTCCCCACCCAGGGCTTCGAACAGCACCGGCAGGAATTCGTTGAGGGTCATCATCATCAGCAGGAAGCTTGCGTCGAACTGTTGCGCGGCTTCATCGCCACCATCCTGCTCGGCCTGCTCCTGCAGCAGCTCCTCGAACTTCAGGCGCTTGATCACCATCTTGTCGTCGAGCACGAACGACAGCTTGTCTTGCCAGGCCAGGGCCAGTTGCGTGACCAGCTTGCCGGTGCTCAGGTGCAACTGGATTTCCTCGCTGGCCAGGTCCTGGCGCTTGCAGCGCACGATGCCACCGTCTTCGGCGGTGTCGCGCAGCTCGCATTCATCCAGTGGATAGAAGCCTTCGGCAGGCTGCTGCGACTTGACCCAGTCGGTCATGGTCGCGGTCGGGGCGATCTTCACGGTGGCCGGACGCACCGGCAGCGAACCCATGACTTCACGTAGCGTGGAGAGCAGGTCTTCGGCGCGCTTGGCGCTGGCCGAGTTGACCAGGATCAGGCCCTGGCGCGGGGCGATGGCAGCGAAGATCATCGAACGGCGGATGAAGGCACGCGGCAGGAAGGCCTGGATGATCTCGTCCTTGATCTGGTCGCGTTCCTTCTTGTAGACCTTGCGCATCTGCTCGGTCTCGATCTCTTCGACCTTCTCCTTCACCGCATCGTTGACCACGCTGCTGGGCAGGATGCGTTCTTCCTTGCGCGCGGCAATCAACAGGAATTCACCGCTGACGTGTACCAGGGGAGCGTCTTCGCCCTTGCCGAACGGAGCGACGAAGCCGTAGGTGGTCAGCTCCTGGCTGGCGCAGGGGCGGGCCGGCTTGCTGGCCAAGGCGGTCTCCAGCGCTTCAGGCTCGAACGGGACATCCTGGGTCAGGCGGTAGGTCAGCAGGTTCTTGAACCACATGAGGGGGAATCTCTCCTTAATGCATAAGGCGGGCATTATTCTCCGAGCAGTGGTTGCAGGCCAACCCTGTCAGAGGGCCAGCAGTGACTTATTCATAGGTCTTTGAAAGATCAGATAAAAAATTTGAAAAAAGTGCTTGCCAGGGTACAGGCTCCTCCGTAGAATGCGCGCCACACCGAGACGAAGGGTGATTAGCTCAGCCGGGAGAGCATCTGCCTTACAAGCAGAGGGTCGGCGGTTCGATCCCGTCATCACCCACCACTCGATGTATAGCGCAGCGGTAGTTCAGTCGGTTAGAATACCGGCCTGTCACGCCGGGGGTCGCGGGTTCGAGTCCCGTCCGCTGCGCCATATTCCAGCTTCCAGGGCCCACTGAACACCCGGAAGCCACAAAGAAAGCGACCTTAGGGTCGCTTTTTTTGTTTCTGTCTTGCACAAACACCACGGCGGCTGTCCATCGACAGTCCCCCGTGGTGTTTCAGCTTCAGGGTTTGGCCACGTGCCAGACCTGGCCGACCCCTTCGCCGGTGGTATCGCCCGGCTTCTGGTCCTTGACCCAGCCGTACAGCGGCTGGTCTTTGTAAGCCCACTGCTTGCTGCCATCGTCGCGGGTAATCACGCTGTAGCCATCGGCGGCCTTGGCGTAGGGGCCGGCGGCCAGCGGCGGCCAATTCTGCGCACATTGACCGTTGCACCCCGACTTGCCAGCGCTGTCCTTGGTGAAGGTGTAGAGGGTCAGGCCTTTGCTGTCGACCAGGACCTTGCCCAGGGCGCTGTCGCCGACCGTCGCGGGGGTGTCAGCCAAGGCCAGGCCAGACACGCAGGTCAGAGCCAATGAAAGAACGAGTGCGCTTTTCTTCAACATGAGAGATACCTCTGGCGGTTATCCGAATCCGTTCGGGGGAATGATGGCCTTATGCATCGGCCATGCAGGGACAACGCCCCGGTGTCGGCTTCTATTCCCGTGTTCGATGAATATTTTTTCCGTCCCTGGTGCCGCCCTGGGTCAGCAGGCACGCCGGGTTCGCATCTACGCCTTCAACTCGCTGGCTCATTGCGTCAGAATCCCCCTACACGCCGGATGCAGCCAGCAGGCCGCGCGCCGGCTCTACCTTGCAAGCAGAGACCGACCATGCAGGATGCCAGCACCTCTCCAACGCCCACGCCGTCGACCCCACTGCTGGGTATCGACCTGGGGACCACCAACAGCCTTATCGCGGTCTGGCAGGACGGCAAGGCGCAGTTGATCGCCAACGCCGTGGGCGAGGTGCTGACGCCGTCGGTGGTCAGCGTCGACGACGATGGCAGCATCCTGGTGGGCAGCGCCGCTCGCGCCCGCCTGACCACCCACCCCCATCGCACCGCTGCGGCCTTCAAGCGCTTCATGGGCAGTGACAAGCGCTTCGAGCTCGGCGAGCACCGCTTCACCCCGGAAGAACTCTCGGCTCTGGTGCTGGGTGCGTTGAAGCAGGATGCCGAGGCGTATCTGGGGTGCCCGGTCAGTGAAGCGGTGATTTCGGTGCCGGCCTATTTCAGCGACGAACAGCGCAAGCGCACGGTCTTCGCTGCGGAGCTGGCGGGGCTGAAGGTGCAGCGCCTGATCAACGAGCCGACCGCGGCCGCCATGGCCTACGGGCTGCACGAGCAGAAGTTCGAGCGCACCCTGGTGTTCGACCTGGGCGGCGGGACCTTTGACGTCACTGTGCTGGAATACGCCTTGCCGCTGATCGAGGTGCATGCCTCAACCGGTGACAACTATCTGGGGGGCGAGGATTTCACCGAGGCCTTGCTCAATGCCTGCCTGCGTGACTGGAACCTCAGTGCCGAAACCCTTGAGCCCCAGGCGCTGTCGAGCCTGCATGATGCGATCGAGCAGCTGAAACGCGAGGTGGGCGAGGGCAGTCGCACCCTGCACTGGAGCGGCGATGGCCAGGCCCGCGAATGGGTGCTTGACCAGGCCCGGCTGCAGTCGATCTGGGCGCCGTTGCTGGCACGGGTACGGACCCCCATCGAGCAGGCCCTGCGTGATGCGCGCCTGAGCCCGCGCGAACTGGACAGCCTGGTGCTGGTCGGTGGGGCCACGCGCATGCCGCAGATCCAGCAACTGGTGGCCAAGCTGTTCGGCCGCCTGCCGTACCGCCACCTCGATCCGGACACCATCGTCGCTCTTGGCGCCGCCAGCCAGGCAGCCTGCAAGGCGCGGGATTCGGCGATCGACGAGTTGATCCTGACCGATGTCTGTCCTTACACCCTGGGGGTCGCCTCGTCCCGTGGCGAGGACGTGTCCGGGGCCTTTACCCCGATCATCGAGCGCAACACGGTGATCCCCACCTCCCGTGTGCAGCGCTTCTACAGCAGCCATCCGGAGCAGAAAGTGGTGCGCATCGCCGTGTACCAGGGCGAGCGGCCCTGGGTGCGCGACAACATTCTGGTCGACAGTTTCGAGATTCCGTTGCAGCCGACCGGCCAGGTGCAGTCGCTGGATGTGCGCTTCAGCTACGACATCAATGGCCTGCTCGAAGTGGACGTGACGTTCCTCGAAACCGGGCACAAGCACAGCCACAGCATCGACCGCAGCCCGACCGGGCTGGACAGCGACGCCCGCCAGGCCAGCCACGAGCGTCTGGCGAGATTGAAGATCCACCCGCGCGACGCCTTGCCCAATCGCACCCTGCTGGCCCGCCTGGAGCGCGCCTGGATGCAGAGCCTGGGAGATGAGCGCGACCTCATCGGCAGTTGGCTGGACGCCTTCAATGCCGTGCTCGCTGGCCAGCAGGCCACCGAGATCAGTCGCCAGCGCCAGCAGTTGAGCCAGGCGCTGGACGAGCTGCGCTACTGATCAGGGATGGTTCAGGCGTCGCAGGGCCACTTGCAGGCCCAGTTGCAACTGGTCGGGGTCGTCCGGTGAAGGGCCATAGCGGTTGGCCAGCTTGTCGCCGGGTAGCCCCACCAGAAGCAGCGGTGCGAATGGCAGCAGGCGGCTGACGGCCAGCAACCCCACCAGTGCCCAGACGCCCTGGCCCAAGTCGCGCAAGCGCCGCAGGAAGGATGTCAACAGCAGCAACACGACAAGGGTCCAGAGCATCGGGCTCTTGGTCGCGGTGGTCAGCGCCGTGCCCGCCAGCAGCATCACGATCACGTGGGCGATGAGGTCGCTGCGATTGAGGCGGCTGTCCAGGCGCCAGAATGCCCAGGAGGGTACCGGCGTCTGGCTGACACGGGCCATCAGCAAGCGTTCGGCGCGAGCCAGTATCGCCATGCTGGCGCAGCGCAGGCCGGTGTCCTGGTCCAGGTCATCCTTGGCTTTTTGCAGGCGCATCAGGCTGCGGGTGCCTGGCGGGGATGCGGATTTTACCAGGTGATTGAAGGCATCGAGGATCTCGTTGAGCAGCTTGCCGTCGACCTTCTCTTCCTGCTCTACCGCTTGGCGCGGCGGACGCTTGACCTTGCCGGCGATCAGGCCATCGCGCAGCGGGGCGAACCAGGGGCTGTCGTTGTTCATCGCCTCGAGGCGATCGCGCAAGCGGGCGCGCTGTTGAGCATCGAGCTCTGGGTCGTGGTACAGCACTGCGCATAGCAGCATGTAGCCCAGTGGGTGGCCGTCGAGGGTACCGACGTCTTCTTCCAGGCATTCGAGCAGACGTACCGCGCTGGGCAGGCGAGTGCTGCCGAACACGTAACCCAGTGTGTGCAGGCGGCTGGCGACCAGTGCCTGCAGCGGGTCGCGGTCGTCCATCCAGCCGAGCAGGGCATTGTGTTCGTTGAACTGAGCCTGACGGGCGATCAGTACCTTGTGCAGGGGGGCGAACGGATGGTCGCTCGGGTAGGTGAGCTGGGCGGCCAGTTGCGGTGGCGCCAGGTCCAGCCAGCGTTGCGGCTGTTGCGCCGTGGCCAGCATGAACAACTGTTGGCGATGCCAGTTCCACAGTGCTTCGCCCTCGACCATCGGCGGCAGCTCGATGCCGTTCAGTGCCAGTTCTTCCATCAGCACCAGGCCGAATGGCACGGTGAACATGCGGCGCATGTCGAAATGCTCGTTCAGCTCGCCCAGCGCTCGCGGCGAATAAACCCGCATGCGCCGCAGCCACTCGCGGCAGGCCGGGTGCAGTGCGTCGGACTTGAGCGCCTCTGGCAGTTCCACCGGCCCCTCGTCACGTGCGCAATACTCCACCAGTGCACGCGCCACCGGTGAATGTTCGAGCCAATGCAGTTGCTGCGCCGCCTGGCGCTGGAAGCCTTCGAGGATCAAGGCATCGAGCGGGTCGTTGCCCAGGCGCTCATCGACAATGGTGCGCAGCAAGCCGGCTTCACCGCGTTGCAGGGCCCAGGCCTGCCAGTAGCGGCGGTGCAATTCGCGATCGTCCTGGTTGGGCAGCAGCCAGGCGAGCAGCGGCAGTTCGTCGTCGCCGTCCAGGCGCCAGTCGATGTAGGTGGCGGCGATGCCCTCAAGGCCCAGGCGCGAGGCTTCGGACCAGCGCGCCAGTGTCTGCGGCGACTGTGCCGGGCTGCCCAAGACCTGTGCCGGATCGGCCAGGTCGGCGGGCCAGGTGTCGGGCGTGCTCTGCTGGTCGAGGGCCTGGATCAGCAGTGGCAGGCGTTGCGGCTGGTAGCGCGCGCAGAGGTCGAGCAGCCAGCGTTCGGCCTGCGGGTGGCGGTGTTCGCGCCACAGCCGTAGCCAGCAGTCCAGGGCTTGCTGCTCGGCGCCCAGGGCGTCGGCCTGGCGGGCCAGCAAGAACAGCAGGTCGACATCGTCCGGCGCCTGCTGGTGCTGGAGCTGCAGTCGTGCATGCAGGGTGAGGCTGCCGATACCCACTTGGCTGAACTGTTCGGTCAGACGCTGAACCAGATGCTCGTCGTCGGGGAACGCCACGCAGGTGTGGCACCCGGCGAACTGTGCGTACTCGAACAGCGGGCGCTCCTGATGGTAGTAGCCGAGGCTGCGGAAGTACCAAAGGGTTTCCAGTTGCGCGGCGGGCGACCAGCTGTGCATCAGGCGGGTGTCGAAGGGATCGGGTTCCTCGATGCGTTGCAGGAAGGCCTCTATCTCCTGGGCATCCTCCGGCGCCAGGCGCAGCAATTGCTCGGCCCAGCCCATGCGCTGGGCCAGCAGGCGTGCGCACTGGTACGAGATCGGTCCGCAGTTGCGCAGGTTGTGCAGCAGTCGCCAGCTGAGGTCTTCCAGTTGCTCCAGGGGCAGTTCGTCGAGCTGGGCGATGTAGTCCTGCCAGGCTTGGGGTTCGTAACGGCGAGTGGAGTCTTCGAGCAGTGCATGGAACGCCTCGAAGGCTTCGCTGGTGGACGCTTCGGTCTGCCCTTCGGCTGCTTGCTGCTCGGGCGCCGCGCCGGTTTCGGCGTGTTCGCGGGCCAGGCGCTGTGCTTCCTCGTAGGCGGCGCGCAGGGCCTGGAAGCCTTCGGGGTCGGTTTCCGGATGGTGCGTCGGCAGGCGGCCGCGGTAGGCCTGGCGGATGGTGTCGAGGTCCTGGGTCGGCTCGATGCCCAGGCGAATCCAGCAACTCATGACCAGCAGTCCTCTTCCAGTGATGCCGGGCGTTCCGGCTCAGGCAACGGCAGCTCCCAGGGCAGGTCGGCGAGCAGCGCGTTGGCGCCGATCCTCAGGTTCAGGGCAATGCAGCGATTCCAGTGTTCGTTGCCCTGACGCTCCAGGTTGGCGGCGAACGTTTCGTCGCTGCTGTCGGAGACATTCCACAGCGCCTTGCCGAACAGGTACCCGGCGATGTAGCTGTCCCAGCGGTTGTAGTAATGGCGGGCGCGCAAGGCCAGGCGATAGTGCAGGTAGAGGCTTTCGTCGCGGCTGATATGGCCCTTTTTCACCCCGGCGCGCAGCAGAAAGCTCATGCGTCCGATGTCCCAGGCGCGGGTTCCGCCCGGGCCGCAGTCGGGAAAGGTGCGGGCGGCGTAGTTGTACTTGACCTGGTCACGTGGTGTCAGCGTAGCGAGCAGTGCCTGCCACTGGCTTGGCAGGCAGCGCTGGAACTGCCAGTAGGCGTTGCTCATCTCGCTGGCGTGGCCGTTGTCGGCCATGCCGAGCACGTCGAGCAACTGAGCACGGGTGCTGATGCCCCAGCCGCTTTCCAGGTCGGTCTGGTCTTCGCCTTCGAAGTATTCGGCGGCGGTGTAGCTGGCACCGTTGAGTGCGGCCATCGGGGCGGAGAGGGCATGCAGCCAATGCTGTGCGGATTCGTCCATGAAGAGTGTCCGGGGCGAGGGGTGTGGCGCGATTGTAGAGAGGCAGCAAGGGGGCCGTCTACGCAGGCCTCAACGCCGGCCTTCTTCCGCTCGCAGCGTCAGCACTTCATAGCCCTGCTCGGTCACCGCGACGGTGTGCTCCCACTGCGCCGACAGCCCGCCATCGCGGGTGATCACCGTCCAGCCATCTTTCAGCGTGCGCGTGCCGCGGGCGCCCTGGTTGATCATCGGTTCGATGGTGAACACCATCCCGGGCTTGAGTTTCAGGCCCATGCCGCGCTGGCCGTAGTGCAGCACCTGCGGCGCTTCGTGCATCTGCCGGCCGATGCCGTGGCCGCAGTACTCGCGTACCACGCTGTAGCCCGCCGCCTCGGCGAACTGCTGGATGGCATGGCCGATATCGCCCAGGGTGGCGCCGGGACGCACCTGTTCAATGCCTTTCCACAGCGCCTCGTAGGTGGTGTCGACCAGGCGCCGGGCCTCCTCGCTGATTGCGCCGATGCGGTACATCTTCGACGAGTCGGCGATATAGCCGCCCTGTTCCAGGGTGATGTCGACGTTGATGATCGAGCCTTCCTGCAGCACCTCGTCAACCTTGGGCATGCCGTGGCAGACGACCTGGTCCACCGAGGTGTTCAGCGAATAGGGGAAGCCGTACTGGCCCTTGCTCGCCGGGCGCGCCTTGAGCGTCTCGACGATGAAGGCTTCGGCGCGGTCGTTGATCTGCATCGTGGTCACCCCGGCGCGGATGAAACCGTCGAGGTCGGCGAATACCTGCGCCAGCAACTGCCCGGCTCTGCGCATCAATGCCAGTTGCTCGGGGTTCTTGAGTATCACCTCGCTCATTGCAGCAGCTCCTTGAGATTCGCTTGTTCCTGGCGCAGCAGTTGACGCAGCAGTTCCTGGTAGGTGGCCTGGGGGTGCAGTTCGGCGAGCATGCCGATGCGGATCCAGTGTTCGGCCTGGGCGTTGATCGAGCGCGACATCGCGGCGCTGGCGATGCGCAGGTCTTCGTGGAGGTCGTCGCAGATCTTGACGATGCCCATGGGGTGTCTTCCTGGTATATGAAACGTATACGGATCATATAGTCGGTTGGGCGTTGTGTCATCTTCTGGTGCGCGGGGGCATCAAGACGGGGCGGATATCGCGTCGATGTTTTCGCGGGGCGACCCGCCCTCTGGGGCTACGCAGGCCTGTGGGTGCGGGTTGCCCGCGCCAAGGCCACCGCCATTGCGCAACTGGCCCGCAAATTGCTGATTCAGCAGCATCCGGACCCCTCAACGCCGAGGGGCCCTACATCTTCACGACAAAGGCGCCGTGTTACCCCGCTTGCCCTGCAGGCCGGGTAGCCGGCGCCTTTTGCGTTTTCAGGGAGACCGCCCATGAGCAGCAGCGAGGTGCGCAGCGTTTGCCCGTATTGCGGGGTCGGGTGCGGCATTGTCATGACCGTGGCCGAGGGTAAGGTGGTCAAGATCAGCGGTGACAAACAGCATCCGAGCAACTTCGGACGCCTGTGCACCAAGGGCCTCACCGCACACCTGCCACTGTCCGCTGCCGGACGCATGGAGCACGCCTTCGTGCGCCAGCAGCGCAGCCAGCAGCCGGTGCGCACCGGCATGGACGACGCCATTGCGCAATCGGCCGCGCGCCTGCGCGCGATCATCGACGAGCACGGGCCGGATGCCGTGGCGCTCTATGTGTCCGGGCAGATGTCGCTGGAGGCTCAATACCTGGCCAACAAGCTGGCCAAGGGCTTTATCCGCACCCGCCATATCGAATCCAACTCGCGGCTGTGCATGGCCAGTGCCGGCAGCGGCTATAAGCAGTCGCTGGGCGCCGACGGCCCGCCGGGCAGCTACCAGGATTTCGAGCGTGCCGAGGTGTTCTTCGTCATTGGCGCCAACATGGCCGACTGTCATCCGATCCTGTTCCTGCGTCTGCTCGACCGAATGAAGGCCGGGGCTCGGCTGATCGTCGTCGACCCGCGTCGCAGTGCCACCGCCGACAAGGCCGACCTGTTCCTCCAGGTGCGCCCGGGCAGTGATCTGGCCCTGCTCAACGGCTTGCTCTACCTGCTGCACGAGAACGGCCATACAGACATCGACTTCATCGCCCGCCACACCGAGGGCTGGGACGAGATGCCTGCGTTTCTCGCCGACTACCCCCCCGAACGGGTCGCGGCCCTGACCGGCCTTGCCGAGGCCGATATCCGTCAGGCGGCTGCCTGGATCGGCGGGGCGTCGGAGTGGATGAGCTGCTGGACCATGGGCCTCAACCAGAGCATCCATGGCACCTGGCACAGCAACGCGCTGTGCAACCTGCACCTGGCCACCGGCGCGATTTGCCGACCTGGCAGCGGACCGTTCTCGCTGACCGGCCAGCCCAACGCCATGGGCGGCCGTGAGATGGGCTACATGGGCCCGGGTCTGCCGGGCCAGCGTTCGGCGCAGGTGGCGGGCGACCGTGCGTTCGTCGAGCAGCAGTGGGGCCTGGCGCCGGGCGCACTGCGCAGTGAAGGCGGTGAAGGCACGGTGGCGCTGTTCGAGCAGATGAAGGCCGGGCAAGTGAAGGCCTGCTGGATCATCTGCAGCAACCCGGTGGCCAGTGTCGCCAACCGCCAGCAGGTGATCGACGGCCTGCAAGAGGCGCAGTTGGTGATTGCCCAGGACGCCTTCCTCGACACCGAGACCAACCGCCATGCCGACATCCTGCTGCCGGCCGCGTTGTGGGCCGAGGGCGAGGGCGTGATGATCAACAGCGAGCGCAACCTCACCCTGATGCCGCGTGCGGTCGCAGCGCCCGGCGAAAGCCTTGAGGATTGGCGCATCATCGCCCGCATCGCCTGTGCCATGGGCTATGCCGAGGCGTTCAGCTATGCCGATGCCGAAGCGGTGTACGACGAGATCCGCCGTTTCTGGAACCCCGCCACCGGCTATGACCTGCGTGGCATCGGCTACGCCGAGCTACGCGACAAGCCGCGCCAGTGGCCAAGTGCGCCCGGGCGCGCGGACGACCGCAGCCCGCTGCGCTATCTCAACGACGGCAGCAGCCAGGCGCTGCTGCACGATGCCCAAGGCGAGCGCCCCGCACTGGCCTTTCCCACGCCCAGTGGCAAGGCGCGGTTCTTCGCTCGGCCCTGGCTGGCGCCGGCCGAGCTGCCGGATGCCGACTTTCCGCTGGTGCTCAACACCGGCCGCGTGCAGCACCAGTGGCACACCCTGACCAAGACCGGCAAGGTGCCGAGCCTGAACAAGCTCGAGCCCGGCCCCTTCGTCGAGATCAATCCCGAGGACGCCCGACGCCTGGGCATCGCCGACAAGGACCAGGTGGCGATCCGCTCGCGCCGCGGCCAGGCCGTGCTGCCGGCACGCATCAGCGAGCGGGTGCTGGTCGGCAACTGCTTTGCCCCTTTTCACTGGAACGACCTGTACGGCGAGCAACTGGCGATCAACGCCGTGACCTGCGATGCCGTCGATCCAACCTCCCTGCAACCGGCCTTCAAGCATTGCGCCGTGACCCTGGAGCGGGTTGCAGGCGAACGCATCGAGGCACTCGAGCTGCCCTGCGCGATTTCTACGGAGTCTGCCACCATGCCCACCGACACCCTGGCTCGCCTGCTGGGCCTGGACAGCCTGCCGGCCCCCGTCCTGTCGGACGAGGAGCGTCGTTACCTGCAGGGTTTCCTGCTCGGCCTTGGGCAGGTGCGCACAGCGGGGGTGCCTAGCCTGCCGCCCGGTGCGCCGCTGGCGCCTGCCAGTCGTTTGTTCGTCGATGGCTTGATCGCCGGCCTGTTCGCCCAGCCGGTGGTGGCGCCGGTCGCCATGGCCGAGGTTGCCAGGCATCGGGTGCTGTGGGCCTCGCAGACCGGCAATGGCGAGGCGCTGGCCGAGCGCTGTGCGGCGCATCTGCGCGAAGCGGGCCTGGCCGTCGAGCTGAGCTGCATGGATGCCGTCAGCCCCAGCCAGTTGCGTGGCGCCGCCAGCGTGCTGCTGATCACCAGCACCTTTGGTGACGGCGATGCGCCTGACTGCGCTTCGGCGTTCTGGCAGGCGTTGCAGGGCGAGGAGGGGGCACAGTGTGCGGCACTGCCCTTCGCCGTGCTGGCGTTGGGTGATTCCAGCTACGACCAGTTCTGCGGCTTTGGCCGCAAGCTCGACCAGCGTCTGGCTGAACTGGGCGGCCGACGTCTGCTCGATCGGGTCGATTGCGAACCGGATTTCGATCCATCGTTCGCCACATGGCTGCAGGCGTTGTTGCCGCTGCTGGGGTCGACGGCCGCTGCGCAGGTCACAGCCAAGCCGGTGCCAGTGTTCGGCAGGCAGCAGCCCTGCCTGGCTCCCATCATCGAGAACCGTGTGCTCAATGCGCCCGGAGCGACCAAGGAAACGCGCCAGGTGGTGTTCGACCTGCAAGGCACCGGGCTGGTCTACGAGGCAGGCGATGCGCTGGGTGTCTGGCCGCGCAACTGCCCGGCGCTGGTCCAGGAGCTGCTCGAGCTGATGGGGCTCGATGGCCAGACGTGCGTGCAACTGCCCGACCTGCCGGCGATGCCGTTGGCCGAGGCGATGGAGCGGCACCTGGAGATCGCCCGGGTCACTTCGCAGCAGCTTGCAGCCTTCAGCCAGGCGCCGGAGGCCGGTGAACTGCGTCGGTTGCTGCTGCCCGAGCACAAGGCCGAACTCACGGACTGGCTGTGGGGGCGGCAGTTGGCCGATGTGCTCGCTGCCTTCGCGCCGCAACTGTCACTGGAGCACTGGCTGACCCTGCTCAAGCCCTTGCAGCCACGCATGTACTCGATCAGCTCCAGCCCCAAGGCCCATCCACAGCAGGTGCACCTGACTGTTTCAACCGTGCGCTATGGCCAGCGAAAGGGCGTGAGCTCAAGCTTTCTCGCCGACCGCGCCGAAGCGCTGGAGGTGGCGATCTTCCCGCAGGTCGCGCGGCATTTCCGACTGCCGGACGACGATGCCACGCCGCTCATCATGGTTGGCCCGGGCACCGGTATCGCGCCGTTTCGTGCCTTTCTCGAAGAACGCGAAGCCCGCGGTGCGACCGGCGGCAACTGGCTGTTCTTCGGTGAGCAGCATGCTGCCTTCGATTTCTATTACCGCGAGCAGTTGCAGGCCTGGGAGGCCAGCGGTCATCTGCGCCTGAGCACGGCGTTCTCGCGTGACCAGGCCGAGAAGCTGTACGTGCAGCAGCGCATGCTCGAACAGGGTGCCGAGCTGTGGCAGTGGCTGGAGGCGGGGGCTTACTTCTACATCTGCGGCGATGCCCAGCGCATGGCCAAGGATGTCGATGCCGCGCTGCGCCAGGTCGTGGCCGAGCACGGGCGGATGAGCGCCGAGGCGGCAGCGGCTTATGTCGAGGGGTTGGGCAAGAGCAAGCGTTATCGACGCGATGTGTATTGAGTGCACCGGGATGGGGAGCGGTGCACCGGCTTGAGGCGGTGCAGCGTGCGGCGCTAGCGCAGGGCAAGCGCGCTGCCACAGGTCGCGCAACGTTGCATCCCCCGTGGACGCGGGCTTGTCCCGCGATCACGTCAGCACCGATTGAACCTTGGCACGCTCCCTGCTTTTAGAGATTTACAACACAGCCCCACTGATCAACGGCGATCAACAGGGGCCTCACACTGATGAGTACAGGCAAAGGCGCCTGGAGCTTCGGCTCCAGGCGCCTTTTTTTGTCTTTGCCGCGGGCAAGCCCCGCACACCGTGATCGAGGATCGGCTATGAAGGCAACAGCGAACGGCGGACAACGAGAGCGACTGGTCATTGTCGGCAACGGCATGGTCGGTCATCACCTGGTCGAGCAACTGATCGAGCGTGGCGCCCTGGCGCGCTTCGAGCTGCGCGTGTTCGGCGAGGAGCGCCAGCGCGCCTACGACCGTGTGCACCTGTCGGAATACTTCGCCGGCAGCAACGCCGAGGCTCTGGCCATGTGCGAACCCGAGTTCTACGGCCAGCACGGCGTGCACCTGCACTTGCACGAAGCGGTACTGGAGATCGACCGCACGCTGGGCGAAGTGGTCACTGCCCAGGGCCGCTACGGTTACGACCGACTGATCCTCGCCACCGGCTCCTACCCGTTCGTACCGCCGATCGAAGGCTCCACCGGTACCGCCTGCCTGGTCTACCGCACCCTCGACGATCTTGACGACATCCGCGCCTCGGCCGCCGGGGCCCGGCGTGGCGTGGTGGTTGGTGGCGGGTTGCTGGGTCTCGAGGCAGCCAATGCGCTCAAGTCGCTGGGCCTGGAGGCTCATGTCGTGGAGTTCGCGCCACGGCTGATGCCGGTGCAGCTCGATCATGACGGGGGCGCGGCCTTGCGTGCGCAGATCGAAGCGTTGGGTGTCGGCGTGCATCTGTCTCGCGCTACCCAGTCGATCGATCCGGGAGAAGAGTATCGCCATCGCATGAATTTCGACGGCGGCGAGTACCTGGAAACCGACCTGATCGTGTTCTCTGCCGGCATCCGTCCGCGTGATGCCCTGGGGCGTGCCTGCGAGTTGGAGATTGCCCCGCGCGGCGGTGTGGTCATCGACGGCAACTGCCGTTCCAGCGATCCACGGATCTTCGCCATCGGCGAGTGCGCGTCGTGGAACGGCAGCGTGTTCGGCCTGGTTGCCCCGGGCTACAGCATGGCGCGCAACCTTGCTGCGCTGCTGGTCGGCGAGGCCAGTGCCGAGTTCACCGGTGCCGACATGTCGACCAAGCTCAAGCTGCTGGGGGTCGATGTCGGCTCCATCGGCGACGCGCACGGCGCCACTCCAGGCGCGCGCAGCTACCGCTATATCGACGAGGCCAACGCCAGTTACCGCCGCCTGGTGGTCGACGCCAGCGGCAAGCGGGTGATCGGCGCGGTACTGGTCGGCGACAACAGCTATTACGACACCCTGCTGCAGTACGTACAGAACGGCATCGCCCTGCCGCAGGATCCGGCGGCGCTGATCCTGCCGCAGAGCGGCGGCGCGCCGACTCTGGGCGCCGATGCCCTGCCCGACAGCGCGACCATCTGCTCCTGCCACAACGTCAGCAAGGGCGCGATCTGCGCGGCCATCGACAGTGGCTGTGCCGACCTGGCTGCGGTCAAGGGCTGCACCAAGGCGGCCAGCGGCTGCGGTGGTTGTGCGGCGCTGCTCAAGCAGGTGTTCGAGCACGAACTGACCGCGCGCGGCGTGACGGTCGACAAGAGCCTGTGCGAGCACTTCGCCTATACCCGCCAGGAGCTGTACGCGCTGGTGCGGGTCGAGGGGATTCGTACCTTCAACGAGCTGCTTGAGCGCCACGGCAAGGGGCATGTCGGTTGCGACATCTGCAAGCCGACCGTGGGCTCGATCCTCGCCTCGTGCTGGAACCAGCCGATCATGGACCCTTCGCTGGTACCGCTGCAGGACACCAACGACACGTTCATGGCCAATATGCAGAAGAACGGCACCTACTCGGTGGTGCCGCGCATCCCGGGTGGTGAAATCACCCCCGACAAGCTGATCGTGATCGGCCAGGTAGCGAAGAAATACGATCTCTATACCAAGATCACCGGCGGCCAGCGCATAGACCTGTTCGGCGCGCAGTTGCACGACTTGCCGCTGATCTGGGGCGAGCTGATCGAGGCGGGCTTCGAGACCGGCCATGCCTACGGCAAGTCGACCCGCACGGTGAAGTCGTGCGTGGGCAGCACCTGGTGCCGCTACGGCGTGCAGGACAGCGTCGCCATGGCCCTGCGCATCGAAGACCGCTACAAGGGCCTGCGTTCGCCGCACAAGCTCAAGTTCGCGGTGTCCGGCTGCACCCGTGAATGCGCCGAGGCGCAGAGCAAGGATATCGGTGTGATCGCCACCGACAAGGGTTGGAACCTGTACGTTTGTGGCAACGGTGGCATGCGCCCGCGCCATGCCGAACTGTTCGCCACCGATCTGGACGACGACACCCTGATCCGCCTGATCGACCGCGTGCTGATGTTCTACATCCGCACCGCCGACAAACTGCAGCGCACCTCGGTGTGGCGCGAAGGCTTGGACGGCGGGCTGGACTATCTCAAGGCGGTGATCCTTGACGATAGCCTGGGCCTTGCCGAAGAGCTGGAAGCGCAGATGCAGCATGTGGTCGACCGCTACGAATGCGAATGGGCCAACGCCTTGAAAGACCCGGAGAAGCTCAAGCGCTTCCGCACCTTCGTCAACGACCAGCGGCCTGACCCGGATGTGCATTTCGTGCGTGAGCGCGAACAGCGTCGACCGGCTACGCCGCTGGAGTTGATCCCTACCGTCGAGGAGCTCGTTTGATGAACCTGTCCAATGCTGTCGTTGCACCACAGGATATCTGGCAGTCGGTGTGCCGGGTCGATGATCTGATTGCCGATTCGGGGGTGGTGGTCTGGCTCGACGGCGAGCAGGTCGCGCTGTTCTACCTGCCCGGGCAGGAGCAGACATTGTATGCCGTGGACAACCGCGACCCGCGTTCAGGGGCCAATGTTATCGGGCGGGGATTGATTGGCAGCCTGCAAGGCGAGCTGGTGGTGGCGGCGCCGTTGTACAAGCAGCATTTCAGCTTGCGTGATGGACGTTGCCTGGAGGATGCGGGGCAGCGGTTGCGGGTGTGGCAGGTGCGGATGGAAGGGGGGCAGGTCGAGATTCGCTGTTTCTAGCAGGTATGGCTCCTGCCCGGCCTGTGCAGTACCTGTGGGAGCGGGCTTGCCCGCGAACACCGGCGAAGCCGGTGCCATCTACCGCGGTGTTTGCTTCGCGGGTAAACCCGCTCCCACAGGTACTGCGTAGGCCTTGGGTCTGGCACGTTTGCAGGTCTTCGGATAAAGGTGGCTCAACGGCTTGTTCACAATGGATATTCATCCACATCCGAGGCATCGACAAAGTCCTCCAGAACCAGACTGTTTTTGCTGAGAAAGACCTTCAGCTCAGCTATTGATTCAAGTGCTCTGAATGAGCCAACTCGATCGTACGAGGGGTCTAGCGCCTGCTCTATATCTTCGGCGTTGAACGTGTTCAGCCGAGCTTTGAAGCGCGCCTCTTCAATGCGGCATTGGTGGGCGTAAGGGGAATGCCCGATCATTGAGTAGGGTTCGGTCCTCAGTGGATACGCAGGAATTAGATGGTCCTGCAGGGATAACTCTATCCAGGTTCTGGATTGTGGTGTGTCAGACTTGATCTCGGAAACTAAAGTCCGCCCCTGAAGAAGTGTTTTAATCATTTCTGTGTGTCTATTTTGAAATCAAAGCTCTCGAAGATTATTTTTACAGTGGCGTCCTCGAATACCAATTCGTGCCGAAGCTTGCTGGTGTTGTCCATTATTGTCATTTCGTCAGTTATGAGGTCGCCGTGAGTGGATTGGTTGGCAGGCCATCCTGTGGGTCTTTTTTCGACGGAGTAACTTGAGACTTTTGTATAGGTAAGTTTCAGGGTGTCTCCGTAAGCTCCGTTTAGGATTATTTGAGCGGTGTTGGCGTAGCATTCGTCGATGTCATGCTCTTCGAATCTAATGCTTTTTAGCCGGGCCTCATGTAAGCATCGGGAATCGGAGGGATTGTAGTGCCAAGCACTGCTCATAAAGTTGTAAATATTCTCTGGGAGTAAATGCTTTACGCTCTCGACATAAGCTGGGTATTCGCTGCTGTCTAGAGTGTATCCGTCGTGGTTTTCGGTGAGTTTGATGATTTTCATGACGGTGGTATACAGGGAAAGGATTCGGTTTTCAGCGCCGCTGAGGTGTCTTCATCTATGGAAATTTACTCAAGAGAGTATTGATAGCTGTCGGCGATGATCTCAACATAGCTGTCGTACCCCGCGACGATATAGTGCTTCAATGAAAGAAAGTTGGCAGGGTCATACAACGGATTTGTTTCTGCCAACAGCGCTGAATCGACGACCTCATAGAATTTTGGGTCAGGATGAAGTCCGGTCTTTCGCCAAGTTTCTACTTCATCGCCTCGGCTGCCCAGAATTTCGTAGTTCTGATACTCGCGCTCGAAAAAATTGAGTGTGATACAGCGCATCTCAGCGACACGCTCAAAAACAAGTGTCGCCACGGCGTAGGTGTTATTTTCGATGTGTTCGATTCGCTGAGCTTCAACCTGAATCGATGCGGCACCAGTCTCGTCGTACTTTGCGTTGAGCTGTGTGGTGTTGATGACAAAATTAATTTTTTGAGGGGCGAGCTTCATCATCAATCACACCCAAAAAAATCGAAGGGGCTCAGTGGCACAGATAGTCGCACTGGTTTTGGCGAGTTGTGGCCTTAACACAGCATGAATGATGTATGACTTTCTTGGCATGTTCTGGATCGCAATGAGTATGAATTGTTCGCGCTGTGTTTTTAATGATTTTAATCATGCTTTTTGAGTGGCTGCTGTAAGCCGAATTATTATCGCTGATGCGTTGTGTGCTGGCACGGGATGAGTGAATTTTACTCGGTTTCGCAAAGTTTTTTCGATGGCTTGATGATGTGAATTTCAATGAAATGCTCTTCGTCGTTCAACGATATTATGAAATCCGGGTTGGTGAATGCTAGTTGAATGTCGTAGCTTTTGTTTAGGTGAAATAAGCTTTTTAAGAAGTCTCCAAATTCATGTCCGTGAAAGTTTATGCCTATCTGATTTTCAAAAAAGATCCAGCAGTCAAAGATGTTTTTTACATTGGATGCATTCATTATCGTTTTTGTGATGTCATCTGTTCTCGCTGGCTTGGGTAATAAGGCTCCATCAGGCTTTTGCGTTAGCGAGTGCATGAGGCTGATGGTTTCTCTATGCCAAGAAAAATCCTCTGGTAGTAAATTTTGAAGGCGATATGATTCAGCGCCGAGAAGGCATGAGGCATATTTTTTTGCCCTGGAAGTCAGTAGTTTATTGCTCAGGGATCGGTCCATAGTATATGTGGTGGTCTCCAGATTTAGGGGTTATCTTCAAGTATCTATTTTCTTTGAAGTCGTAATATCGCGGATCTGCACCAGGTTTCGCCTGCCCGGCGTGGGTGTGTTTTCTTGTTGCTTTGGGATCGGCGGTGTGTTCAGCCACAACTTTTTTGTGACCCTGTGCGTCGGTATATTCATAGTAACGACCATGGGAACCCTTGTCTGTTGAGTATAGGTAGTTCGTTTGTCCCCTACGCTTTTGATCGTTACCCACTGTCCATTGCCTGTCTGGTTGTTGTGAGCGCGGCACACCTGCTAGATCTTTTGCCCTGTTGAGTGCCTGCCGCCGCGTCAGCTCTTCACAAGGTGATAAACCTAGTGGGTCAGCCCATTTGAAAGGATTTGACGCATATGTGTAGGTATTTATGCCTCCCGAGATGCCAATCGGATCCTGCTGCGTAAACCGCCCCACCTCCGGATCATAGAACCTGAACGTGTTGTAGTGCAGCCCTGTCTCCCGGTCCAGGTACTGCCCCTGAAACCTCAGATTCTGCTGACGGTTCTGCCCGGCATGGTGCCATTCTTCCCGACACTTGCCCCAGGTCTCGAACTCACCTTGCCACACGGTCACGCCGTTTTCATCGGTGAGCTGCTCGGGCAGCCCGGCGAGGTTGGTGTGGAAGTAGTGCAGCAGTTCGGCGCCGGGTGCGCCGTCGAGGCGGGCGAGGGGTTCGTAGCTGTCGCTGTCGGCGTAGACGTACAGGCTGGGTTTGTCGTCCTGGATTTCCTGCAACAGGCGCAGACCCTGCCAGAGGAAAAGGGTCTGGCTGAAAGGGTTAGGGTGATCGTTACGGTACAGGCGCTTGGCGATCCGGCGGCCGAGCGGGTCGTAGTCGAATTCCACCCGCTCGAGCACCGGCCCTCGCTGCTGGTGCACGCGCACCAGACGGTGCTCGGCGTCGTATTCGAAGCACTGGATCAGGTGCGCGCCAGTGCGTTTTTCGCTGAGGCGGCCGAAGCGGTCGTAGCGGTAGCGCTTGTCCTGGTAGACCTTGAGGCGGTTGTGCCGTACGTAGCCCTTGATCGGGTAACCGTCGAGCAGGTTGCCGGCCTTGTCGTAGCCGTAGTGCTCGACCTGTTGGCCATTGCGATGGGGCAGTGTGTGGCTGGCGCCATGGATGCGTTCTGTGGGGCCATAGTCGTAGCGAACCTGGCCGCGCTGGACGTTGCCGCTGGCGTCGGTGCCGAACAGGCGACCGATGATCTGGGCGTGCGTGGGCGGCTCGCCGTCGCGGGCTCGCTGACACTGGATGAAGTCCTCGCCGATCAGGTTGTCACTGTCGTCATAACGATACTGCTTGCTCAGCAGGGCCAGGCTGCCGGGGGCTGCGCCCTGTACATGCAGGGCTTTTTCCAGCAGGCGCCCGGTGCTGTCGTAGCGGGTCCGGGTCTGGATTCGGCCTTGTGTGCGCAGGACTTCGGCATGCAGCTCGTCGCGCTCGAAATCGCAGATCACACGGCCGTCGAGGTTGAGCTGATGCAAGTGGCCGCTGCCGTAGTACAGATGGTTGAGGCGTCGGCCATCAGGCAGGGTCAGGGTCTGCAGGTTGCCCAGTTCGTCATGTTCGTAGGCAAGCCGGCCCGCTTCACCGGTTTCGCTCAGCAGTTGCCCGAGGGCGTCATGGCTGAAGGCGAGCCGTTTTGGCTCGCCCTGCAGGTTGGTGAAGGTGATCGCCAGCAGGTTGTCGGCGAGGTCATATTCGTAGTCGGTGACGCCGTCGTCGGTGCGCTTGCGCAACAGGCGCCCGGCGTCGTCGTACTCGAAGTATTGCGACTGTATCGACGCTTCGGGTTCCGGCGGGCTGCCGGTGAACGTCGGCTCGGCGTCGCGGGCCGGGTGCAGCTTCGCCTCGATGACATTGCCCGCTGCATCGTAGCGATAGCTGTGACCGCCGCCATCGAGGTTGTGCTGGGCGGCCAGGCGGTCCAGGGCATCCCAGTGGAAGGCGTAGTGCTCGCCGTTTTCGTTTTCCAGACGTTGCAGGCGGTCGTGCGCATCCCAGGCGAAGCGAAGGGTGAGCCCCATGGCGTCGGTGCGTTGGCTGAGGCGCCCACGCTCGTCGTAGTGCCATCGGGTGAGCTGCTGCCCAGGGTCGATGTGCTGGGTCAACTGCCCCGACAGGTTTACCTGGTAGCGGTCGACGCGCCCGTCTGCGCGGGTGCTTTCCAGCAGGTGGCCACGGGCGTCGAAACGATAGCGGGTGCGGTTGTTGCGGCCGTTGAAGACTTCGCTCAGGTGACCGCGCTCGTCATAGCGCCAGAGGGTGGTGCGGTTGGAGCAGTCGCTGTAGCGAATCAGTTGCCCTCGGGCGTTCCATTCCAGCTGGCGGGTCTTGCCCTGAGCATCGGTGACCTGTTCCACCCGGCCTTGCCGATCGTGACGGTAGCGCGTGGTGCGCCCCAGCGGATCGGTGGTACTGATCAGGTTGCCGCGGGTGTCGTAGGCGTTGCGATAGGTGTGGCCTGCGCCATCGCTGATGTGTGTGGGCAGCGCCCAGTGCTCGGTGTAGGTGGTGCGCTCGCAACGTCCAAGTGGGTCATGGCTTTCGATCAGGCGCCCGAGTGCATCGTAGTGGTATCGCCACTCGGCGCCTTGCGGGTCGATGCTCGCCAGCAACTGGCCCTGGACGACCTCTTCCTGCCAGCGCTGGCCCAGTGCATCTACGTACACCAATACCTCGTGCAACGGGCCCCACTCGAAATGTTCCTTGCGACCTAGGCTGTCGGTGACCTCGGTATGACCCTGCGCCAGGTCGTAGTGGAAGTGGTAGTCCTCGCCGTCTTCGCTCCAGTGACGGATCACCCGCCACTCATGGTCTGGCTGCGGCTCGAGCAGCGGCGGCAGGTTCGGTGTCGGACGAGGGACGGCGGCGAAGCGCTGCCACTGGTAATGGAAGGTCGCACCGCTGGCCAGGGTGTGACTGGCCATCAGGCCTTCAGGGGTATAGCTGAAGCGTCGCAGCACCTGGCCGCCCGGCTCGTGTACTTCGCTCAGTTGACCGGCAGGGGTGTAAGTGTAGGTGGCGAGGGTTTCACGGCGTTCGACCACAAAGTCGTTGCCCCCGCGCAGGAACAGACGTTGCACCTGGCCGACGCGGCGAGCATGCACGCTGTCGTAGAGCAGTTCGACCACCGTGCGGCCAAAGGTGTCGACCAGGTACTGCAGGCGGCCGTCGTTGTCGTAGAGCAGGTCAAGGCGGTTGAGGTTGCGATCCCCCAGTTGCACCAGGCGTGAACGACTCGGGTCGTGCGGGTCGGTGCGCAGTACCTGGTACTGGCCGCTGTAGATGTCCTCGACCACGGTGATGCCGGCATCCTGATGGAAGAACGCCAGGCCGTCGAGGCTGCTGACCAGCGCGCTGCCTGGCTGCAGGCGTCCCAGTTCGATACGCGTGCCTTCCTCGTCGACATAGATCCACAGCTCGCCCCCTTCAGGGTGGGGTACACGCTCGATGCGCACTTCATAAGGCAGGCTCCAGCCGAGGCCGAACACACCATCGTCGCGCGTGTCGTTGCTGTCGTAGCGCCGGGCCCACTCGATCGGCAGCAGGCCGGGGAGGGCGAAATCCAGGTCGTCAGGGCCGTCGAGCAGCTTGGCACCGCTGGAGACGATCACCGGATGGCCCTTGCACTTGGGAATCATCGACTTTGGCTTGGGTGCCTTGCCCGGGCGTGAGCGGGCCTTGCCGCCCCGGCGCGAGAGGAGCATGCCGGCCACGATGCCGATGATCTTGGCCAGCGCGCTCTTGCCGTCGCGGATGTCGCGCACGGTCAGGGTACCGCCGCCGATGCGCACATTGGGCGAGAAGGTCATGCCCACTGGCCCGTCGCAGGTGGTCTTGTCGCCCACCCGCACGGCGGGCTGGCCGTTGATGAAGACCTTGTCCGAACCCTGGGCGAGGAAGTTCTTGGCCGGGTGCTTGCTGCAGGTGACGGTATCCTCGCCCCTCTCCTGGGTGCCGGGATCGGCAGGAGTGGTGATGGGCGGGTTGAAGATGCTGGCGATGTCCTGGGCCATGCCGATGATCGGGAGCATCATCGAGGCGCCCAGCATGGCGTAGGCGCCGACGTTTTCCAGGATGGAGGGGGGCTCGGGACTGTCGGGCGAAGCCTCGACGCCCAGGCTGATGCCGGCAGCACGGGCAGCGGGCATGCCGTTGATATGGACGTTGGCGGAGCCGGTCAGGATGGCGCCATAGGGCTCGGGCGGGAACAACGAGTTGCCGACCCAGTCACTGAAGTCGGAAATGTGTTCGCCGATGCTCTTGTCGCCGCCGCCGGGCAGCGAACTGGCCGCGCCTACCAGCAGGCCGGCGGCCACCGGCACCAGTGCAGCCGCCGCACCGCCGGTGCCGATGGTGGCGGCGACGGCGGCGCCCAAGGCCGCACCCACTGCGGCCGTGGCGGCCGCATAGACCACCGCCTCGGTCAGCGCGCTGGTGAGCTCGGCCATCAACGGTGGGTGCAGTATCAGGTCGTCCTTGCGGGCGGCGTGGAGGTCCTGCGCCATGAATCCGGGCTTCCTTGCTGGAGGGGTGTCAGCGTATCTGCAGGCTCGCCTTGATGGCTTGCCAGTGCATGAGGTCGTTTTCCCTCAGCGGTGTCTCCTTGCTATAGCTCAGCACCATTAGACGCTGTGCCTGCACATGGGGATAGGCCAGTTGACGCTGGTGCGAGCGAATTTCGCCACGCTGGAACTGCAGGCCGACCTCCAGGCCCTGGATGGCTTGCGCCATGCCGCAGGTCGTGGCTTGAGGCTCGGTGATGTGTGCATCGAGGCGACTGCGCAGTTGTTCGAGCTGCTGGCGGTAGGCGATGTCGAAGGACTGGTCTGCGGGGAGCGGGCTGCGGGCGATCACCAAGGTGGTGCCGCGTTCGGGGAACGTCAGCATGTTCATGCTGCTGTCCTGCGGCAGCTCTGCGCCCAGGTCTAGTGATAGGTCCTGGGTTTGGTAAAGCGACATCGGTTGGCTCCTTGCCGGGGAAAGTTGCACCCTACAAATCCAGGGGCTTGAGGGCAAGCTACGCATTGTCAGAATGGGATCGAGTCGCTGTAGGAAAGGGTATTCACAGACGACTTGCAGCCCCCATGCACACAGTTACACTGCCGTGCATGAACCTCGATACCCGCATCAAGTACCGCCATCTGCTGTGCTTCCTGGAGATCGCCCGTCAGGGCAGTCTGGCCAGGGCGGCCGATGTCCTGGCGATCAGCCAGCCGGCCATTTCCAAGACGCTCAAGGAGCTTGAGGACTTGCTCGAGACGCGCCTGTTCGAGCGCACCCGACAAGGCGTAGAACTGACCTCGGCGGGTACCCGCTTCATGCGTTACGCCGGACCCAGCGTGCAGGCGTTGCGCGAAGGCGTCAGCACGGTGCGCGGCGAGGCGCGGGCGCCGTCGCAGGTGCGCATCGGCGTGCTGTCGACGGTCGAGGGATTGTTGATGCCGGAGGTACTGTGTCGCCTGCACCAGCGTCATGAAGCGTTGATGATCAGCGTGGCTACGGGGGTCAGTGCCCAATTGCTGGGGCAACTGCGCCTGGGCGAGCTGGAACTGGTCGTCGGGCGGATGACCGACAGCCCGCAGATCCAGGGCCTGTCGTTCGAGCACCTGTACAGTGAGTCCATGAGCCTGGTGGTGCGTCCCGGCCATCCGTTGCTCGCGCGTCATCCCCTGGACCGAGCGCGGGTTGGCGATTACGCACTGGTGCTGCCGCCAGCAGGCACCACCATTCGCCAGCACGCCGATAGCCTGTTCGTGCAGTGCGGTATCCAGATGCCGGGGCAACGCCTGGAAACCCTGTCCCTGGCCTTGAGTCGGCGCTACCTGCTGGGCAGCGATGCGGTGTGGGTGGCACCGCGTGACGCCGTGCTGATCGACCTGCAGCGTGGTGAGCTGGTCGAGCTCGACCTGGGTGTACGCGAACCGGGAGGCTCGGTGGGTATCTGCCGCAACGCGGCCCTGCCGCAGGGGCTGGCCGCCCAATGGCTGTGCGAGGTATTGCGGGAAGTGGCAGGCGAATATCGGGCCGGCAGCTACCCTTGATTTTCACGGTGGGATGAACATCCCTTCATACAGGAACTTCCTGCCACAAACCCGCTCCTATGCCGGTAGCCATTGGTCATGGCCGCCTGATAAGCTCGCGGCTTTACCCTGATTGCCCTCATGGCGCATGAACAAGGAAATAGCATGAAACAGCATCGTTTGGCGGCTGCGGTTGCCCTGGTAGGCCTGGTCCTGGCTGGCTGCGACGCTCAGACCAGCAGCGTCGAGCTGAAGACCCCAGCACAGAAGGCCTCCTACGGTATCGGCCTCAACATGGGCAAGAGCCTGGCGCAAGAAGGCATGGATGACCTGGACTCCAAAGCGGTGGCCCTGGGTATCGAGGATGCGGTCGGCAAGAAAGAAGCCCGTCTGAAGGACGAAGAGCTGGTTGAAGCCTTCACCGCCCTGCAGAAACGCGCCGAGGAGCGTCTGGCCAAGGCCAGCGAGGAAGCGGCCGCCAAGGGCAAGAAGTTCCTTGAGGACAACGCCAAGAAGCCGGGCGTGGTCACCACCGCCTCGGGTCTGCAGTATGAAGTCGTGAAGAAGGCCGACGGCCCGCAGCCCAAACCGACCGATGTGGTTACCGTCCACTACGAAGGCAAGCTGATCGATGGCAAGGTCTTCGACAGCTCCATCGAGCGCGGCAACCCGATCGACCTGCCGGTCAGCGGCGTGATCCCAGGTTGGGTCGAAGGCCTGCAACTGATGCACGTCGGCGAGAAATACAAACTGTACATCCCGGCCGAGCTGGCTTACGGCGCCCAGAGCCCGAGCCCGCTGATCCCGGCGAACTCGGTACTGGTGTTCGACCTCGAGCTGCTGGCCATCAAGGACCCGAGCAAGCTGGACGCCGAGCCTGCCGAAGCGCCGGCCAAGTAATCTGGCAATTGCGATACCTGACGCCCCGTTTCGACGGGGCGTTTTCATTTGGGCCGCACGCTTGACGCGAACGCCGCGGGTGTCTCACTGTCTGAGCATGAGGTACCTTGACGCGTACCCAACCGCACGCCTGACGCAAATCGTTTGCCTGTCTGAAACGGTTGTGTAAAAAACGCCCGATCTGAGCGGGACCCTTGCCCCTTGGGCGCCCAGCGCCTGAAAACGCTGCCCTGTTCACAAGGTTATCCACAATAAATGTGGATAACCTTCCTGGCTGATGCTGGAGACACCATGAGCGCACCCTGGAATTTTGCCCGTTTCCTGCCGCTGGCCGAGCGCCTGCTCAGCCGTGGTCGCCTGCCGGCGCTGCTGTTCGCCGTGGCCCGCAAGGGCCCCAAGCTGGGCCAGTTGCGTGACGACCTGCGCCTGATGCAAGGCCTGTGTCTGGCCTGGTGGCGCGGCGAGTACCGTGCTGTAAGCCCCAAGGCGCTGGTGACGATCGTCGCTGGCCTGCTGTATTTCGTCAGCCCCCTGGATGCCATTCCGGACTGGATCGTCGGTGTCGGCTTTCTCGATGACATCGCCGTGCTGGGCTGGGTGCTGAAGACCGTCGGCGACGAGCTGGCGCGCTTCAAGGCCTGGCGCGACAGCCAGTCGCCCGAGCGCCTGCGGGTGGTCGAGCGTCTGCCGGACAGCCCGGAGGCGTTGCGCCTGGAACGTCGTCACCCTTGATTTTGGCCTGACCTGCACAGACTCCTGCACTTGGTCATATAATTGGCATAAGCATTATGCCGACGGATTACATGCAGTGAGGGGGTTGTATGGGTATTCAGGTCATCAGTCGGGACGGTCAGCCCGAGTATGCAGTTGTTCCCTGGGCCCAGTACCAGGCGCTGCTCGCGGCAGCCGGGCAGGCGCCAGCCAATATCGACGAACCTCAGGCTGCGGTCACTGAAGGCCGTGGCGAAGTCATCGAGCAAAGCGCCAGCTTGCCCGCCCTGGGCGAGCTGGCGCAGTTGCGTCAGGCCAAGGGCCTGGCCCCCGAGCAACTGGCCCGCAGCGTCGGCATCAGCCCCTCGTACCTGGCCATGATCGAGTCGGGCGAGCGTGTGCCTGATGCGGCGATCCAGCGCAGCCTGGCGTGGCACTTGGGAATCGCCGGCTGGAGCGATCCATCATGAGCCAGGTCAGGATCAGTCGTCAGCAATGGCAGCGCCTGCTGGACGAGCTCGACCTGGCCCGCCGTCAACGCCACCTGCTCACCTACAGGGCGCTGCTCGAGCGCCTGGAGTTGCCCACCCCCGCCATGCAAACCCTCACCGCCGCCCTGGAGTACCTGGCGCTGCTCGACGCGCGCGCCGAGCAGCCGCTGCGCAGTTCGCTGGTGATCAGCCAGGGGGCCAGCCGCCTGCCGCGTACCGGCTTCTTCGAGTGTGTCGAGCGCCTGGGGCGGTTTTCCGGGCCGGTGGATGGCATGGAGGCGGCGTCGTGGCATGCGTCCGAAGTGGTGCGGGTGTTCGAGTTCGCTTACCCCGAAGAAGTGACGGCAGGGTAGGGTTACAACACCCCGGTATCGATCAGGCTCAGACTGGGCCCGGCTGTATCCTTGGCCTGGCGCTTTGCCTGCGAAGCGAGATCGGCCAACTGCGCCGCATCCAGGCTGGCACAGCATTCCGGTCGCAGCAAAACCACGCCGATCGACAGCGACAGCAAGGGGAAGGTCTCCCGCTGCCCTTGGCGGTTGTGGGCGATGAAGCAACCGGCCTCCAGGTGCTCGCTGCGGTAGAAACGTCGACATTCGCGTAGAAAATTATCGATCAGCTGGTGCAGCCGCTCGCGCCAATCGACCGACCCCAAGACCAGCATGAAATCATCACCGCCGATATGCCCGACGAAGTCGCGGCGCGGATCGACGCTGTCGTTCAGGCACTGGGCCAGGCACAGCAACACCTCGTCGCCGCGGGCATAGCCATAGATATCGTTGAAGGGTTTGAAGCTGTCGATGTCGACGTAGCACACCGCCGCTGCACGCTGTTGCTCCAGCAGGCGGGTCAGGCACTGGCGGATCGGCACGTTGCCCGGCAGCAGGGTCAGGGGGTTGGCGTAGCGGGCCTGCTGGATCTTCTGCTCGGTGATCAACTTGAGCACATCGATCACCCGCCCCAGGCCCTGGTAGCGACCACCGTGGGTGATGATGAAATCTTCCTCGATGCGCTGCCGTGCGCGGCTGGTGAGCAGGCGGCTGACCTGCTGCAGCGACTGGCTGCGCTCGACTGCGAGGAAGTCTTCGTTCATCAGTCGGCTGATCGGCTTGCGGGCGAACAGGTCGGTGCCGAACGGCTGGAGCAGAACGTCGGACAGCGAATGCCGATGGACGATACCGCAGGGGTGGCCCTGGGCATCGAGCACGGCCAGGGAGTTGAGATTGGCCTGGCGGCGAAACGCTTCCAGCACCTGCTGGGTCGGGGTGTCCAGCGCGACCGCAGGCTGCTCGATCAGCAGTGCGGCGAGGTCGCTTCCTTCCTCGTTGGTCATCAGTGCACTGCCGTGCGCCGGGGGCAGCAGATTCAGACCCTCGCGCGGGGGGAATTCCTGAGGGCGGCCGAGCAGGTAGCCTTGCAACAGGTCGACGCCCATGTCGGCCAGTACGGTCAGCTCCTCGCCCAGCTCGATGCCCTCGGCAATCACCTGGGCCTTCGAGGCGCGGGCGATCTGCAGGATGGAACCAACGAATTCGCGTTTGAGCGGATCCTGATGGATGCCGTCGATGAAGTGTCGGTCGATCTTCACGTAGTTCGGACGCAGCTCCGACCACAGGCGCAAGCTCGAGTAACCGGCACCCAGGTCGTCCAGCGCGATGGAAAAGCCCATGTCCCGATAGTGATGCAAGGCGTTGGACAGCAATTGGAAGTCGTCGGTGGGGGTTTGCTCGGTCAGCTCGATCACCACACGGCTGGGTTGCAGACCGACCTGCTCGAGCATCTTCAAGGTACGCCCGGAAGGGTAGTGTGGCTCCAGCAGCGATTCGGGCGAGACATTGAGGAACAGCTTGCCTTCGAGCCCCAGCTCGCTGAAGCGTCGGCATGCGTTCTCCCGGCACAGCACTTCCAGCTCGCCCAGGCGCCCCGCCTGGCGGGCGATGGCGAACAGGTTCAGGGGCGAATGCAGAGGGCTGTTGGACGGTCCGCGGCTGAGCGCCTCATAGCCGAGGATGCGCCGCTCGGAAAGGCAGATGATCGGTTGGAACAGGCTGTGAATGCTGCGTTGAGCCAGGATGGCGCTCAAGGCACTGAGCTGTTCGGTGACGGTCATGGACTGCTTCCTGAAAATGAAAAGGCCGGACGTTTTGGCGTCCGGCCCTTCTATTTCACGACAGTGCGATGACTGTTTGATGACAGGTCACATTAATCTGCCATCACTTGGTCGAGTCGCTTACTTCTTCGCCACCTGCGAGCTCAGGCGCAGGTAGTCGAGCAGGATGCGACCGGTTTCGGCCAGGTAGGCATCATCTTCTGGCTTGGCGTCGTCCTTCTCCTCCGGCAGAGCGTCTTCGTCGACCTTCTTCAGTTCCTTGAGCGGCTCTTCGCCCTTGGCCTTGCGTCGGGTGTTCTCCAACGCCAGTTGCTTGGCCTCGATCTCGTCGTGACGGGTACGGCGATCCTGCTCGTTGAGGCTGACGGTCTTCTCGTTCATCAGGCGCTGGGTCAGCGCCAGGCGGTCGCGGATGTATGTGAACTCGGCATCCTTGACGCTACGGGCTTCATGCTGCGCCTTGAGCTGGGCCAGGAATGGCTTGAACGGATCGGCTGCCGGTTTGACCACCGGGCGGATGGTGTCCCATGGCATGGCTTCGGGCAGCGCGCTCTCGCCGATTTCCTTGGTGTCGATGATCGACGGATAGTCGATGTCCGGCAGTACGCCCTGGTGCTGGGTGCTCTGGCCGGAGACTCGGTAGAACTTGGCCAGGGTGAGTTTCAGCTCGCCATGGTTCAGCGGCTGGATGGTCTGCACGGTGCCCTTGCCGAAGGTCTGGCCACCGATGATGAGCGCGCGGTGGTAGTCCTGCATGGCGCCGGCGAAGATCTCCGAAGCCGAGGCCGAGAGGCGGTTGACCAGCAGTGCCAGCGGGCCCTTGTAGAAGGCGCCGGGGTTCTCGTCCTCGAGTACGTCGACGCGGCCGTCGCTGTTGCGTACCAGCACGGTCGGGCCTTTCTCGATGAACAGGCTGGTCAGTTCGGTGGCTTCCTGCAGCGAGCCGCCGCCGTTGTTGCGCAGGTCGATGACCACGCCGTCGACCTTCTCCTTCTGCAGTTCGGTGAGCAGTTTCTTCACGTCGCGCGTGGTGCTCTTGTAGTCCGGATCGCCAGCACGGTAGGCCTTGAAGTCGAGGTAGAAGGCCGGGATCTCGATGATACCGAGCTTGTAGTCACGACCGTCCTGCTTGAGCTTGAGCACCGACTTCTTCGCCGCCTGCTCCTCGAGCTTGACCGCCTCGCGGGTGATCGAAACGATCTTGGTGGTCTGGTCGTTCGGTGCGTTGCTGGCCGGGATGATTTCAAGACGCACCACCGAGCCTTTCGGGCCACGGATCAGCTTGACCACTTCGTCCAGGCGCCAGCCGACCACGTCGACCATTTCCTTGCTGCCCTGGGCGACACCGATGATCTTGTCGGCAGGAGCGACCTGCTTGGTCTTGGCGGCAGGGCCGGCCGGTACCAGGCGCACGATCTTGACCTGGTCGTTGTCGCTCTGCAGTACAGCGCCGATGCCTTCGAGCGACAGGCTCATGTTGATGTCGAAGTTTTCGGCGTTGTCTGGCGACAGGTAGTTGGTGTGCGGATCGTAGGACTGGGCGAAGGTGTTGATGTAGGCCTGGAAGATGTCTTCGGCACGGGTCTGGTCCAGGCGCGCCAACTGGTTCTTGTAGCGCTTGGTCAGCGTTTCCTGGATCTGCTTGGGATCCTTGCCGGCCAGTTTCTGGCGCAGCACTTCATCTTTGACGCGCTTGCGCCACAGGTCGTCGAGCTCGGCCTCGTTCTTCAGCCACGGAGCGTCCTTGCGGTCGACCAGCAGGTCTTCCTTGACGGTGAAGTCGATCTTGTCGACGCCCTTGTTCAGTTCGGCCAGGGCGAAGTCCAGGCGCGATTTCACGCGGTCCAGGTAGCGCTTGTAGATGGTGAAGCCAGGGTCGAGGTTGCCGCTCTTGAGGAAGTCGTCGAACTGCGTCTTCCACTTGTCGAATTCGGCGATGTCACTGGCCATGAAATAGCTGCGTGATGGATCGAGCAGTTTGATGTAGCTGTCATAGATGATGACCGAGCGGGCATCGTCCAGCGGAGGCTTGCTGTAGTGATGGCGCTTGAGCAGCTCCACCACGTTGAGGCTGGCGACGATCTCGTCGCGGTCCGGCTGCAGGCTGTCCCATTTGTTGGCGGCGGCCGCATTGCCACCGAGCGTGAGGCTGCCGAGGCCGACCATGAGGGCGAGGGCGGTGCTGGGGAGGAAATGCTTCATGCTGATTCGACGTGGGGGCAATTGATCACGCATAGTAGGCCGTCTTTTCCGTACGCCGGTTCCATGAAACCGGCTGAATACTGCAAAAAACCCGGGACATGGCGATCCCGGGCTCAGTCATGACTCAACTATGGAGGCACTGTGAAGGCATTGCAAGGCGTTGACGGACATGTAGCCTGGGTCGAAGCCGAACGTCCGGTTTGTGACGCGGGGCAGGTACGCATTCGAGTGGCTGCGGCCGGGTTGAACCGCGCCGACCTGTTGCAGATGAAGGGTTTGTACCCGCCGCCACCCGGTGCCAGCCCTTACATGGGGCTGGAGTGCGCCGGGGTGATCGAGGAGGTGGGTGCGGGTGCAGATTGGCGCGTGGGCGATCGGGTCTGTGCGCTGCTGGCCAGTGGCGCCATGGCCGAAGAAGTGGTCGTGGATGCCCGCCATGTGCTGCCGGTGCCCGAGGGCCTGAGCCTGCACGAGGCGGCCGCGCTGCCTGAGGTGTACGCCACGGCCTGGCTGAACATCTTCCAGCTCGGGGCGGCCAAGGCGGGTGAGAAGGTACTGGTGCACGCCGGTGCCAGTGGTGTGGGCTCTGCGGCCATCCAGTTGGGCAAGGCGTTTGGTTGCCCGGTATGGGTCAGCGTCGGCTCCCAGGAGCGCCTGGACTACTGCAAGGCGCTGGGTGCTGCAGGAGGTGTGGTGCGTAACGAGAACCTCGACGCGCTCAAGGGGTTCGGGCCGTTCGATGTGATCCTCGACCCGGTAGGCGCGAGCTATGGCCCGCTCAACCTGGAGCTGCTGGCCCGCGACGGCCGCTGGGTGATCATCGGCCTGATGGGCGGGCGCAAGTTCGAAGTGGACATGGCGCTGGTGCTGGGCAAGCGCCTGGAGATCACCGGTTCCACCCTGCGCAATCGTGACGATGGCTTCAAGGCCGAGTTGCTGCGCGACCTGCAGCAGCAGGTGTGGCCGCTGTTCGCCGAAGGGCGGTTGTCGCCACAGTTGGTCGATACCTATCCAGTCGAATTCGCCCAGGCGGCGTATGCGGAGCTTGAGAGCAACCAGGTGTCCGGCAAGCTGGTGATGGTGATCGACCCTGACCTGGCGTAAGCAGACCCGGCCTCTTCACGGGTGAAGAGGCCGGAACAGGGGCATGGATCTCAGGACCAGTTCAACACAGGCCAGCCATTGGTCTGGGCATGCTCGCGCAGCACCGGGTCTGG
The DNA here is from genome assembly GCF_034961125.1 of Pseudomonas machongensis. Taxonomy (NCBI): domain Bacteria; kingdom Pseudomonadati; phylum Pseudomonadota; class Gammaproteobacteria; order Pseudomonadales; family Pseudomonadaceae; genus Pseudomonas; species Pseudomonas machongensis. The sequence goes on along the minus strand of NZ_JAYFUI010000033.1, from coordinate 99,792 downwards.
ATTCACCGCATACGGATGGTCCACCTTCAGTAACAGCGGCAGGTCGTTCCGTGAGTCGGAATAGAAGCTCGCGCCCTCCAGGTTCTCCTGCTCCTGGTCCAGCCACTCCAGCAAGCGAGTGATCTTGCCCTCGCGGTAGGTCAGCACGCCGTGGGTCTTGCCGGTGTACACGCCGTTGATCGCCTCCAGCTCGATGGCCAGGTATTCGTCGACCCCCAGGCGTGCAGCGATAGGCCCGACAAGATGCGTGCCGGAGGCGGAAATGATCAGGATGCGGTCGCCTTTCTTGCGGTGCTCGGCGATGCAGTGGCAAGCATCGCCATAGATGATCGGCTCGATCACCTCCTCCACCCAGGGCTCGACCAGGTGCTCGACCTCTTCCAGCGTGCGCCCGGCGATGGGCTCCAGGCTGAAGGCCATGTAGTCCTCCATCTGCAGGTGACCCTTGCCGTACGCCTCCATCAGTTCATGGTCGCGACGCAGGAATTCCTTGCCGTCCACCCAGCCCAGCCGGGCCATCTGTTCGCTCCACAGCGACGCGCAGTCACCGTGGATCAGGGTTTCGTCCAGATCGAAAATCGCCAGTGCCATTGCTTGAATCTCCTTAAGCCACTTCCCGCAGCGCGGTGGGGTCGATCGACAGCGACACGCGCTGCCCGTCGGCATACAGATCGGCAGACGAGCGATTGAGCACGTCCACCACCACCTCCACGCCGCGCGACTCGACACGGTAACGGATCACGTTGCCGAGCAGGCTGTGACTGCGGATCTGCCCGTCCAGTTCACCGTCCAGGCCCAGGCTGATGGACTCGGGACGGATCGCCAGGCGTGCGCTGACCGGGCGCTGCAGCAGGCGGCTGGCGCTGTCGGCGTCGAGCAGGTTGTAGTTGCCGATGAAACCGGCGGCGAACAGGTCGACAGGTGCGGTGTAGAGGGTTTCGGCGTCGCCGCTCTGGACGATGCGTCCCTGGTTCATCAGGACGATGCGGTCCGACATGGTCAGCGCCTCTTCCTGGTCGTGGGTGACGAAGATGGTGGTCAGCCCCAGCTCGCGCTGGATCGCGCGGATCTGCTCGCGCAAGTGTTTGCGGATACGCGCATCCAGCGCCGACAGCGGCTCGTCGAGCAGCAGCAGGCGCGGGCGGGTGACCAGCGAACGGGCCAGCGCCACGCGCTGGCACTGACCGCCCGACAGCTGGTGCGGATAGCGTCCGGCAAAACTGCCCAGCTCCACCAGCTCCAATGCCTCGTGCACACGCGCCTGGCTCTCCTCGGCCTTGACCTTCTGCATGCGCAGGCCAAAGGCGACGTTCTGTTCAACGGTCATGTTGGGGAACAGCGCGTAGCTCTGGAAGACCATGCCGATCCCGCGCTTCTGCGGGCTGAGTGGCACGATGTCCTGGCCGTCGAGCAGGATGCGGCCGCTGTCGACAGGTGTCAGGCCGGCGATGCAGCGCAGCAGGGTGGACTTGCCGCACCCCGACGGGCCGAGCAGGGTGACGAACTCGCCGCGTTCGATGTTGCAGTCGATGTTCTCGAAGACCGGGCTGCCGGCGTAGCTCTTTTGCAGTTTCTGGACACTGACGAAGCTCATCAGGATTTATCCTTGTTCAGGCGGTTGGCGACCCAGGTCAGTACCAGCACGAAGGCGAAATAGGAGATCACCAGCGCGCTGTTGAAGTGGCCGCTGCTGTTGCGCATGTTGTTCAGGTAGACCTGCAGGGTTTCGTAGCGGGTGCCGACCAGCAGGTTGGCGAACACGAATTCGCCGAACAGGAAGGAAAACGACAGCAGCAACGCCACCATCAGGCCCTTGCGCAGATTGGGCAGCACCACCAGAAGGGCGGCTTGCCAGGTGCTGGCGCCGAGCAGTTGCGCGGCGTCCATCAGGTCGCGCAGGTTGATCGCCTGCAGGTTGTTGGTGATCGCCCGGTACATGAAGGGCAGGGCGATGGTGAAATAGCAGCCGATCAGGATCCACGGCGTCCCGACCATGGCCATCGGCCCGCTGCCGTACAACTGCAGCAGCCCCACCGAAGACACCACCGGCGGCACCGCGAAGGGCAGCAGGATGAGAATGTTCATCAGCGCGTCGAGCTTGGGGAAGTGGTAATGCACCACGAACAGCAGCGGCAGGATCAGCACCACCGACAGTACCAACGCTCCCACGCAGACGATCAACGACTGGCCGAAGGCGGCGAGAAATCGCGGCTCGCTCCACAGTTGCACGTACCACTTGAGGGTCAGGCCGCTGGGCAGCAGGCTCGCCGACCAACTGGTAGCCAATGAGTAGAGCAGGGTGCCGGCCAGGGGCAACAGCAGGATCAGGAACAGCAGGTACACCACGGCGCGGTGGTACCAGCCGCCCTTGTGGGATTCAGCGCGCATGGTAGCTCCTTTTCAGCAGCCATTGATGGACCACCGTCACCAGGGTCATCAGCCCCACCAGCACCATGGCCAGCGCGCTGCCCAGGTTCGGGTCGAGGGTGATGTCGCCGGCCACCAGAGCGGCGATACGGATTGGCAGCACGTTGAAGTTGCCGGTGGTCAGGGCATAGACCGTGGCGTAGGCGCCCAGGGCGTTGGCCAACAGGATGACGAAGGTGCCCAGCAGTGCCGGCGTCAGCACCGGCAGGCCGATGTGCCGCCAGAACTGCCAGTGGCTGGCACCGAGCAACGCGGCGGATTCGCGCCAGTCCTCGCGCAGGGCGTCGAAGGCCGGGTAGAGCAGCAGCACGCCCAGCGGAATCTGGAAGTAGGTGTAGACGATGATCAGGCCGGTCTTGGAGTAGATGCTGAAGTCGCCGAGCAGGCCGATCTCCTTGAGCGCCAGGGTCAGTGCGCCGTTGAAGCCCAGCAGGATGATGAAGGCGAAGGCCAGTGGCACGCCGGCGAAGTTGCTGGTCATGTTGGCGAAGGCGCTGACGAAGTCGCGCAGGCGCGAATCGACCTGGCGCAACGAGTAGGCGCCGAGGGTGGCGATGAGGATGCCGAACAGGCTCGACCAGAAGCTGATCTCGAGGCTGCGTTCGATGGCCTGCAGGTAGAACTTCGAGGCGAAGATCTTGCTGAAGTTGTCCAGGCCCCAGCCACTTTCACTTTGCAGGCTGGCGATGGCGACCCAGACCAGCGGGGCGATCTGGAAGATGATGAAGAAGATGGCGAAGGGCAGCAGACAGAGCAGGGCCAGGTGGCGGCCGCGGTGGCTGGAATTCACTTGAGCAACTCCCGGCAGACCGGTTTGTCGTGGGCCGCGCCGAGCAGTTCGCAGATCGTGCCGCACAGCTCGGTCTGCAGGGGCTTGGCGGCGGGGTCGAGGCTGAAGGCGTCGCCGAAGACGAACAGCGGCACCTCGCGCTCCTCGGCCAGCAGGCCATTGTGCGAGCGGTCGTTGTTCATGCCGTGGTCGGCGGTGACCAGTACCTGATAGCCCTCTTCGAGCCACAGTGGCAGGTAGTCGGCCAGCAGGATGTCGGCGCTGCGTGCGGCGTTGCGGTACTGGCTGCTGTCCAGGCCGTGGCGGTGGCCGGCATCGTCGATGTTCATCGGGTGCACCAGCAGGAAGTTCGGGGCATGACGGCGGCGCAGGTACTCGGCGTCGGCCAGCAGGTGCGAATCGGGGTAGTGATCGGCGTAGTAGAACAGCCCGTGCTGGATCGGCAGCTTGGGCGCGTGGGTATGGCGGTCGCGGATCGGATCGAAGGGCGAGCGGTTGTACAGTTCGCTCATCCAGTGATAAGCCGCAGCTGCAGTGCCCAGCCCGGCTTCGCGGGCGTAGTGGAAGACGCTGCGCTGGTTGGACAGGCGATTGACGTTGTTGTGCACGATACCGCTGTCGATCGGCGCGACGCCGGTGAGGATGCACTCGTACAGCGGGCGTGACAGTGACGGCAATTCGCATTCCACGCGGTACAGCGCTGCGCGGTCGGCCTCGACGTAGGCATGCAGATGGCCCATGGCGTGGTGTGCGACCTGGTGGTTGAGGCCGTCGAGCAGGACCAGGATGACGTTGTGTTGCATGTTGGCTCCGCAGAGGAATGGGTCGGTACCGCGTCGTCCTTTTCGCGGGTAAACCCGCTCCCACAGGTATCGTGCAGGCCCGGAAGCTTGTGCTGCACCTGTGGGAGCGGGCTTACCCGCGTAAGGGCCGTGTCAGGCGCTGGAAAACCCCGCCGTCACTCCATCTCGATGATCACCTGCTCCTGCCACTTCTGCGGCAGGGCCTTGGAGGTCTTTTCCCAGGCGTCGGCGTTCTTGATCGGCTGGGCGGCCTGGTACTGCTCGTTGGGCAGCAGCTTGGCCTGGACATCGGCGGGCAGCTTCAGGTGCTCGGCGCGGATCGGGCGGGCGTGACCGATGGCCAGGTTGGTCTGGCCGGCGTCGCTGAAGATGTATTCGCGGGCAAGCTTGGCGGCGTTCGGGTGCTTGGCGTACTTGTTGATGATGGTGGTGTAGCCGGAAATCACCGAACCGTCGGACGGGATCAACACTTCGAAACGCTTCGGATCGATCTGTTCGCGGTAGCTCAGGCCGTTGAAGTCCCAGACCACGCCGACTTCCACTTCACCCTTCTCGAGGGTCTGGATGGTCGGGTTGGCCAGCGACAGGCGCTTCTGCTGGGCCAGTTTGGTGAACAGCTGCAAGCCCGGCTCGATATTGCTTTCGTCGCCCTTGTAGGCGATGGCGGCGGCCAGCACGCCGTTGGCGGCTTGAGCTGCGGTGCCGACGTCGCCGATGGCGACCTTGTACTTGCCTTTTTCCAGGTCGTGCCAGGTTTTCGGGCGTTCGTCTTCCTTGACCAGGTCTTTGTTGATGATGAACGCGATGGTGCCGGTATAGGCCAGCGCCCAGTGACCGTCCTTGTCCTTGGCCCACTCCGGCACCTGGTCCCAGGTGCTCGGCTTGTAAGCCTGGGTCACGCCCTTGGTCACGGCGATCGGGCCGAAGGCGGCACCGACGTCACCGATGTCGGCACTGGCGTTGTCTTTTTCGGCGTCGAACTTGGCGATTTCCTGGGCCGAGCTCATGTCGGTGTCGCTGTGCTTGAGGCCGTACTTCTTGGCCAGGTCATCCCAGGTGCCTTTCCAGTTGGCCCAGGCATCCGGCATGCCCACGCTGTTCACCGTGCCTTCCTTGCGGGCGGCGTCTTCCAGGGCCTTGAGGTTGGTATCGGCGGCCATGGCCGAGGTGCACAGGGCGATGGCCGAGCCCAGCAGTGACGCCATGAAGAACTTTTTCATCCGAAGCTCCTTTGGTGGGTGCCTTGCAATCGTTGTTATGAACGCTGTTGTAAATGCTGTGGTGCAGACCTTGCCGAGAACCTTTGGTCTAGGTCAGCAAACCTTGAGCCAAGGTAGGCCTGTTGCATGACAGTTTGATGTAGGACAGGCCCGCCAGCGGTGAGGCTTGGGCCCTGAAAGCAAAGCGTAGACCAGAACCCGGCCCTTTATTCACGCGGCTTGGCCCGATTCTGGCAATCGCGGTGCGAAGGCTTTGTCACAGGATCTTCATCAGCTGTGCCTAGGCTTGCTCTATTCTCCAGTTGCCCTGTTATGGGGCTGGACTAGTCCAGATAGGTAACCTTTGATGCAATCGACCCCACCGCGGGCGGTAACAGCCATCTGCCATGCGCTGCAGGAACAGATCGAACATGGCCTGCTGGCGCCGGGCGGCAAGCTGCCTGCCGAGCGCAAGCTGAGCGAGGTGTTCGACACCACCCGGATCACCTTGCGTGAGGCATTGGTGCAGCTCGAGGCCCAGGGCTTGATCTACCGCGAAGAGCGGCGTGGCTGGTTCGTCGCCCCCGAACGCCTGACCTACGACCTGATCGAGCGCAGCCACTTCCATGCGATGGTGCGCGACCAGGGGCGGGTTCCGAGCACCGAGCTGCTGTCGGCGCGCTTGCTGCCGGCTTCTGCGGCAATCTGTGCGCGCCTGCGGCTGCCGGCGTTGTCGAGCGTGGTACAGATCTGCCGTTTGCGGCGCATCGATGGGCGCGGCGTGTTGTATGCCGAGCACTACCTCAACCCACGCTACTTCCCGGGGATCCTGGCGCTGGACCTGGCACAGTCGCTGACCGAGATCTATGCCCGCGAATATGGCATACGCTACGGACAGGTGTGTTTCGAGATCCTGCCGACTGCGTTGCCGGTGGCGGCGGCCATGGCGCTTAGGGTGTCGGCGGGGAGCCCCGGGTTGCACATCACCCGGGTCAACAGTGACCAGCATGGGCACCTGATCGACTGCGACCTGGAGTATTGGCGGCACGATGCGATTCGTATCCAGGCGCAGGCGGGGTAGGTAGATCCGTGATCAAGCTCTTGTAACTGTACGGTAGGTTGTCCCGCGCGAACTAGCGAACTTCACTGTCCGAACGGGGTAGTAGAGTGAGCAGTACCCAGCCCAGGAGACTTGAAAGGATGAAAAGCACAGGCAGGGTCAGCAGGCTGTCTGTAGCCGCGATCAAAGCGCTGGCGGTACCTCCAGAAGTGAACAGCAGCGTATTGTTCAGGGATGCCGCAGCTCCCGCGCAATGAGGGTGTCTGCCCAGTGCCTGAGTTGTCGCTGACGGGCGAATGATGGTGACGCCCATCGTGCATACGATCATGGGCAGCAAGATGGTCGCGACTGATAGCTCTGCCACAAATTCCCAGATGCACAAGCACAGGCCGGACACGCCGATGAGCGTGAAACCTACGCCGACCTGTTTTCTTGGGCTGATGCGTTCATTGAGCCAATGAGCTACCACGCCTCCGAGAACATACGAAAATCCATAACCGGTAAATATCAGGCCGAAAGTACTCGCGGACAGGCCTAGGCGGTCCATGAATAATAACGGAGCGCTGACGATGAATGAAAAATGGCAGGCAAAGGCGAGGCATGAAAACGCCGTAAATTTAAAAAAAACTGAATCCTTTACCAGCGCTCTTTGATTTGAAAGAAAACCTTCTGGTTTGAGAGACGTCGGGCGTTCTTTCAGGGATTTCATAGTGATGAGCCCGCAGCAGATGCTGAGCATGGCAAACACGATGAAGCTTCCCTGCCAATTGAAGTGTTCTTGGAGAATACTGCCGGCAAGAGGAGACAGGGAAATAAACACGCCACTTGCACCGGTCAGGAGAATGCGCATGCTGTTGCGTTGTTGTTCTGAGTACAAGTCCTGTACCAAAGCGTGGCTTAGCACGAAGCAACCGCAGCCCAGTGCTTGTATCAAGCGAAATGATATGAAAGCTTCAAAGCTGGATGAAAGCACGCATCCTACTGCGCCTAGGATGGCAACCAAGAGTCCGCTCAACAAAAGTCGCTTTCGGCCAACGGCATCAGATAAAGGACCTATGATGATTTGCGAAATACCCACGCCGATGGCAAAAATGCTTACTGAGTAAGCCACGCTATTTACTTCAACCTGAAACGAAGATGCGATCGCAGGGAAAGAGGGCAGAATGACGTCTAGGGGAAAGACTCCCAGAAGGCACATGAGCAGAAGCAGAAATGGTCCAAGAGCCTTGTTTAGCTGTGCAGAAATGACGCTCACTCAAGCAGTCCTCCAACTCGAAGCGCCTCGAGATAGTCATGGTTTTTCAGTAGGTCAGTCCGACGTACGGCTTTCATCGTTAAGGTGGTCGTTTTTATTATTCGGGATTTCCAGTTGTTTGGGTGGGTGGGAAGTGATTTTTTTGGGGTAAGAAAATGTTCGTGGGTCAGGGTTCGTATAAGTGCGGTGTTTGGTCGAAAAAAAGCATGGATGATGCTTATTAGGGCAGTGACAGCAAAGCTCTTTTCATTGGTTGAAAGCTGGCTCCAGAGGTTTACAAAAGCGTCGGCAAAGAAAATAGCGTGTTTTGCTTCATCCAAAAGATGATCTTGAAACATATGGAAGATAGGTGCTACCAGATCATCATGCGATAGCCAGGAAAGCTCGCGAACTATTATTGTTTCAGATACAAAGGCGATCAAGAAAAGCACGAGGTCTAAGTGCTTGCCGGAATGATTGTGGCAGATTCTGTCGAAGTGGTTTAGCCTGCTTGACCGCTGTCTCGGTATGGCGAAATATTGCAAGACTTGATCGGACAGCTCTTTTGAAAATAGCGCGTGGTACCCTTCATCTGTGTAGAGCTTTAGTGCGGATAAGCGATCTCGTGCGCTAAAGAAACGTGCCAGCGAACCGACAGTGATACAGGAAACTGCGCGATTGACATACATGATTTCCAAGTCGGTTGTATAGTCAAGGAAGTGCAAGAGGTAACCGATATGGATTTTGAGTCGGGCATGTGCTGGCAGAATGTCCGTCAAAGGTTTCGTCAGTTCGGGAATGAGGACGCTAGGAAACCAGCGCTCAGGGTTGGTTTCTTTTGTATCTTCTCTAGTCAGCATATATTTATAAGGGCGTGAGCGGACTGAGCTCGTCTTGTCCCAGGTAGAAAAGTGGCGAGCAGTGTCATTATTTTTCATGGGGCTGAACTTTATTGTGCGAGTATTGTTTTAAGAGAATTAGGCGTTGCGCTTCCTTTTGCGTGACCACAGCCCACGAAAAATAATACCTGTTCGCCAGGGGAGTTAAGTTGCAGTAAAGGGTCGATGAGGTCTTCGCACAAGGCGCCTGTCGGCCATGTGTCCAGATTCAGTGCGGTTGCGACGAGTTGTAGGGTTTGAGCGACATGCCCTATTTCTAATAAAGCAATTCGATAGGCGCGCGAATGTTCGTATTTCCACCATAGCTTATCGAAGCGAGAAGTCAGAAAAAAACCTGCAGAAATGCTGTCTGAAAAATGCTGGCCTGAAAGCATTTTGCCTACGGGTGGAAGCTCAGTAGATAGTAGATGTAAACAGTGACCAAATGGGTCGTAATAGTAAAGGCCCGGATCAAGATTATCGACATGTCTGACGTAAACATAAGCCTCTGTTGAGTTTAGCCCACCACCCGATGGGCTACTACGTCGCTTGCGAAGGGCTGCAGGTAAATTGCTTGAGTCGGGAAGCTCTCTCTCTCCGATGAACCCTATCGAGTATTCTAAGATTCGCGTCAGGTCTTCTAGCTGCACTGGCAGGTCGAGAAAGTCTCTAGAGGTTGAGCGTTTTGTGAGCAATGCTTCGAACAGGCCTGAGTCGGTATGGCGCAACAGTTGTATTGTTTGCAGTGCGTTGAGATTTATACGTTGGGCGGGCAGTGGTTTGCTCAATACGCTTTCGCAGTGTTCGAGATAAAGTGCGGCCCAATCTGCTTCATTTTTGGGTTGTATGCTCAAAGCAATATTTTTTGTACCGAAGTGGAAGATTCGGGAAAGCATATCCCAACCCCAGGTTTTATCATCAGCGGGCTGGTGATTTAATATGTCGCATCTAAGCAGATTTTGATCCAGTGGGTTGTCATCTTGAGGTTCGTCTTGCTGGTAGATCAAGTCTACAAGTCGGCGTGCATGAGCATGGGAGAGCTCGTATTGTTTATGGTTTTTATAGTTCCAGCAAATAAGGTTCTTGTCTGCAGTTATGAAAAAACAGTCATTATTCATGAGTTGACAGCTCCCGAGGTTGAGCTGGACGCAGGCCGGCACTGCGCCCAGCGTTCAACGTAATGGCTTATTGGGTTTTACGCACCAGGTGAGCCATGTTTGCCAGGTTGTGAGATTCCAACTTTACTTCTTTCATTTTTATTCTCCAGTAATGTCGCGTCGTTGCGACACTTTTCATACTAGCTAGAGATGAAAGATGTACAAGCTCTCAGTGTGCATGAAAAATCATCTAACGCTGTAGGAGTTTTCACTATTATCTGCGATGGCTGGTTCGTAGATGGTAGGACTGATTTATAAATTCACATATATATCAGTTCATTATTGGCCTGCGAGTTGGGTCAGTAGCTACACTTCTGGCCTTCTGATTGACTGCGACCTGGAGTATTGGCGCCCAGATGCGATTTGCACCTGGGCGCTGGAGGGAGGGCTGCGGCTGCTTTGCAGCCATCGCAGCACAAGGCCAGTCCTGCAAGGGGCTGCACGTTTGTCTGGGGGCGGCCTTGCGGCGCTAAGCAACCCTGATCATTTTGATGCTGCACTGCCTTCAGCCATCGCTCCGCCCCCTGCCGTCACCATCTGCACCGACAACCGCGGCGTAGCCAGGTCCAGCCCGGCTTCGTCGAGCTGGCGTTTCAACGCCAGGTTGAAGGCCCGTGACACCTCCCACTGCTTGATCGGCGCGGTCTTGAAGCGCGCCCGCAGGATCGCCGAGCCCGACTCGAAACTCTCGACTCCCTGCAGTTCCAGCGGCGACCAGATGTTGCGGCGCATCAGCGGATCATTTCGCAGCTTCTGCCCCACTTCGCGAATCAGGCTGATCGCCTTGTCGATGCTCATGTTGTGCGGGATGGCGATTCGGAAGATCGCATAGCCGAATTCACGCGAGTAGTTCTTGATGCTCTTGATCTCGCTGAACGGGATGGTGTGCACGATGCCGTCGATGTCGCGCAGGCGCACGGTGCGAATGGTCAGGCCCTCGACCGTGCCCAGGTGGCCGCCGACGTCGACATAGTCGTCGATGGCCAGGCTGTCCTCGATGATGATGAACAACCCGGTGATCAGATCGGCCACCAGCGATTGCGCACCGAAGCCGATGGCCAGGCCGATGACACCGGCACCGGCCAGCAGCGGTGTGACGTTCATGCCCATGTTGGCCAGGGCGACGATCACCGCAATGATGAAGATCGCCACGAACAGTACGTTGCGGATCAGCGGCATCATGGTCTGCGCGCGGGCGTTGGCCAGGCCTCGGCGCGAGCGCACCAGTGCGTGGTGCACGGCGGTGTCGGCCAGAATCCACACCAGCCAGGCGGCGATCAGGGTGCCTGCCAGGCCCAGCAGGCGCACGCTGACATCATGGCCTTCGCCCTCGGCAAAACCGATCATCGAAAGCCCCCACACGCGCAGGCCCAGCTCGATGAACAGCAGCCAGATGCCCAGGTGTACCAGGGCGTAGCCAAAGTTCTTCAGGCGTTCGGTATACACCGCCTGACGCTTGTTGGCGCGCCGAGGTTTGGCGGCGTGGCGGCGCACCAGGCCGTTGAGCACCATGCACACCACCACCAGCACGGTGCACATCAGTGACTGACGCAGGGCGGTGCTGGTGTCGCCGGCAGAGACGAAGGTGGCGAACAGCGAGATCGCCACGAGGATCAAGGCCGGGACGAACCAGAAACTGCCAAGCAGCTCGATGGTGTCGCTGAGCGTACGCCGGGTCAGGCGCCGCGACAGCGGCTGATTGCGGATCAGGTGCGCGATCGGGCGCCTGAAGCGCAGGATGAACAGGCCGGTGCACAGGGCCGCCAACACGTTGGTCACGGTCGCTACCGCATGAGCCAGGTGTGTGCCCAGCGCAGTGGTCAGGCGTGGGTCGCTCATCGCTTCGCCGAAGGCGGCGAAGCTGCCGATCAGCCATAACGGGCGAAACGCCTGGTGTCGCAGGATATGCAGGGCGCGGTGGCGATGCGGGCCGTCGAGCAACGAGAAGGCGATCACGCAGATCGCCGAAAAGCAGGTGCCGACCACCAGCGCATAGGCCAGGACCATGGCCAGGGATTTGCCCAGCGACGGTGGCAGAGCGAAGCTCAGGTACACGGTGAACACCAGCGCCACCAGCCAGGGCCCGAGCTTGCGCAGGGCGAATCGCACGAGGTCCCAGGTGCGTGGGTGTTGGGGCAGTTCTTCGGTGAGCCCGAAGCGGATCCTTACCCGATGGCCGATCCAGTTGAAGGCGTAGGCCAACAGGCTCCACACGGCAATGACCGCAGCGAAGCCGAACAGGATCGCTGGCCACTGGTGCACCGGAACGACCAATGCTGCCAGCTCGTTCTGGGCCTGGTCGATTTCCTGCGACCAACGCACGAAGGGGCTGGCATCGCCGCTGAACTGCTTTTCCAGGTCGTGCATGGCGTTGCCGATCAGCCCGAGCACGCCCTGTTCCACCGTGGGTTGCGACTGTTTGCTGGCATCGCGCAGTTTCTTCAGGTCGGCCAGCAACTTGGCCCGTTGCTGGTCGTTTTCGAGGCTCTTGATCACTTCGTCCAGTGACTTGTCCAGCGGCTCGGTGGCCTGGGGTTGGGCAGGCGTGCTGCTACCCAGCAAGCCGGGCAGGCCAGCGGCGTGCACCGGGGCGATGAACAGGAAGAGCAGCAGGGTCAGGCAACGGAGAAAGGCGGGCACCGGAAAATCTACCTCAGGTCGATCGATTGCCGGAGTGTAGAGGATTTCTCAGGCGAGTTTCTCGAGGATCTTCCAGCACATGATGCCAAAGATGCCGAGGGTGCCGATCCACATCATCAGCACGCCGGCATTGCGCTCGCGCAGGCTGAAACCGATGGTCAGCAGCATCAGGAAAAGGAACACCGGCACGAACAGGGAGAGGAAGGGTGACATGAACAGAATCCTTCTGTTGTCGGGGGCATGCTTGAAGCATAGCGCGTTGAGGGGCGGAGAATTCGTGGGTAAGCCCACTCCTGCTGGAGCGTTGATGCACCTGTAGGAGCGGGTTTACCCGCGAAAAGGCCTACCTGATATCAAGGCAGTTCGCGACTGCGATAGAACGCCGTCAGCACCTTCACCAGGTGCGCCAGGTCCTGGCTGCCGCACAGCTCGCGGATCGAGTGCATGGCGAAGGTCGGCAGGCCGATGTCGACGGTACGCACGCCCAGGTGGCTGGCGGTGATCGGACCGATGGTCGAGCCGCAGCCCATGTCGCTGCGCACCACGAAGCTTTGTACAGGCACTTCCTCGGCCATGCACAGGTGGCGGAAATAGCCGGCGGTTTCGCTGTTGGTGGCGTAGCGCTGGTTGTTGTTGACCTTGATCACCGGGCCGGAGTTGAGCTTGGGCCCATGATTGCCGTCATGCTTGTCGGCGTAGTTGGGGTGCACGCCGTGGGCGTTGTCGGCCGACACCAGCAACGAGCGCTGGATGGTGCGCACGTATTCGTCGCCATCGGGCAGCAGACGTTGCAGGGTCTGCTCGAGCATCGGTCCGTCGGCGCCGCACGCCGAGCAGGAGCCGACCTCTTCGTGATCGGTGCATACCAGCACGCAGGTTTCGTCGCTCTCGGCGGCCAGTAGCGCCTGCAGCCCGGCATAGCACGACAGCAGGTTGTCCAGGCGCGCACCGGCGATGAAGTCGCCATGCAGGCCGATGACCGCAGCGCTCTGGGTGTCGTAGAAACTCAGCTCATAGTCCAGCACCACGTCGGCGATCAGGCCGTGCTCGCGGGCCAGTTGCTCGGTGAGCAGGGCTCGGAAGTCGACACGCTCGTCGCCCGCGACCTGGGCCAGGATAGGCGGCAGCTCGTTCTGCGGGTTGATCGGCCAGCCCTCGTTGGCGGTACGGTTGAGGTGGATGGCCAGGTTGGGAATGATGGCGATCGGCAGCTTGAAATCGACCAGTTGGCTTTCGACCTTGCCATCGCGGCGGAAGGTGACGCGTCCGGCCAGCGACAGGTCGCGGTCGAACCAAGGGGCGAGCAGGGCACCGCCATAGACTTCGACGCCCAGTTGCAGGAAACCCTGGCGCTGCAGTTCGGGCTGTGGCTTGACCCGCAGGCACGGGCTGTCGGTGTGTGCGCCGACCATACGGATACCGCCAATCAAGGGCGAATGCTTGCCCAGGCGAATGGCGATGATCGAAGAGTCGTTACGGGTGACGTAGTAGCGTCCGCCGGGCACGGTGGCCCAACTGTCACGCTCGTCCAGACGCTGGTAACCGGCGGCTTCGAGGCGCTTGGCCAGGCTGGCGGTGGCGTGGAAGGGCGTCGGGGAGGCCTTGAGGAAATCGATCAGGCCGGTATTCAGTGCTTCGCGCATAGCTCACTCCAGACAGCAGTGGCGCGAGTTTAGCGTAAATGGTCCGGAATTTGTGCGGGCCTCTTCGCGGGCAAGCCCGCTCCTACAGGGTTGGGGGTGACCTCTGTGGGAGCGGGTTTACCCGCGAAAGGGCCGGTGCAGCCACAAAACTCTAGAACGGCGCCGGGCACTCGAACTTCAACCGCTGCCCAGACACCGGGTGAGTAAAGCTCAGCATCGATGCATGCAGGCACAGCCGTTCATGGGCCGCCAATGCCTCGGGGTTGGCATACAGCCGGTCGCCCAGCAGCGGGTGCCCGATCGACAGCATGTGCACGCGCAACTGGTGCGAGCGCCCGGTGATGGGCGTCAGCTCAACCCGGCAATGGTCGCCACAGCGTTCCAGTACGCGCCAGAAGGTCAGGGCATGCTTGCCCTGCTCATGGTCGACCACATGGCGTGGCTTTGTGGGCGGGTCGTAGCGCAGCGGCAGGTCGATACTGCCACTGTCGAGCGTCGGCTGGCCCCAGCACAGTGCGGTATAGGCTTTCTCCGTCTCGCGGTCGTGGAACTGGCGCGACAGCTCGCGGTGACTGTCGGCATCGCGGGCCAGGAGAATGATCCCGGAGGTTTCCCAGTCCAGGCGATGGACGATCAGCGCGTCGGGGTAGCCGTTTTCCTGCAGGCGGGTGATCAGGCAGTCCTTGTTGTCCTCGGCACGACCTGGCACCGACAGCAGCAGGGTCGGTTTGTTGATCACCAGGATGGCGGCGTCTTCGAAGAGGATCTGGATGTTCGACAGCGGCATGTTCAACGGTTCTCTGTAAAGCACTGTGGGAGCGGGCTTGCCCGCGAAGAAGGCCGGTACAAGTGCCAGGGTGATGGCGCCAGTACCGGCCTTTTCGCGGGCAAGCCCGCTCCCACAGGGGATCGCGGTGTGACAGGGGTTTCTATCAGCGATCCGGCAAGGTGATGTTCAGTTCCAGAATCGAGCAGCTGCCCTGGTTTTCCAGCTCGATATGCACGTCATCGTTGCCGATGTTCACATACTTGCGGATCACTTCGAGCAGTTCTTTCTGCAGCGCCGGCAGGTAGTCCGGTTCGCTGCGCTGGCCGCGCTCATGCGCCACGATGATCTGTAGACGCTCTTTCGCTACCGACGCACTGGTCTGTTTCTGTCTGCCACGAAAGAAGTCAAAAAGGTTCATGGTTTATTTGCCTCCAAACAGGCGCGCGAAGAATCCTTGCTTCGGCACTTCGATGAAGCGCAGAGGCTTCTCTTTACCCAGCAGGCGGTCGACGGTATCGCTGTAGGCCTGGCCGGCGTCGCTCTGGTCGTCGAGGATGACCGGGATACCCTGGTTGGATGCCTTGAGGACCGCTTGCGACTCGGGAATCACGCCCTTGAGCTTGATCGCGAGGATCTCTTCGACGTCGGCGATGCTGAGCATTTCGCCCTTTTCCACGCGCTCGGGGTGGTAGCGGGTGATCAGCAGGTGTTCCTTGATCGGCTCCTCGCCGTTCTCGGAGCGGCGCGACTTGCTCGACAGAATGCCCAGCATGCGGTCGGAGTCACGTACCGAGGAGACTTCCGGGTTGGTCACGACGATGGCTTCGTCGGCGAAGTACATCGCCAGGTGCGCGCCTTTCTCGATACCGGCCGGGGAGTCGCAGATGACGTAGTCGAACTGCTCCTTGAGCTCCATCAGGACTTTTTCGACGCCTTCTTGCGTCAGGGCGTCCTTGTCGCGGGTCTGGCTGGCGGCCAGCACGAACAGGTTTTCAAGGCGCTTGTCCTTGATCAGGGCCTGCTGCAGGTTGGCTTCGCCGTTGACCACGTTGACGAAGTCGTACACCACGCGGCGTTCGCAGCCCATGATCAGGTCGAGGTTACGCAGGCCGACGTCGAAGTCGACGATCACAGTCTTGTGGCCGCGCAATGCGAGGCCGGTACCGATGGCGGCGCTGGTGGTGGTCTTGCCCACCCCCCCCTTGCCGGAAGTAACCACGAGAATCTTGGCCAAGGTGTTTCACCCCTAAATAAACGGGACCCGAAGTCCCAGCAAATGCAAAAAAGGCAACGGTGGAAAAGTTGCTCTTAAAATGGCGGCAGTATCCGTTAAAGACGGGTGATGTTCAACACGTCGCCGACCAGGCTCACCTGCACGCCCGAACCCCACAGCGGGTCGCGGCGCAGGTCTTCGCAGACCTTGTACTGACCGGCGATGGAGACCATTTCGGCCGTCATCTGCTGACAGAAGATCCTGGCTCGGGTGTTGCCCTTGATACCAGCCAGTGCGCGGCCACGCATGGCGCCGTACACATGGATATTGCCATCGGCGAGAAGTTCCGCACCCGGGCTCACCGAGGCGGTCACGATCAAGTCGCCGCCCTGAGCATAGATCTGCTGGCCGCCACGTACAGGGCTGGTGATGATGCGGGTCGGGCGAACCTCGGGTTCGGCGGCCACAGCGGGTGCCGGAGCGGGCTCGACTTTCTTCACTTCCGGCTCAGGTTCCAGCGGGCGTTCGCGGGCGCCGGAGGGCGGCAGGACCGGCAGGTCGATGGCGATGGCTGCGGCGATGTCCTCGATCCGGCTGGCGCGGATCGCCAGGGTGCGCAGGCCATGGTGACGGCAGATGCGCATCAGCCCGGGCAGGTCGATGGCGCCTTCGTCCGGCGGCAGTTTGTCCAGGGCCAGCACCAGCGGTGTGTTGCTGAAGAAATTGGGGGCCTGCGCCACTTTCGCCGCCAGTTGGCGGTCGAGGGCTTCGAGGTCGTTGCGCGCCAGTTCCAGCACAGTGATGGCGAGCATGCTGCCCTTGAGCTGGAACACGGTGGCGGAGTCGGGTGTCTGGTTGAGGCTCATGGTCTGCATAGACGGCTTGTTGCGAAAAAAGTGCCCTGACTTATAACGATAAGACCGATTGGCCGCAACCTGCGGCCAAAGGTTGTAGAATGCCAGGCCTTTGTCTTACCGGAAGCTTCAATGGATCGTCCGCGTTTTCGTCCCTACTTCCTCCATCCACGTTTCTGGGGCCTGTGGCTCGGCCTGGGCCTGCTGTGGCTGGTGGTGCAGTTGCCTTACCGAGCCTTGCTGTGGCTCGGCAGCGCCCTGGGCGCCGTGATGTATCGCCTGGCCGGCGAGCGTCGGCGCATTGCCGCGCGCAACCTGGAGCTGTGTTTCCCGGCACTGTCCGGCGACGAACGGCAGCGCCTGCTGAAGGCAAACTTCGCCTCCACCGGCATCGCCTTCTTCGAAATGGCCATGAGCTGGTGGTGGCCCAAAGCCAGGCTTGCCCGCCTGGCACATATCGAAGGTCTGGAGCACCTGCAGGCCGCCCAGCGTGACGGGCAGGGCGCCATCCTCATGGCGGTGCATTTCACCACGCTGGAGATCGGCGCGGCCCTGCTCGGCCAGGAGCACACCATCGATGGCATGTACCGCGAGCACGGCAATCCGGTGTTCGACTTCATCCAGCGACGCGGTCGCGAGCGGCACAACCTCGACTCCCTGGCAGTGGAGCGCGAGGACGTACGCGGCATGCTCAAGCTGCTGCGCGGCGGGCGGGCGATCTGGTACGCACCGGACCAGGACTACGGCACCAAGCAGAGCCTGTTCGTGCCGTTGTTCGGCATCCCCGCCGCCACGGTGACTGCAACGACCAAGTTCGCTCGCCTGGGCAAGGCGCGGGTGATTCCGTTCACTCAGAAACGCCTGGAAGATGGCAGCGGCTATCGTCTGGTGGTGCATGCGCCGCTCGAGGATTTCCCAGGGGAGAGCGAGGAGGCCGACTGCCTGCGCATCAACCAGTGGGTCGAAAGTGTGCTGCGCGAGTGCCCCGAGCAGTACCTGTGGGCGCACCGGCGCTTCAAGTCGCGGCCCGAAGGGGCGCCGCGGCTGTATGACAAGAAGAAGCGCTGATCCGGGGTAGTGGCTGCAGGCCCTTTCGCGCCCCGACTTGCCCGCGAAGGGGCCGATCCTGACAAAACCGACAAACCAGGAAGGAACCAATGGCCTCACCCCCGACTACTGGCCTGATCCTCTCCGGCGGCGGAGCCCGTGCTGCCTACCAGGTCGGCGTGCTTGCCGGTATCGCCGAACTGTTGCCCGCTGGCGCGCCCAATCCCTTCCCGGTCATCGTCGGCACCTCCGCCGGGGCCATCAATGCTGTGACCCTTGCCAGCGGCGCCACTCGCTTTGGCGAGTCGGTGCAGCGCCTGACCCGCTTCTGGCAGAACTTTCGCAGCCACCTTGTGCTGCGCAGCGACTGGCCCGGGGTCATGCGTCAGGCCAGCCGTTTCGTCAGCCACAACCTGCTGGGGCTGGGCCGGCAGATGCCGGTGGCGCTGCTCGACAGCAGCCCGCTGCGGGCGCTGCTCAAGGCGCATCTGGACCTGGATGGCATCCACCATGCCCTGGCCAGCGAGCAACTGCGCGCGGTGGCCGTAACCGCCTTTGGTTACGAGTCCGGCCAGGCGGTGACGTTCTATCAAGGCGGCGAAGCGATCGAACCCTGGCTGCGGCACCGGCGTATCGGCGTACCCACTGCGCTGAGCGTCGAGCACCTGCTGGCCAGTTCGGCCATCCCGTTACTCTTCGCTCCGGTGCGCCTGGGCGACGAGTACTTCGGTGACGGCGCGGTGCGCCAGTCTGCGCCGATCAGCCCGGCGCTGCACCTGGGGGCCAGTCGCGTACTGGTGGTGGGGGTCAGCGGTAACCCGCAGCGCCCTGCGCCGCCGGTGCAGCGTGCACGGGTGTTCAGCGGGCAGCAGCCGAGCCTGGCGCAGATCGGCGGACACATGCTCAACAGTACCTTCATCGACAGCCTCGAAGACGATATCGAGTTGTTGCAGCGCCTGAATCACCTGAGTCACCTGATGCCTGCGCATCTGGACGCCCGGCGCCTGGGCCTGGCGCCGATCGAAGTATTGGTGGTGGCGCCCAGCCAGCCGCTGGACGAGATCGCGGCACGTCATCGGCGTGAGTTGCCGGCGGCGTTGCGCCTGTTCCTGCGCGGGCCCGGAGCGACCAAGACCAGCGGGGCCGGGGTGCTCAGCTACCTGCTGTTCGAGGCAAGCTACTGCAGCGAGCTGATCGAACTGGGGCGCAGCGATGCCCTGGCCAAGCGCCGGGAGCTGCAGCAGTTTCTGGGATTGGTGGGCTGAGGCCGCATGGCGGCCCCGCCGTACTCACTCGGAAATCTGCAACTTGCGCGCCTGGGTATACACGTAGCGCACTTTCTCGTACTCGAACGGCGAGTTGGTCTGGCCATAGCGGAAATTGGTGGTGTAGCGCCGGTCGATCGCCCGCAGCAGGAAGATCTCCGGATGGTCGGTACTGACCTCGGCGACGTTGAGGAAATTCGCCTCGCGCTCGCCGACGTAGTCCACCACCAGGCCCGTGGTGTCGCGCAGGTTCGAAGGACCGAGGATCGGCAGCATGATGTACGGGCCTTCCGGAACGCCGTAGAAGCCCAGGGTCTGGCCGAAATCCTCGCTCTGGCGTGGCAACCCCATCTTGGTCGCCGGGTCCCACAGGCCACCCACGCCGATGAGGGTGTTGAACATCAGGCGCGCAGTGATCTCCGCCGAGCGTTTGACCTTGAGCTGCAACACACTGTTGAACAGGTTGGGCACATCCCCTAGGTTGTTGAAGAAGTTGCTCACCCCGGTGCGCACGAAGTGCGGGGTTATGTAGCGGTAGCCATCGACCGCCGGCAGGAACACCCATTGGTCGAAGCGATAGTTGAAGTGGTAGATGCGCCGGTTCATCGATTCCAGCGGGTCGTAGACGTTCAACGCGGCCAGGGTGGAGCGTTCGAACTCGCGCTGGTCGAGGCCGGGGTTGAATTTCAGCTCGCGCAGCGGGTCGAGGAAACCGTCCGATTCCATGGTAGGCGTGTCGACCACATCGGCTTCGATCACGCTGGTACGCGGTGCGGTTTCTGCTGCCAGGGCGCTGGTACTGACGAGCAGGGCGAGGGCAAGTATGAGTCTGTCAGCCACGGAAGAACTCCAGCATGGCGTCGGCATTGACGCGGTAGTTGAGGTTGCCGCAATGGCCGCCGTGTGGATAAAGGGTCAGTCGGTCGCCGAATACCTTGCGCAGGAAACCGATGTCGCCGGGGCCGAGGATCACGTCGTCGGCGTTGTGCATCACGGCGATCTTCGTGCTGTCGGCAAGGTAGTCCTTGAGGGCGTACAGGCTGACCTGGTCGATCAGTTGCAGCAGGCTGTTGCCGTCCGTGCGCGCACGCCACATGGGGATCACCTGCTCGGTCAGGTAGCAGTCGAAGTCGCATTGCAGGGCCCGTTTGAAGAACGGCGTGAGGCTGCTGCCCTCGGTGATCGGAAACTTCGGCGGAATGATCAGGCCGCGGCGATTGATCAGGTCGGAGGTGAAGGCGATGTCGGCTGCCGAGAAACGGAACGAGGTGCCGATCAGCATGGCCATCTGTTCGTTGGACAAATGCTCGCGTGAGTTCTGGAAGTCGTAGAGCAGGGCGTCATTGAGGTCGATGTAGCCCTTGTCCTGGAAGTAGCGCGTGAGTTTTTCCAGCATCAGTTCGTAGAACGTGGTGCTGCGGTCGATGCCCTTGACCTGGGTCTGCACCAGTTTGTCGAGGTTGTTGATCGAGGTGTACAGGTTCACGGGCGGGTTGAGCAGCAGCACGCGCTTGAAGTTGAAGCTGCGCCGGGTTTCGTCCAGGTGGCTGACGAACGCGGCGTCCAGGGCGCCGAGGCTGTAGCCGGTGAGGTAGAACTCGCTGACCGGCAGGCGCGGGTGCTGGGCGCGTACGGCTTGCATGACCCGGTACAGGTCTTCGGCATCCTCGCGGCTCACGCCGGGCGTGGCGAAGCGTGAGGCGGCGCTCATGAAGTCCCAGCTGGTGGGCGAAGACAGCTGCACCACGTGATAGCCCGCCTGGTAGAACAGTTTTTTCAGGTATTCGGCGATGGTGCTGCTGTAGGGCGCGCCGGTGCCTGCGATGATGAACACCAATGGCGCTTCGTGGTCCTGGCGTGCCAGGCGGTAGCGGAGTTTTTTCACCGGCCAGAAGTTGTCCGGCAGGGTGAATTCGCGCTCTGGGCGCAGGTTCAGGCTGTAGTCGGACTGGTCGATATCGTCGTCGCTGGGCAGCGTCGGGCGCTGGTCCGGCGGCGTGGTGGCAATGGTCGCCTCGAACGGATTGGTCAAGGGATAGCCGTAGGTGGCGGGGTCGATGTCCCGCGCAGAGGCGGCCGCAGCCAGAAACAGGCCGCACAGCAGCGCGGCGAGGCGCAACGGTCGAAGCATGGAGAGTCCCCCGAGAGAACGGCAAGGCAATGTGGAGCTAGGACCATCGTGCCCCTGGCAAAGTTGCCTGGCGCGCTGTCCTTTATTGTGGCGGATGTTGCCGTGAAGTTGGCCGCTGCGGCAATGACCGCTTTCCTCGACATTAGCCGAACCGCGCCATTTTGCCTTGCGCGGCAGGCCTGGGGGATTATCCTGAGCGCCGGTTACATTTTCTGGAGCTGTGCATGAGTCGTTGGTGGCCTGTCGTTGCGTTGCTGCTGTTTCTGCCGGTGTGGCTGGCGGCCAGTTATGGCGTGCGTTTCGGCCTGATGGAAGACGGCCAGTGGGTAGGCCTGTGCGCGGTGCCTGGCGAACACTGGCAGTGCCAGGCGCGGTCGCTGCTGGGATTGTGGATTCACTTCCAGGTGATCGGCTGGGTGGCGTTGGGGCTGGCCTTGCTGTGCCAGGTGCTGCCGGGACGGCTTGGCTGGTGGGGGGCGGTGCTGGCGCTGGTGGCAGGGGTGCCGGCGCTGGTGCTGTACACGGCGAGCCTGGGGGTTTTTGCGGTGGTTCTGGCGGGGTTGCGGTTGGTCAGGGCCTCCAGCTAGCAGGTTTTACCGGTGTTCTTTTCGCAGGCTTGCCCGCGAAAAGAACACCGCCGTTTCAAGCCCTGCGCAAACTGCGCCAAAGGGCAGCCACCATCAGCACACTGACCGCCGCCCAGCTCCAGGCCTGATGATTGTGCAGCCCTTCCTGATACAGCTGCGGCGCAATTCCTGCGCCGATGATGAATGCCAGCAGGGCCACTTCGGCCCTGCGCGCGGCCACCGGTCGCAACAGGTACACCAGCGCCGGCAGCAGCAGCGCTGCGCTGGGGAAGCTGCGATAGCGCGGATCGAAGACCATTGCCAGCATGCTCACCGCCGCTGCGAATCCCGCTGCCAGCAGCCACCATCCCGCTCGCGCCTGCAGCCAGGCGAACAACCGCTCACGCCAGCCTTCGCGTCGGGCCAGGGCCAGCGCGGCATGGGCCAGTACCAGCAGGTTCAGGCCCGCCAGCGCTGCCGCCCACAGCCATTCAGCGACAAAGCGCGCGTTGGTGCGCATCAGCTCGCCCCACAGCCCCAGGCTGCCCGCGCCGACTGCCGCCAGCAGCGGTAATAGCAACGCCGCGCGGGCGTGCGCCGGGCGCCCGGCCAGGCCCAGAGTCGCCAACACCAGCAACGCGCTGGCCAGCCACCACTGTGGCCACTGTGTCAGGTTGCTGACGGGTCCTTCGAGCACGCCTTTGTCCTGCCGATCAGCGTCGTACAGCCCCCAGTAGCCACCCACTGCGCCTTCGCTGGCGCGTTTCCAGGGCTGGTCGAAGGCCTCGATCAGGTTGTAGTGCCAGCCATTGGCCTCGGCCATCGCGACGAAGCCCCGAATGAAGCGTGCCTCGTTGACCCGGCTTGGCTCTGCGGTCTCGCGCTGGCGGCCTTCGCTGGGCCAGCCGGTTTCGCCGATCATGACGTCCTTGGGGGCGAAGCGGTTGCCGAACACCTGACGTACCTCGGCGACATGCGCCAGGGCGTCCTCGATGCCGCGTGGATCGTCCTCCCAGTAGGGCAGCAGGTGGATGGTCAGGAAGTCCACCGCTGGCGCCACTTCCGGGTGCTGGAGCCAGAACTCCCAGACGTCGGCGTAGGTCACCGGGACCTGCACCTGGTCTTTCACCCGAGTGATCAGTTCGGCCAGGCGTTGGCCGGTGACCTCCTTGCGCAGCAGCGCCTCGTTGCCGACGATCACTGCGCTGACCACGTCCGGATTGACGTTGGCCGCCTCGATCAGCAGCGCCACCTCCTTGTCGGTGTCTACCGGGTTGGCATTGACCCAGGCACCGAGCATCACCTTCAGCCCGTGCTTGCGCGCCAGCGCCGGAATCGCCTCAAGCCCCGTCATCGAATAGGTGCGGATGCACTGGAAGCGCTCTGCCAGTAATGCCAGGTCGGCGTCCATGCGCGCAGGGCGCAGGCGAAATGGCTGGTCGAAGGGCGACTGGTCCTTGTCGAAGGGGGTGTAGGAGGCGCACTGCAATTTATGCGTCGGGCTCGCCGCATCGGGCAGGTGCACCGGCTTGCCCAGGCCATACCAGAATGCACCGAGACCGAGCAGGGCGAACAGGCAGGTGATCAGGTAGAGGAGGGTGGTGCGGGGCGTGCTGGGCATCGAGCGGTCCATCGTCTGGCGCGGGTCATCGGTTGAGAGTCGCTGATAGTAGCCCGGCGCCAACAGTTTGGCATGCAAGGATCGCGCAGAACTCCGCGCGTGGATGACGCTAATGGCGAAGTGCTGTCGCTTATCGTTGGGTAAAGGTCGCTGACGGAGCAGGTCGCGCTGTGTTGCAGGTTGATGATGCAATCTCCAAGACCTGACGAGGGGATGCTTTGATGGCGACTACTACAAGAATGCGACGTTTCCTGGGCGTGACCGGCGCCCTGGTGTTGGCCATGGGGGCTGCACAGGCCATGGCCAAGGAAGTAAGCATCGGTTACGTGGACGGGTGGGCCGACAGCGTCGCCACCACCAACGTGGCTGCCGAAGTGATCAAGCAGAAACTCGGCTACGACGTGAAGCTGCAAGCGGTGGCCACCGGCATCATGTGGCAGGGTGTCGCCACCGGCAAGCTCGATGCCATGCTCTCGGCCTGGCTGCCGGTGACCCATGGCGAATACTGGAGCAAGAACAAGGATAACGTGGTCGACTTCGGCCCCAACTTCAAGGATGCCAAGATCGGCCTGATCGTGCCGGAGTACGTCAAGGCCAACAGCATCGCCGACCTCAAGACCGACACAAGCTTCAAGCAGAAGATCGTCGGCATCGATGCAGGCTCCGGAGTCATGCTCAAGACCGAGCAGGCGATCAAGGACTACGACCTCACCGGCTACAAGCTGACGGCAAGCTCCGGCGCGGCGATGACGGCGGAACTTGGGCGTTCGTATGCCAAGCAGCAGTCGATCGCGGTCACCGGCTGGGTGCCGCACTGGATGTTCGCCAAATGGAAACTCAAGTTCCTCGAAGATCCCAAGGGCGTTTATGGTGCGGCGGAAACCGTCAACAGCATCGGTAGCAAGGAACTGGCGACCAAGGCGCCGGAAGTGGCCGAGTTCCTCAAGAAGTTCCAGTGGCAGTCCAAGGACGAGATCGGCGAAGTGATGCTGGCGATCCAGGAAGGGGCCAAGCCTGAAGCGGCGGCCAAGGACTGGGTGGCCAAGCATCCTGAGCGGGTCAAGGAGTGGACGGGTAAATAACCGACAGGGTCTTTATGAAAAGCCTTGAGACGAAGGTCAGGCAAGGCGAAAACAGCCGAGGAAGCGGAGTTTACAGGTTGTAAATGAGCATTCCGAGGCTGTTTTCAACGCAGCATCACCGAGTATCAAGGTTTTTCATACAGAGCCTAGGGCCAGTGGGTACTTTTCGCGGGTAAACCCGCTCCTACAAAGTGCGCATTGGCCCTGACTTTGTTACCCGAATGGTAAAAGACTGTTGCATCTAAGACTAAGGTCGTCTGGTTGGCGTCCACCGGCAGCATAAAGTTAAGGCGGGTTCTCCCCTTACTGTGTTGCTGCTAGGACAAAAACAATGAACGACAGCATCTACCGATCGATACAAGAAAGTCCGCGCTTCAAGGAGCTGGTCACCAAACGCGAACGTTTCGCCTGGCTCCTCTCGGCGATCATGCTCGGCCTCTACTGCGCTTTCATCCTGCTCATCGCCTACGGCCCGCAGATTCTCGGCGCCAAACTCAGCCCCGGCTCTTCCATCACCTGGGGCATTCCTCTGGGCGTCGGCCTGATCCTCTCGGCATTCGTCCTCACCGCCATCTACGTGCGGCGTGCCAACGGCGAGTTCGATGAGCTGAACAAGGCGATCCTGAAGGAGGCGCAGCAATGATTCGTCACGCCAAAACCTTGGCCGTACTGGCCTGCGGTGCCTTCGCACCGGCCGTGTGGGCTGCCGATGCAATCAGCGGCGCGGTGCAGAAACAGCCGTTGAACATGTCGGCGATCATCATGTTCCTGGCCTTCGTCTGCTTCACCCTGGGGATCACCTACTGGGCCTCGAAACGCAATAAGTCGGCTTCGGACTACTACGCCGCAGGCGGGCGCATCACCGGCTTCCAGAATGGTCTGGCGATTGCCGGTGACTACATGTCGGCTGCTTCCTTCCTGGGTATTTCCGCGCTGGTGTTCACCTCCGGCTACGACGGCCTGATCTACTCGATCGGCTTCCTGGTCGGCTGGCCGATCATCCTCTTCCTGATCGCCGAGCGCCTGCGCAACCTGGGCAAGTACACCTTCGCCGACGTTGCCTCCTATCGCCTCGGGCAGAAAGAGATCCGCACCCTGTCGGCTTCGGGCTCGCTGGTGGTGGTGGCCTTCTACCTGATCGCGCAGATGGTCGGCGCGGGCAAGCTGATCGAGCTGCTGTTCGGCCTGGACTACCACGTCGCGGTGATCCTGGTCGGCATCCTGATGTGCCTGTACGTGCTGTTCGGCGGCATGCTGGCCACCACCTGGGTGCAGATCATCAAGGCGGTGCTGCTGCTCTCCGGTGCCAGCTTCATGGCGCTGATGGTGATGAAGCACGTGGGCTTCGACTTCAACACCCTGTTCTCCGAGGCGATCAAGGTGCACGCCAAGGGCGAGGCGATCATGAGCCCGGGCGGCCTGGTCAAGGACCCGATCTCGGCCTTCTCGCTGGGCCTGGCGCTGATGTTCGGCACCGCAGGTCTGCCGCACATCCTGATGCGCTTCTTCACCGTCAGCGACGCCAAGGAAGCGCGCAAGAGCGTGCTGTATGCCACCGGCTTCATCGGTTACTTCTACATCCTGACCTTCATCATCGGCTTCGGCGCGATCCTGCTGGTCAGCACCAACCCGGACTTCAAGGACGCCGCAGGCGCCCTGCTGGGCGGTAACAACATGGCGGCGGTGCACCTGGCCGATGCCGTGGGTGGCAGCATCTTCCTCGGCTTCATTTCGGCCGTGGCCTTCGCCACCATTCTGGCTGTGGTTGCCGGCCTGACCCTGGCGGGCGCCTCGGCAGTTTCCCACGACCTGTACGCCAGCGTCTGGCGCAAGGGCAAGGCCAACGACAAGGACGAGATCCGTGTGTCGAAGATCACCACCGTCGCCCTGGGCGTCCTGGCGATCGGCCTGGGTATCCTGTTCGAGAAGCAGAACATCGCCTTCATGGTTGGCCTGGCCTTCTCCATCGCCGCAAGCTGCAACTTCCCGGTACTGCTGCTCTCGATGTACTGGAAGAAGCTGACCACCCGCGGCGCCATGATCGGCGGCTGGATGGGCCTGATCAGCGCGGTTGGCCTGATGATTCTCGGCCCGACCATCTGGGTGCAGATCCTCGGTCATGAAAAAGCCATCTACCCGTACGAGTACCCGGCGCTGTTCTCCATGATCATCGCCTTCGCGGGTATCTGGTTCTTCTCGGTCACCGACAAGTCCAAGGCTGCCGATGACGAGCGTGCACTGTTCTACCCGCAGTTCGTTCGCTCGCAGACCGGCCTGGGCGCCAGTGGTGCGGTTTCCCACTGATCGTTGATGCCGAGTACGACGCCCCGCTTGCCGGGGCGTCGTCGTTTCTGATTGATGGCATTTCTCTATCCCTGGGAAATTTCCCAAGCTCGCTGGGAAGGGTCTGAGTTAATGCGTCGATTACTCCGCGAATAATGAGCCAGGTGACGCAGTCAAGCGTTATTCCGCCTCATCACTTCAAGGAGATTTCCTCATGAAACGTCTGTTCGTGGCCCTGCCCCTCGCACTGTTTACCGCCGCCTCGGCATATGCCGTCGACCCTATCGAAAAGCAGGTCCAGGTCACCGCACAGGTGCCTACCGATGCCTTCTTCGTCGAGCCGGTGGGCGGCAACTGGATGAACGACCCGCAAGAACTGTCCTGGAACTCGTTCCGCAGCGAACTGCAGCCGATCCGCAAGCAGTTGCAGGTCAAGAGCACCGTTGGCCCGATCACCGCTTACCTGGTGTCGCCGGCGGCGGTCAGCGACGGCGTGAACAGCATCGGCCTGGATGTGTCGGTGGCCGGCACCACACTCAGCACCACCTCCACCGAAGTCATCACCGCGGCGCAGGCAGCGCCGGGTGCGGTGGTCGGTTTCGAGATCGCGGCTCAAGCCGCGCCAGCCGGCGGCTATGTGCCCGGCAGCTACCAGGGGCTGGTGAGCATGATGTTCGAAACCGCCACCCCCTGATTCGCTCACTCCCTGCTTTCCATTGCCCGTTGCTGCCCCTGTCTGATGCTTGTCAGGGCGGGGCGGGCATTGCCTGCCATGATGCCTATGCCAATCTTTCAACCTATCCCCGCCGCACTCCGCCATTGCCTGCTCGTGGGCGCCTGCGTCGCCCTGATGCCCCGGATCGGCCTTGCTGCCTCTGCAACCCTCGGGCGGGTCGAGGGTTTGCCGCGTGAATTCGAGGGGCATTTCTTCGATGTGCCGCTGGCGGTACGGGTGGACCTGGACGGCCGCTACCTGGGCGATGCCATGGTGGTCCTGGGGCGTGACGAGCAGGTGCAACTGCTCGAGTTCACCGAAACCGACGAGAGCCGCGAGCCCGAAAGCCTGCGCCAGCGCTGGCAGGAGCGTCTGGCTCGCCCGCGACCGCTCGGAGATTGTCGTCAGGATTGTCCCGACGGGCTTCAGGCCGTGCACTACAGCCTGGTCAACTCACAGTTATCGTTGCTCACCCTCCAGGCCGAAAGCGCCGGGCAGGCACCTCGTTTTCACCGGCCGCCAGAGCAAGGAAGCACGGGCCTGTTGCTGCGCAACCAGCTCAACCTGGTCGGTGATGGGCGCGGCGGCACTGGGCGCTTTGCACTGCAGGGCCAGGGCAGCATCGGTCACTGGACCGCCCTGGCCGATGGCCAACTCGACCGTGGCAGCGAGGCCGATGCCTCGACCCGTTATCACGTCGAGCAGCTGTATGCCGAACGCCTGGTCGAAGATCACTTCTATCGGCTCGGCTACTTCACCCCCAGTGCCCAGGGCCTGACGCGCCAGCCACGGCTGAACGGGGCCAGCCCCGACACTACACTGGGGCTGATGTTCGGCAGCAGCGACGGGTTGGCCTTGGATACCGGCATGCCCAGCACCACCCCGATCTACGTCACCCCCGACCGACCGGCGATCGTCGAGATCTACCGCAACGGTGTGCTGATCAACAGCCAGCCTGTGCAGCCTGGCTTGCAGACCCTGGACACCCGGGTGCTGCCCGGTGGCATCTACGAAGTCGAGGTGCGTCTGGTCGAGGATGGCCAGGTCACCTCGCGCGACCAGGCATTCATCTACAAACCCAGCAACTGGAGCAGCCGCGGCGGGCGTTGGCGCTACAACGTCTACCTGGGGCGCCAGAGCAGTGTGCTGAGCAACTGGTCACGTGAGCATGACGACAGTCTCAGTGGCGGCATCCTTGCCAACTACCTCCTGCATCCACGCGCAGTGGTGGGGGTTTCCGTGCAGCAGATCGATGAGCAGCAGCAGTTCGGCACTTCGCTGGACTGGGATGTGCACGAGCGCTTCAAGCTGTATGGCAACCTCTATCAGGCCCGGGGCTATGGCAACGGCTACGACCTGCAGGCCGTGGGCAATTTCGAGACCACCTCCCTGGTGGCCAGCCACAGCCGCTCCTGGCTCACCCCCCAGACGACCACCCAGCGCCCTCCTGCGGCGCAGGCGACCCGGCAGACCTCGGTGTCGCTGAGTCAGCGCCTGGACCCGCGGCACACTGCCAACCTGCGGGTATCGCACAGCAGCGGTGCCAGCGAGGGGGTGGGGCTGGATCTGGGGTGGTCGTATTACGGGCGGCTGTTGGGCTCCGATGCCAACTGGCGGCTGTCGGTGTTCGACCGCCCCGGCACGTTGGCCACGGGTGAGTCACGCAGCCGCGGGGTCAACCTGGCGCTGAGCATGAGCCTGGGAGGCGGCAAGGGGCGGCGGGTGTCGGCGACTGTCGGTACCCGCACCTCTCGTGATGGCGGGCGCGACATCAACACCTCGCTGACCTATCAGCAAGACCTCGAGCTCGGGCCGCTGCGCAGTGTCGGTGCAACGGTGAGTGCCGACCGCTATGGCGTGGGGCTTGGCGGCGATACCCAGTTCGAAAACGAGGTGATGCATGGCGATGCCTACGTTCAGCAATCTTCCTACAACGGCGAGTTCGGCGGGGGCGTGAACCTGGAGAGCCTGCTTGCGCTTGGGGGCGGCAAGGTTGCAATGAGCGGCCAGTACCTGCCGCATCAGGCGGGTCTGATTGTCGACGTCGACAGTGACTTGCCCGACCTGAAACTGCACGCCGAAGACCCCAATGGCAGCACCGCCGTCCTGCGCCCCGGGCGCAACGTGATCCCGGTCGCGGCCTACAAGCCCGGCAGCGTGCAGTTCGACTTCGAAGGTATCGACCCCACTGCGGCGTTGATCCAGCCCGCCAGCCTGGATTACCACCTGAACCGAGGCGGCATCGCCTATCGCCAGTTGCGGGTGATGCGCACGGTCACGGTGCTGGGACGCTTGTTCGACGACAAGGGCCAGCCCCTGCGGGGCGCGCAGGTAATCAATCACGCCAGCCGCAGCGTCACTGAAGTCGACGGTTTCTTCGCCGTTGAAATGAGCGAGGCGACTCCGACTCTCGAGGTCCGTCTCAAGGGGGCAGCGGTCTGCTTGCTGGCGCTTGACCCTTCGCGACTGGTGCGCGAGGGCGATGTGCTGTTGGCCGGTGACCAGCAGTGCAGGCCCGGTGAACTGGCGGGCAAAGGGGACCCTGCCACGGATGCACGCAGTGGTTGAGAAGTGCACAGCGCCTGCTTTTTGTAGGAGTTTTCTCATCGCGTTTTGGGAAGTATCGCTCGCATCGGTGCATGGCCACGCGCCCGACGCCCCCCTAATATCACATTGATTGCATGGAGATTTATCGCATGGATATCCGCGGCCTGATGGCCCTGCTGCTGACGATGCCGCTGTCATTACACGCGGCTCCGGAACTGAACATCGGTGGGCTTTACGACTACCTTGAAGGTGACCGAAGCACCTTGCTCAAACGGGTACGCAATGGTGGCGACACCACGGCCTTCGTCAGGATCAGCGTGGTGGAGCTGGTGTATGACGCAGACGGCAGTGCTCGTGAGGTCGCGACTGATGGCCTGGCGCTGGAACAGCGAGGGCTGATCGCCAGTCCTGCCCGGCTGATCGTGCCTGCTGGTGGCATGCAGGCTGTGCGCCTTCTGTACCGAGGGCCACGAGATCAGGAGCGCTATTTCCGCCTGCGCTTCGTCCCGGTGCTGCCTGAGCGCGGCGATGGCTTTGCCGTCGATGAAAAAGAGGCACGCAGCTACCGTGAGCACTTGCAGGCTGGCGTCAACCTGCTGGCCGGTTACGGTTCGTTGCTGTTCGTGCGCCCGCAGCAGGCGCGTTTCGATACCCGGATTCGCCGTCAGGCTGGTCAGTTGGAAGTGACCAACGCTGGCAACGCCAGTGTAGTCCTGGACCGTTTTCGTCAGTGCCACGTGGCGGCGCAGACCTGTGATGCGGCCACCAAGCATCACTTGTTGCCGGGGCGTAGCCGACAATTCAGTGGTCATGTGGAAAAGGAACATCGCTTCGACCTGCATGAAGGTGCCGAACGCCGCGATGTCGTGGTGGAAGGATGAGCCGCCTCGCAGGACGCGGTCGCCTTGCGCATATCGGTCGCGCCTGGCTATGGCTCATGCTGCTGGTCGCACCGGTTGCCCCTGCCCTGGAGGTGACCTTGACTGCGAAATACAATGGCGGCGGATCGGGACGGTTCGAGAATACTACGCCGCCTGGCGGGCTTTGTCAGAGCTGGGGTTCGAGCTGCCGTGAGCAGATGACCGTGACCCTGCCTATCACCTATACCAAGACGACGATCCGTGCAGCTTCGGATGTGCGCGATACCTTCTTCGTCAAGGTTCCCGCTCGACGCGAGATCGAGGTGCGCTCTGATGACGGGCTCGATTCGCGGCGTATGGTGTTCGAGTGGACGGCGCTCAGCCAACGCGTGCTCGGCGCGAATATCAATCGACATACGCTTTACCAGGCAAGGGTGGAGGGCGGTTGCAGCAGTATCGGCAATGTCTCGCAATTCCGTCCCGCCCTTATCTCCTTCCTCTGGAGCATCGGCAATCCGACCTCCCCGGGAGCCTGCACTGCAGATGGTGGTTACGCTGCAGCGGGCTTCAGCCAGAACCTCGACGTGCAGGAAACCAGCGTCGCCTTCCAGCTCGACCTACCGCCGCCTTACCGCCTGCGTTCTGGCATCTATCGAGGTTCCACCACCTACCGCATCGGTCCGGGCATGGACTTTGACTTCGGTAATGGAGTGTCAGCGCTTAGCGGCGACACACTGACCGTGAATTTCGAATTGGATGTGCAGCATGCCTTCCTGTTCGAGTTTCCCCCAGGATCCGAGCGCGCCGTGCTCGAACCACGAGGAGGCTGGCAGGCATGGCTGGGGGGCGGGCGGGTTCCACAGCGGCTTTATCGCGACTTGCCTTTCCGGGTGTGGTCGACCGGCCCGTTCAAGGTCTACAAGCTGTGTCAGCACGACAGTGGTACCGGGTGCGCGATTCGGGATGCCGCCAGCCATCAGGCCGACCTGGAAGTGGCGCTCAGCCTGCCTGGGGGGATCCAGCATGGGGGCGGCGCGGTGCAGCGACTGCCGCTGCCTACCGGGCGCGCCATGGCATTGCAGTTCGAGTCGGTTCAGCCGGTGGCGAATCGCCCCGGGCAGTTGCACTTCGCCATCGAATCCGATCAGGTACGCGGCATGCTGGCCAATGCCGGAAGTACCTACAGTGGCCTGGTTACCGTCGTTTTCGATGCCGAGTTGTAGTCCATGGACATGACGAGCGAGGAACGAGCATGAGCAGGGTACTGGTGGTCGACGACCATCCTTTCATCCGCTCGACCGTGTGCATGCTGTTGCGCCAGGAGCGGCTGGAGGTCGTCGGGCAGGCGGACAATGGTATCGATGCGTTGCGGTTGATGCGCCAGGAACCGGTGGATCTGGTGATCCTGGACATCACCATGCCTGGCCTGGATGGCCTGGAGGTGATCGCCCGGATGCGTAGCCTGGAGCACCCGGCCAAGTCGCTGATCCTTACCTCGCAACTGGCCGAGGCCTATTCGCTGCGTTGCATGCAGGCCGGCGCCGCCGGCTATGTGTCCAAGACCGATGATCTTGGTGAACTGAACAAGGCGGTGCGCGCCGTGCTTTCCGGTTACACCTACTTTCCGCAGGTGGCGTTCAGCTCGGTGCACCGGCAGGATCTCAAGGCCAGCGAGGCGCAGTGCATCGCCAGCCTCACCGACCGTGAATTGATGGTTCTGCAGCAGTTGGCGAGGGGCTTGAGCAACAAGGCAATCGGCGATGCGATGTTGCTGAGCAACAAGACCATCAGCACCTACAAGAGCCGCCTGCTGGAAAAGCTTCGGGTCCGTTCGCTCATCGATCTCGCGGATTTCGCTCGCCGCAATCTTTTGATCTAGAGCTGTCCAGTGCTCGGCCGAGCCCTGTCGATGGCGCTGCTGTTGTGCCTGATCGCCCCGCCGCAAGCAACTGCCACCCAGTTGCATTCGGGGGTTGCCCTGAAGGGGCCGGCCATCGAACCGACGCAAGCCGCCCTGCGCTGGTTGTGGGAGCGAAGCCGGTTGCGCCTGGGTATCGTCGAACGACACGATCCCCCTTTCGACCTGCTGGGCACCGGCCAGACCTATGAGGGTATCACTGCCGACTACGCCAGCCTGGTGGCGGCACGGTTGCGCATGCAGGTCGAGGTGCAGGTCTTTGCCACGCAGGACGAGGCCTTTGCAGCGTTGCGTGATGCACGCATCGACCTGGTCGGCTCGGTGACCGCACGCCAGGCCCAGGATGCCGGCTTGCGCTTGTCGCATCCCTATGCCGAGGACCGGCCCATGCTGATGGCGGCCCGACCGGTCGGCGCACCTGGACCCGGGCATGAGCCCGGTATGCGCTTGGCCATGGTCGAAGGCTATCGCTCACTGGAACAGGTTCTGGCAGGTTACCCGCTGGCGCAGGTCCAGTGGCATGCCTCGCCGTTCAGTGCCATGGCCGCGCTGGTACTGGGTCAGGCCGATGTGTATATCGGGGATGAGCACAAAGGACGCTACCTGCTGGGGCGCAGTCAGCTGTTCGGGGTCGAGGCGGTCGGTCGTGCCGACCTGGATTCACAGGCGATCGGCTTCGCCATGCTCGACTCGACCGGGCCGCTGGCGACCTTGGTCGATGAAGCCCTCGCCAGCCTTGGCGAGCCCCAGCATGAGCAGATCCGCCGACGCTGGAGCCCGTTGGCGATGGTGGCCTACGATCCTGCTGCCTTGCAGTTGAGCACCTCCGAGCAGCGCTGGATCAGTGACAATCCTGTGGTCAAGGTGGTGCTGGACGAACAGTTGCTACCTCTGAGCTATCGCGATGCCAAGGCGGGGCTGCAGGGGCTGAGCCTGGACATCCTGCAATTGATCAGCCAGCGCACCGGGTTGCGTTTCGAGGTGCAAGCCTCAGGCACTATCGAGCAGATGATCGAGTGGGTGCGTCAGGGGCGTGCGCAGGTGATTGCCGGTTTGCCCTACAGCCCGCAGCGGGCCCGCGAGCTGAGTTTCAGTCGGGCATACCTGAGCGCAGCACGGGTGCTGGTCACGCGTGAAGACGCCTCCGGCCCTGCGAGCCTGGTCGGGCTGGAGGGGCACCGACTGGGTGTGATCCTGGGCAGCGCCGTGCCGGACCTCCTGGCCCAGCGCTACCCGCGTATCCGCTTGCAGGCCTATGGCGGGGCACTCGAGGCCCTGCACGCGGTGGCACGCGGTCAGGTGAGCGCGGCGGTGCTGACTTACGACGATGCGCGGCCGATGATCGCCCGTTGGTATCCGGGGCGCGTGAAGATCGCGGCCAGCGTATCCTTGCCGCCTGCTCACTTCGCGCTGGCCACGGCGCACGGCGAGCAGGCGTTGCAGGGCATCCTGAACAAGGCCCTGCTCAGCCTTGCCCCGCAGGAAACCGATGCCCTGGTGCGCCGCTGGCGCAATCCACTGATCGTGGGGGATGGGGTCTGGTCACGCTATCGTGGCAAGATCCTGGGTGGCTTCGCGGCGGCCTTGGGCCTGCTGTTGCTGGCGCTGGTGTGGATTCGTTACCTGCGCCGTCTGCAGCGAGAGGCGGCACGGGCGCGCCGCGAGGCGGAGGCGGCGAACCAGGCCAAGACTGGCTTTCTCACCACCATGAGCCATGAAATCCGCACTCCGCTACACGCGCTGCTGGGCATGCTCGAACTGGCCCAGCGCAAGGCGGGCCAGGGTGTTCTCGACCGCATGGCCATCGAAGTGGCCACCGATGCCGCGCGCGGCCTGCTCGAGTTGATCGGTGACATTCTCGATGTCAGCCGGATCGAAGCCGGGCGTTTGCAACTGGCGCCGCAGCGTGTCGTGCTGGGCGAGCAGGTGGCCAGCGTGGTTCAGTTGTTCGAAGCGCAGGCGCGGGCCAAGGGCCTGGTGTTGGAACTGAACATGCGCGGTGCACAGGCGTGCGAGGTCATGCTCGATCCTCTGCGCTTCAAGCAGATCCTCGCCAACGTTCTGAGCAATGCGATCAAGTTCACCGGCGAGGGTCATGTCCGGGTTGATTTGCAGGCGCGTGCGCAGGGGGCCAGGCTGGCGGTCGAGCTGGCCGTGGAGGACACCGGAATCGGCATTGCCGCCGATGAGCTGGCCGCCCTTGGCCAGCTGTTTCGCCAGGCCAGCAACCATCGACAATCGCCACGTCACAGCGCCGGGCTGGGTTTGGCCATCAGCCGCAGCCTGTGCCAGATGATGGGAGGGCACCTGATGCTGGACAGTGTGCTGGGGCAGGGAACACGGGTGTGCATTCACCTTGAGCTGCCTTTGCTGATCGCGCAGGAAGCCCGTGAGGAGCCCTCCGTGCCCACGGCCATGACGCACTTCGCCAGGTTGCGGGTGCTGGTTGTCGATGACTACCCTGCCAACCGCCTGTTGCTGGCCCAACAGCTCGATTACCTCGGCCATCAGGCCCGCGTCGCCGAAGACGGCACGCAGGCCCTGCGCTTGTGGCTCAAGGAGCATTTCGATGTAGTGATCAGCGATTGCAACATGCCACGGCTCGGTGGGCACGCACTGGCGCGGGCAATCCGCGAACATGAGCGGCGCAGCGAGCGCCCGCGCTGTCGGGTGATCGGGCTCACGGCCAGCGCCCTGGTCGATGAGCGAAACCGCTGCCGGGCTGCGGGCATGGACAGTTGCCTGTTCAAACCGCTGGGGCTGCAAGACCTGGAGCGGGTATTGACGGCGTGTCGTCCACCCTCACAGGCGAACGCATGCGGGCAATCGATTCTGGACATGGGCCATCTGATGCGCCTGGTGGGCAAGGACCAAGCTGCGCTCAATGCCTTGCTGTCCGATCTGCGCAGCAGCAACCGTAGTGATCTCAAATGCTTGCAGACGTTCAGGCACCAGCCGCAGGCACTTGCGCAACTGGCCCATCGGGTCAAGGGCGCTGCGCGCATCATGCGCGCCAGTACTCTGGTGGAATTGTGCGAACGTCTCGAACGAACCTGCGCCCAGCCGTCACCCGCACCGGAGCAATTGAGTGCGGACGTGCGCGCGTTGCACGCGGCGATGCAGCAGCTGGATCGCCAGCTCAATCGCCATGCCGCCACTGGCGGCATGGCGGTGGCGTCATATCATCCCGAGCAATAACAGCACCAGCAGCACCACCAGTACGGCACCGACGATGCCGGACGGGCCATAACCCCAGCTGCGCGAATGGGGGAAGACCGGTAAGCCACCGATCAGCAGCAGGATCAGGATGATGATGAGGATCGTGGTCATGGGCGAAATCCTTGCGTGGTTGGGGTCAAGGGCCTGGAACTGCTGGCCTCTTGTAAATTCGGACTGTTGCCGGACCTGAAAGATTCCATTTGTGTGTCTGCCCCTTGCAGGGCGACTGGCTCGGCACTGACTGAACGGTCATGGGCTTGCATTCACTATCCTGATGAATCCTGCCTGGCTGTCCGACGTTGATTAGACTCGGTTGCAATTCAGTCGGCACAAGGCCCGTCACCATGCAAAACCGCATCATGATCACAGGCGCAGGATCCGGCCTGGGCCGCGAGATCGCCCTGCGCTGGGCTCGGGAGGGTTGGCGCCTGGCGCTGGCAGATGTCAACGATGCTGGCCTGCGCGAAACCCTGGAGCAGGTACGTGCAGCAGGCGGCGATGGTTTCGTGCAGCGTTGCGACGTGCGTGACTACAGCCAGCTCACCGCCTTGGCCCAAGCCTGCGAAGAACAATTCGGCGGCATCGATGTGATCGTCAACAACGCGGGCGTCGCCTCGGGCGGGTTCTTCGCCGAGCTGTCGCTTGAAGACTGGGACTGGCAGATCGCAGTCAACCTGATGGGCGTGGTCAAGGGCTGCAAGGCGTTTTTGCCACTGCTCGAGCGCAGCAAGGGGTGCATCATCAACATCGCTTCGATGGCGGCGCTGATGCAAGGGCCGGGGATGAGCAACTACAACGTCGCCAAGGCCGGTGTGCTGGCGCTGTCGGAAAGCCTGCTGGTGGAGTTGCGCCAGCTCGAGGTGGGGGTGCATGTGGTGTGCCCCTCGTTCTTCCAGACCAACCTGCTCGATTCTTTCCGCGGGCCGAATCCGGCGATGAAGGCGCAGGTCGGCAAGCTGCTGGAAGGCTCGCCCATCACTGCCGCACAGATTGCCGACTACATCCACGCTCAGGTCGCGGCGGGCGAATTCCTGATTCTGCCACACGAGGCCGGGCGCGATGCCTGGCGTCTGAAGTGCCAAGCCCCGCAGGTGCTCTATGACGAGATGGCCAGTATGGCGGTAAAGATGCGGGCCAAGGCGCGGCCAGGGCAGTAGCTGTTCTGCAGGTGCCGTCTGTAGGGCTTTTTACCGATCTGGGTAGGTGCGGTCTATTTCACAGCTGAATGATTGAATAGGCCGAATGCCCATAGCAGGCTCGGATTTTCCCTGGGTCTGGAGGATCGGAGCATGTTGGTAATCGGACGTGATGTCGGCGAGGTCGTCACCATCGGCGAGAACATCCGCATCAAAGTGATGGCCGTCGAAGGGGGTGTGGTGCGCTTCGGGATCAGTGCACCGCGTGAAGTGGTGGTGCACCGCTCGGAGATTTACAAGCGTATCAAGGAGCAGGAACTGGAGCGCAGCTCCTCGTCTTAATCCAGCAACTCCCGTGGCACATCATGCTTGGCCAGTAACTGGCACTGCTGGCTTTCCAGGTCGAAGAGGATGAATGCCTGGCCTTTGGCCAAGGCCTGGCGCACGCGCAGCACGCGGGTTTCCAGCGGGGTGTCGTCGCCATTGTCGGTGCCGTCGCGGGTGACGAAGTCTTCGATCAGGCGGGTGAGGGTGTCGGCTTCGAGTTGGTCGTAGGGGATCAGCATGATGGCTATCGGGTTGGGCAGGTTGGGCTGCATGCTACTTGAAAGTGGGGCAGGGACGTTAATCGTCGGCGACGTCTGAGCGGGTTCACCCGCGTAGACGCCGCCGCCAGGTTCAGCTCTTGTTGCCCACCAGGCTATCGACCGCTGGCACCCGGGTATCGCTCTCCATTTGCGCATCATGCTCCAGTTGATGACTGAAGCGCTCCAGAGAAGCATTGGCCGGTTGCGAGTCGCTGGCGAACACGGGCGGGCTGAGCAGGTACGCCGACAACAGGCGGCTCAGTGCAGCCAGGCTGTCGATGTGGGTGCGCTCGTAACCGTGAGTGGCGTCGCAACCGAACGCCACCAGCGCAGTGCGGATATCGTGCCCGGCCGTGACCGCCGAGTGGGCGTCGCTGAAGTAGTAGCGGAACAGGTCGCGGCGTACAGGCAACTCTTGGTCGGCCGCCAGCTTGAGCAGATGACGGGACAGGTGGTAGTCGTACGGGCCTGACGAGTCCTGCATCGCCACGCTTACCGCATGCTCGCTGGACGCCTGTCCCGGCGCCACCGGGGCGATGTCGATGCCGACGAACTCGCTGACATCCCAAGGCAGCGCGCCTGCGGCCCCGGAGCCGGTTTCCTCGGTGATGGTGAACAGCGGATGGCAGTCGATCAGCGGTTGGCGGCCACTTTCCACCACAGCCTTGAGGGCTGCGAGCAATGCCGCCACGCCGGCTTTGTCGTCCAGGTGACGGGCGCTGATATGGCCGCTGTCGGTGAATTCCGGTAGCGGGTCGAAGGCGACGAAGTCGCCGATGCCGATGCCCAGCGCCTCGCAATCGGCGCGGGTAGCGCAGTAGGCGTCCAGGCGCACCTCAACGTGTTCCCAGCTGATCGGCATCTGGTCGATGGCGGTGTTGAACGCGTGCCCGCTGGCCATCAACGGCAGCACGCTGCCGCGAAACACGCCGGTGTCGGTGAACACGCTGACCCGGCTGCCTTCGGCGAAGCGGCTGGACCAGTGACCTACTGCCGACAGTGCCAGGCGGCCGTTGTCCTGCAACTGCCGCACGCTGGCGCCGATGGTGTCCAGGTGTGCCGAGACGGCGCGATCGGGCGAACTCTGACGGCCCTTGAGCGTGGCGCGGATGGTGCCACGGCGGGTCAGCTCGAAGGGGATGCCCAGTTCGTCCAGGCGCTCGGCTACGTAGCGCACGATGGTATCGGTGAAGCCGGTGGGACTGGGGATGGCGAGCATCTCCAGGAGGACGCGCTTGAGGTAGTCCAGGTCGGGTTCGGGGAGTCGTTCGGACATGGGTACTCCTTGGGGTCTTTGCTGGGTTTTTCGCGGGCAAGCCCATTCCACAAGGGCTTGCCCGCGAAAAGACCAGCAGCGATTCAGGCCAGGGGCTGGCTATGCGGGAACAGCAGATCCACGAACCGCTCCGCAGTCGGCTGCGGTTCATGGTTGGCCAGCCCGGCCCGCTCGTTGGCTTCGATGATCACGTAGTCCGGCTGCTGCGCATCGCGCACCATCAGGTCCAGGCCGACCACCGGAATTTCCAGTGCCCGTGCAGCCCTCACTGCCGCATCGGCGAGCACCGGGTGCAACTGTTCGGTGACATCTTCCAGGGTGCCGCCAGTGTGCAGGTTCGCCGTGCGCCGCACCGCCAGGCGCTGGCCTGCCGGCAATACGTCTTCAAAACCCAGCCCGGAGGCGCGCAGGGTGCGCTCGGTTTCCTCATCCATCGGGATGCGGCTTTCACCCCCGGTTGCGGCCTGGCGACGGCGGCTCTGGGCCTCGATCAGTGCCTTGATGGTGTGCTTGCCGTCGCCGATCACCTCGGCCGGATGGCGAATGGCGGCGGCCACCACCTCGAAGCCGATCACCAGGATGCGCAGGTCGAAACCGGCGTGGAAGCTCTCCAGCAGCACGCGGCTGTCGAAACGCCGGGCGTGCTCCACAGCCTGGCTGATCTCGTCGTATTCGGTGAGGTTGACCGCGACGCCCTGGCCCTGCTCGCCATCCACCGGCTTGACCACCACGGCGCCATGCTCTTCGAGAAAAGCCAGGTTGTCGTCGGCGTTGCCGGCCAGTTGCTGGGCAGGCACCTGCAGGCCGGCATCGTGCAGCACCTTGCGGGTCAGGCGCTTGTCCTGGCACAGGGTCATGGTCACGGCGCTGGTCAAGTCACTCAGCGATTCGCGACAGCGAATCCGGCGCCCGCCCAGGCTCAGGGTGAACAGCCCGGCGCTGGCGTCGTCTACCTGGACTTCGATACCACGGCGCAGGGCTTCGTTGACGATGATCCGCGCGTAGGGATTGAGCCCGGCTTCAGGGCCAGGGCCGAGGAATAGTTCCTGGTTGATGCCATTCCTGCGCTTGACGGCGAAGGTGGGCAGGTTGCGAAAGCCCAGCTTCTGGTAAAGCCGCTTGGCCTGGCGATTGTCGTGCATCACCGACAGGTCGAGGTAGGCCAGGCCGCGGCTCATGAAGTGCTCGACCAGATGGCGCACCAGCACTTCGCCGACACCCGGACGGCTGCACTGCGGGGAGACGGCCAGGCACCACAGGCTGCTGCCGTGTTCAGGGTCGTCGAAAGCCTTGCTGTGGTTCAGACCCATGACGCTGCCGATCACGGCGCCGGTGTCTTCGTCCTCGGCAATCCAGTACACCGGGCCACCCAGGTGGCGCGGGGTGAGTAGCTCGGGATTGACCGGCATCATGCCGCGCGCCTGATACAGCGTGTTGATCGCCTGCCAGTCGCCTTCGGCCTGGGCGCGGCGGATGCGAAACCCGCGGAATACGCGCTGGGCCGGGCGGTAGTCGGTGAACCACAGGCGCAGGGTGTCGGAGGGGTCGAGAAACAACTGTTGCGGCGCCTGGGCCAGCAACTGCTGGGGGGCCGCCACGTACAAGGCGATGTCACGTTCGCCGGGCTGTTCGTCGAGCATGGCCTCGGCAAGTTGTGCAGGGTCAGGGTAGGTGTGGCCGATCAGCAAACGTCCCCAGCCGCAGTGCACGGCGCGCGGTTGGTCGTGGGGGTCGCTGCCGTCACCGGCCAGGCGTGCCTGGAGGCGTTCGTAGGAGGGCGCCTGGCCGCGCAACAGGCGCTGGCCATAGGCACTATGGGCTTTCATCGGTCAGATTCCTTGTTCGCTGAGCCACAGGTTCAGGGCCGCCAGTTGCCACAGCTTGGAGCCGCGCAGTGGGGTGAGCTGGCCGTGGGGGTTGCTCAGCAGGCGATCGAGCATGGCCGGGTTGAACAGGCCACGGTCCTGGCTCGGGTCGGTCAGCAGTTCGCGTACCCAGACAAGGGTCGCGCCCTCCAGGTGCTTGAGGCCGGGTACGGGGAAGTAGCCTTTCTTGCGGTCGATGACTTCATGGGGAATGACCCGTCGCGCCGCCTGCTTGAGCACCTGCTTGCCACCGTCTGGCAGCTTGAAGCGCGCCGGGATACGGGCAGAAAGTTCGACCAGGCGATAGTCGAGGAACGGCGTACGTGCCTCCAGGCCCCAGGCCATGGTCATGTTGTCGACACGCTTGACCGGGTCGTCGACCAGCATCACCGTGCTGTCCAGGCGCAGGGCCTTGTCCACCGCATGGGTTGCACCGGGACGGGCGAAGTGCTCGCGAACGAAATCGCCAGCGGCATCGTTGTCCAGCAACCAGGGTGCCTGCACGGTGTCGCGGTATTCGTCGTGGCTACGGTCGAAGAACGCCTCGCGATAGGCAGCGAAGGCATCCTCGGCACCATTCACCTGCGGGTACCAGTGATAGCCGGCGAACAACTCGTCGGCGCCCTGGCCGCTCTGCACGCCCTTGCAGTGCTTGGCGACTTCACGCGAGAGCAGGTAGAAGGCGATGCAGTCATGGCTGACCATCGGCTCGCTCATGGCGCGGAAGGCAGCCGGCAACTGCTCGATGATCTCGTGTTCGGCGATGCGCAGCTGGTGGTGGCGGGTGCCGTAGTGCTTGGCGATCAGGTCCGAGTACTGGAACTCGTCGCCACGTTCGCCGCCGGCATCCTCGAAGCCGATGGAGAAGGTCGACAGGTCGTCCACGCCGACTTCGCGCAGCAGGCCGACCAGCAGGCTGGAGTCGA
Organism: Pseudomonas machongensis; assembly: GCF_034961125.1. NCBI lineage: Bacteria > Pseudomonadati > Pseudomonadota > Gammaproteobacteria > Pseudomonadales > Pseudomonadaceae > Pseudomonas > Pseudomonas machongensis. The sequence goes on along the minus strand of NZ_JAYFUI010000033.1, from coordinate 58,081 downwards.
CGCCACCGGACAGCAGCACGCCAACATCCACAGCCGCGCGCTGGCGGATCGCCACGGCATCGCGGGTGGCATCGAGCACACGGGTGGTCCAGCCTTCGAGGTCGAGGTCCTGCTCGTCCGGGGTCGGGCCGTAGTGCAGTTGCCACCAGGTCTGGCGCTCGACTTCGCCGTGGCGGTCGATGCGCATCCAGGTCCCGGGCTCGAGCTTCTGCACGTTGGCCAGCATCGTGCGCGGTGCTGGCACCACGGCGTGGAAGTTGAGGTAGTGATTGAGCGCCACCGGGTCGATCATCGGGTCGATGTCGCCGCCTTTGAGCAGCGCCGGCAGGGTCGAGGCGAAGCGCAGGCGTTCGCCGTTGCGCGACAGGTACAGCGGCTTGACGCCGAGGCGGTCGCGGGCCAGGAACAGGCGCTGGTTGTCGCGCTCCCAGATGGCCAGGGCGAACATGCCGTTGAGCTTGGGCAGCAGCGCGGCGCCCCAGGCGTGGTAGCCCTTGAGCAGCACTTCGGTGTCGCCGTCTGACCAGAAGTTATAGCCCAGGTCCTGCAGTTCCTGGCGCAGTTCCGGGAAGTTGTAGATGGCGCCGTTGAACGCCAGGGACAGGCCGAGGGTGTTGTCGACCATCGGCTGCGCCGAGCCGTCGGACAGGTCCATGATCTTCAGGCGCCGATGGCCGAGGGCGATCGGCCCCTGGCTGTGGAAGCCCCAGGCATCAGGGCCGCGTGGCGCCAGATGATGGGTGATGCGCTCCACCGCGGCGAGATCCGCCGGGCGGGGGGCTTGGTCGATGGGGGTGAAACGCAACTCTCCTGCTAATCCGCACATAAGTCCTTACCGGTTTTGCCGTTGGGGAAAGAGTGCCCCCACATGGGGCACCTTAAGGAACTGACCCAGGGGATTTGCGGGAGTTTTAGATCAATCTGTTATATGGGACGGGTGGGTGCTGTTTCATTTGCCGCGAATCAGCTTGCGCAGCGTGAAACGGTTTGGATGACAGGCCTCGGCCACAGCCCGGGGCACCGGGAGCGGTTCGCCACTGGCCCAGGCGGCAATCAGCTCGCCGCTCAAAGGCGCGGTAATCAGGCCGCGTGAGCCGTGGCCGCTGTTGACGTACAAGCCTTCCAGCCAGGGGCAGGCGATCGCCGGAACCTGTCGGGCATCCTTGGCCAGCATTGAATAGGTCGTGCTGAAAGCAGCAGGATCGGCCAGCGGCCCGACAATCGGCAGGTAATCCGGGCTGGTGCAGCGAAACGCTGCGCGCCCCTGCAATTGCGCCGGATCCAGTGCGGCCGTGTCGAGCCGCTGCGCCAGGTCGGCAGAAATCGCCTCCAGCAGACCAAGATTGCTTGCGTGCTCGCCGGCAGTGGGGGCGAGGTCGAGTCTATGGAAGTCGAAACTGGCACCTAGGGTGTGCTCGCCATCGCGCGCCGGGGCGACGTACCCGTCGGCGCAGACCACGGTGCCCAGCGCCTGGCTGCGCTCGGTCAGCGGCAGGCGGGTGATCTGTCCTCGGATACGCTTGAGCGGCAGCTCGGCGCATGCCGGGAAGTTGCGCACATCCGCTGCGCCGGCAAGTACCACCAGCGGCGCACTGGCCAGCAAGCGCTCGCCGTCCCAGGCTTGCCAGAGGTCATCGACCTTGCGCAGCTCGATCACCTGGTGAGATTTCAGCAGGCGGATGCGTGGATGTTGCAGTTGCGCCTGGCACAGCGCGGGCGGGTGTACCCAGCCGCCCTCGGGGTAGAACAGCCCACCGCTGGCCAGGGCGACCCCGGCGATCGCCTCGGCCTGCTCGCGATCCAGGCACTGCAGCAGGCTGCTGTCGAAGGCGCCGGCAAGTTTGGCCTGGCGTTCGGCCTCCTTGGTGTCGAAGGCCAGTTGCAGCACGCCGCAGTCATCCCAGTCGCGGCCACGCTGCAGGCGTTCGAGCCAACGGCGGGTGTAGCCGAACCCGGCGAGAATCATCTGCGACAAGGCGGTGCCGTGTGCCGACAGCTTCAGGTACAGCACGCCCTGGGGGTTGCCGGAGGCCTCTCGGGCCGGGGCGTCGTGGCGTTCCAGCACTTCGACCTGCCAACCGCGTGCAGCCAGGCTGGCGGCGCTGGCGCAACCGGCCAGCCCGGCGCCGATGACCAGCGCGCGACGGGGGCCGTCCACGGGGGCGGGGCGTGCATACCAGGGGGCTGGTTGTGGCGGCGTCGGCAGGTCTTCAGGCCAGCCGACGAATTCTCCCCCCATCACTTCCCACTTCTTGCCCAGCCCCGGCACTTTCTTGATGGCAAAACCGGCGGCTGCCAGGCCGCGGCGCACCCAACCTGTGGTGGTGAAGGTCCCCAGCGTGGTGCCGGGGCGTGACAGCCGTGCCAGTTGCGCGAACAGTTCCGGCGTCCACATGTCCGGGTTCTTCGCCGGGGCGAAGCCGTCCAGAAACCAGGCGTCGATGGGCGCGTCGAGCTGGGGCAACTGTTCCAGCACGTCACCGACCAGCAGGGTGAGGGTGACCCGGCCCTGCTCGAAGCTGAACTGCTGGAAGCCTGGATGCACGGCCACATACTGCGCCACCAAGGGTTCGCTGAAGGGCGAAAGCTCCGGCCACAGCGCTGCAGCGCGGGCCAGGTCGGCGCGACTGAGTGGGTACTTCTCGACACTGACGAAATGCAGCCGCGCCTCGGGGTGAGCCTTTTCTGCAAACAGTTGCCAGGCACAGAAGAAGTTCATGCCGGTACCAAAACCGGTCTCGCCGATCACCAGGCAGGCGTGCGGCGCAAGCTCGGCGAAGCGCCGGGCCAGGTGGTTGCGCTCGAGGAAGACGTATACCGTTTCGTGCACGCCCTCGTTCTTCGAGAAATAGACGTCGTCGTATTGCCGCGAGTGGGGGCGGCCCTGGTCGTCCCAGTCGATCTGGGCGTGCTGGGGGAGTGGGGTATCAGGCATGGTCGGTTCGGCTGGCAGTGAAGCGAAGATTTTATGCCATCTGCGTCGCCGACGCTGTATCCGCCGTGGGAAGAGGGCGCAAGACTGGCGTGCAATCCGCTACTCTTGCTTATCCATCGAAGGAGTGAGCCATGTTCGAATCCGCGGAAATCGGTCACAGCATTGACAAGGAAACCTACGAGGCCGAATTGCCGGCCCTGCGCGAGGCGTTGCTGGAGGCCCAGTTCGAGCTCAAGCAGCAGGCGCGATTCCCGGTCATCGTACTGATCAACGGTGTCGAGGGTGCTGGCAAGGGCGAGACGGTCAAGCTGCTCAACGAGTGGATGGACCCGCGGATGATCGATGTGCTCACCTTCGACCAGCAGACCGACGAAGAACTGGCGCGCCCACCCGCCTGGCGATACTGGCGTGCACTACCGCCAAAAGGGCGAATGGGCGTGTTCTTCGGCAATTGGTACAGCCAGATGTTGCAAGGGCGGGTGCATGGTCGCTTCAAGGATGCGGTGCTTGACCAGGCCATCACCGGCGCCGAGCGCCTGGAGCAGATGCTTTGCGACGAAGGTGCACTGATCATCAAGTTCTGGTTCCACCTCTCCAAGAAACAGATGAAGACCCGGCTCAAGGTGCTGCGCGACGATCCGCTGCACAGTTGGCGCATCAGTCCGCTGGACTGGCAGCAGTCCGAGACCTACGACCGCTTCGTACGTTTCGGTGAGCGGGTTCTGCGGCGCACCAGCCGCGACTACGCGCCTTGGCATGTGATCGAGGGTGTCGATCCGCACTACCGTGCGCTGGCGGCCGGGCGCATTCTGCTCGAAAGCCTGAACGCGGCGCTGGCCAATGCGCCGAAGGGCAAGCACCAGGGCAATGTCGCGCCATTGGGGCGCAGTATCGATCAGTTGAGCTTGCTCGGCGCTCTGGATCTCACCCGGCGCCTCGACAAGCACGACTACCAGAAGCAGCTGGTCGCCGAGCAGGCGCGCCTGGCCGGGCTGTTGCGGCACAAGCGCATGCGCGAGCACGCCCTTGTCGCGGTGTTCGAAGGCAACGATGCTGCGGGCAAGGGTGGGGCGATTCGCCGCGTGGCCGCCGCGCTGGACCCACGCCAGTACCGCATCGTGCCGATCGCTGCGCCCACCGAAGAGGAGCGAGCCCAGCCTTACCTCTGGCGGTTCTGGCGACATGTACCGGCGCGCGGCAAGTTCACCATCTTCGATCGCTCCTGGTACGGCAGGGTGCTGGTGGAACGGGTCGAAGGATTCTGCACCCCGGCCGACTGGATGCGCGCCTATGGCGAGATCAATGATTTCGAGGAGCAGTTGAGCAACTCGGGCATCGTGGTCGTGAAGTTCTGGCTGGCAATCGACCAAGAGACACAGCTGCAGCGCTTCGAGGAACGTGAAGAGATCCCGTTCAAGCGCTACAAGATCACCGAGGAAGACTGGCGCAACCGCGACAAGTGGGATGTTTACGCCGAGGCGGTGGGTGACATGGTTGATCGTACCAGCTCCGAGATAGCCCCCTGGACGCTGGTGGAGGCCAACGACAAGCGCTGGGCGCGGGTCAAGGTGTTGCGCACCATCAACGATGCCCTGGAAGCGGCGTTCGCCAGGCACAAGAAGTGACGCATCCCGTCCGCCGCGGGGCAGCCATGCCTCGCGGGAATGACCTGATGAATTCTTTTCCCGGCACTTTCTGCCAGCCCCACCTTTGCAGCCCTTAGACTTCAATCACCCCACTCAGGGCATTGATCGAGGACGCTATGCACATTTCTTCCGGACGCTGGGTCCATGGCCTGTTCCTGGCGCTGCTGACCGCGCTGCTGTGGGGCATTCTGCCGATCAAGCTCAAGCAGGTGCTGCAGGTGATGGATCCGATCACGGTCACCTGGTATCGGCTGCTGGTCTCCGGCGGCCTGTTGTTCGCCTGGCTGGCCGCCAACCGGCGCCTGCCGCCAGTCCAGCGGCTGGGGCGCAAGGGCTTGGGCCTGGTAGCGGTGGCCGTGTGTGGGCTGATGGGTAACTACGTGCTGTATCTGGTCGGTCTCAAACTGCTCAGCCCTGGTACTGCGCAGTTGGTGGTGCAACTGGGGCCGGTGCTGTTGCTGGTGGCCAGTGTGTTTGTGTTCAAAGAGCGTTTCAGCTTGGGCCAGGGTATCGGGTTGCTGGTGTTGCTGGCCGGTTTCGGGCTGTTCTTCAACCAGCGCCTGGACGAGCTGCTGACATCACTTGGGACCTATACCACCGGTGTACTGACGATCATCCTGGCCACCAGCATCTGGGTATTCTATGCCCTGAGCCAGAAGCAGTTGCTGACGGTCTGGCATTCGCAGCAGGTGATGATGGTGATCTACCTGTGCTGCGCGGCGCTGCTGACGCCCTGGGTGCATCCGCTGGAGGCGCTGCAACTGACGGCTGTACAAGGCTGGTTGCTGCTGGCGTGCTGCCTGAACACCCTGGTCGCCTATGGCGCATTTGCCGAGGCTTTGGCGCATTGGGAAGCATCGCGGGTGAGTGCGACCTTGGCGCTGACGCCGCTGGTCACCTTTATTGCGGTAGCGCTATCGGCCTGGGTGTGGCCTGAGTACGTGCATGCCGAACAGATCAATGCGCTGGGCTATGCCGGGGCGGTGACGGTGGTGGCAGGGTCGGCACTGGTGGCGCTGGGGCCTTCGCTGGTGGCGGGGTGGCGGGCGCGGCGGGCCAGGGTGGCAGAGGTTCGCTGATAATCGGCGATGGCCTCTTCGCGGGCAAGCCCGCGAAGAGGCCCCTATCGGCTCAGGATCAGCCCTTGGCCCCCGGTGCCAGCATGTTTTCCGGGCGCACCCACTGATCGAACTGCTCGTTGGTCAGGTACTTGAGCTCCAGCGCTGCCTCGCGCAGGGTCTTGCCCTCGCTGTACGCCTTCTTGGCGATTTCCGCAGCCTTGTCGTAGCCGATGTGCGGGTTCAGCGCCGTCACCAGCATCAGCCCGCGCTCCAGGTGGGCGGCCATCTGTTCGGCGTCCGGCTCGATGCCGGCCACGCAGTGCTCCTGGAAGTTGCGGCAGCCATCGGCCAACAGCTCGATCGACTGCAGCAGGTTGTGGATGATCACCGGCTTGAACACATTCAACTGCAAGTGCCCCTGGCTGGCCGCGAAGCCGATCGCCGCATCGTTGCCCAGTACCTGACAGGCCAGCATCGACAGGGCTTCGCATTGGGTCGGATTGACCTTGCCCGGCATGATGGAGCTGCCTGGTTCGTTGGCCGGCAGGCGCACCTCGGCAAGTCCGGCACGCGGGCCGGAACCCAGCAGGCGCAGGTCGTTGGCGATCTTCATCAGGGCCACGGCGAGAGTTTTGAGCGCGCCAGCCAGGCTGGTCAGCGGCTCATGGCCGGCGAGGGCGGCGAACTTGTTGGGTGCGGTGACGAAGGGCAGGCCGGACAACGCCGCGAGCTCAGCGGCAATGGCTTCGGCAAAGCCGTGTGGGGCGTTGAGACCGGTGCCGACGGCCGTGCCGCCCTGGGCCAGCTCACAAACTGCCGGAAGGGTGGCGCGAATTGCCCGCTGGGCGTAGTCAAGCTGGGCAACGAAGGCCGAGATTTCCTGGCCGAAGGTGATGGGCGTGGCGTCCATCATGTGCGTGCGGCCAGTCTTGACCAGATTCGAGTGACGCGCCGACAGTTCTGCCAGGCCCGACGACAACTCGGCGATGGCCGGCAGCAACTTGCCATGCACGGCCTGGGCGGCGGCGATGCTCATGGCGGTAGGGAAGCAGTCGTTGGAGCTCTGCGAGCGGTTGACGTGATCGTTCGGGTGGACCGGCACCTTGCCGCCACGGCCCTTGCCAGCCAGTTCGTTGGCGCGCCCGGCGATCACTTCGTTGACGTTCATGTTGCTCTGGGTGCCACTGCCGGTCTGCCAGACCACCAGGGGGAACTGATCGTCGTGTTCGCCGTCGAGCACTTCGTCGGCGGCTTGTTCGATCAGTCGGGCAATGTCGGCTGGCAGGTCGCCGTTGCGGTCGTTGACTCGTGCCGCGGCTTTCTTGACCAGCGCCAGGGCGTGGAGGACAGCCAGGGGCATGCGCTCCTTGCCGATGGCGAAGTTGATCAGCGAGCGCTGGGTTTGCGCACCCCAGTAGGCGTCCTCTGGAACTTCGACCGGGCCCAGGCTGTCTGTCTCGATACGGCTCATGCTGCGCTCACTCCTTTGTTCAGTCAGAAGTCGCAGTTTAGGCCCTGATCCACCCGGGCGGTCAATCGCTCGTCTTCCCACTTGAGCACAGTGCCCATCGCGGCGCAGAATGCTCTACTCTGAGGTATCCGCCTCACCCTCTCATGAAGGAATTGCAATGACCCGCCTCCGTGTCCTCTTTGCCGCCGTCGCCCTGGCCTGTGCCAGCGGCCAGGTCCTCGCCGCAACTGCCAGCCACAACGCCGCCGCCGAGAAGTTCCTGACCCTGGCCAATGCCGACAAGCTGGGCACCCCGGTGTACATGCAGGTCCAGCAGATGTTCGCCCAGCGCTTCGAGCAGACCAAGGCCCCGGCCGCGAAGAAATCCGTGCTCGACAGCTACCAGGCCAAGGCCAACGCCGCCCTGGACAATGCCATTGGCTGGAAGAAGCTCAAGCCGCAGATGGTCAACCTGTACACCGCGACCTTCACCGAGCAGGAGCTCAACGACCTGGTCAAGTTCTACGAGTCGCCGCTGGGCAAGAAAGTCCTGCGCGAAATGCCCAAGGTCACCCAGCAGTCGGCCCAGCTGACCCAGCAGAGCCTGGAGCCTGCAGTGCCGGTGGTGAACAAGCTGCTGGACGACATGACCAAGGAGCTGGACCCGAACGCTGGCAAGGCCGCCGCTCCAGCGAAGAAGTGAGCCTGAATCGATGAGCATGCAACAACGCATCGAGCAGCAACTGGCAGCGCTTGGCGATCAGCACCTGCAGGTGCTGAATGAAAGCCACATGCACAGTCGTGGGCAGGAGACGCACTACAAGGCGGTGCTGGTCAGCGAACAGTTCGCCGGCCTGAACAGCGTCAAGCGTCACCAGAAGGTCTACGCCACCATGGGCGAGCTGATGGGCGAGATTCATGCCCTGGCGATCCACACCTACACGCCCGAAGAATGGGCGCAGGTAGGGGTGGCGCCGGCCTCGCCGGTGTGTGCCGGCGGCGGGCACTGAAACCTGTCCGTCGTTCTGGTAGAATCCGCTTCATCCGGGGGCCGCTTTGCGGCCCCCGTGTTTTTTGTCAAACCCGGTCCGCCCCTTACGAGGGCAACCACCTGGAGATACAGATTCATGTCCCAACCGATCGTCGTGGCGGCGCTCTATAAGTTCGTCACCCTCGAAGACTACCTCGATCTGCGTGAGCCATTGTTGAAAACCTTGCAGGACAATGACGTCAAAGGCACTTTGCTGCTGGCGCTCGAGGGTATCAATGGCACGGTCTCCGGCACCCGTGAAGGTATCGACGGCCTGCTGGCCTGGCTGCGCAACGACCCGCGCCTGGCGGATGTCGACCATAAAGAGTCGTACTGCGACGAGCAGCCGTTCTACCGCACCAAGGTCAAGCTCAAGAAAGAGATCGTCACCCTCGGCGTGCCGGGCGTCGACCCCAACAAGCAGGTCGGTACCTATGTCGACCCCAAGGACTGGAATGCGCTGATCAGCGACCCCGAAGTGCTGTTGATCGACACCCGCAATGACTATGAAGTGGCCATCGGCACCTTCAAGGGCGCCATCGATCCGAAGACCGAGACCTTCCGCGAGTTTCCCGACTACATCAAGGCCAACTTCGACCCGAGTAAACACAAGAAGGTCGCGATGTTCTGCACCGGCGGCATTCGTTGTGAAAAAGCGTCCAGCTACATGCTCGGTGAAGGCTTCGAGGAGGTCTATCATCTTAAGGGAGGGGTCCTGAAATACTTCGAGGAAGTGCCTCAGGAAGAAAGCCTCTGGGACGGCGACTGCTTCGTCTTCGACAACCGCGTCACGGTGCGCCACGACCTGTCCGAGGGCGAGTACGACCAGTGCCATGCCTGCCGCCATCCGATCAATGCGGATGACCGTGCGTCCGAGCATTATTCGCCCGGGGTGAGCTGCCCGCATTGCTGGGACACCCTGAGCGAGAAGACCCGGCGCAGCGCCATCGACCGCCAGAAGCAGATCGAGCTGGCCAAGGCGCGCAACTTGCCGCACCCGATCGGTTACAACTACAAAGCCGAGGCCTGATGCATGACTGCACGCCTGCTCTATGTGATGGACCCGATGTGTTCCTGGTGCTGGGGCTTCGCTCCCGTGGCCGAGGCGTTGATCGCCCAGGCGCGGGATGCCGGTGTGCCGACGCGCCTGGTGGTGGGTGGCCTGCGCAGCGGTAGCAGCGCGTTGGATAGCTCGACGCGCAAGTACATCCTCGAGCATTGGCAGGCGGTCGCCGAGGCCACCGGTCAGGCGTTTCGCTTCGAGGGCGCCATGCCTGACGGGTTCGTCTATGACACCGAGCCGGCCTGTCGCGCCTTGGTCACGGCGCGTGATCTCGATGCCGAGCGCGGTTGGGCGCTGCTCAAGCTGATCCAGGGCGCGTTCTACGAACAGGGCCTGGATGTCACCCGTGCCCCGCAGTTGGTGGATCTGGCCGGGCAGGCAGGCTTCGACCGCGAACGGTTTTCTGCAGCGTTCGCAAGCGTCGAGACCCGCACGACCACGACAGCCGACTTTGCCTGGGTTCAGGACCTGGGTATCGCCGGCTTCCCGACCCTGCTGGCCGAGCGCAATGGTCAACTGGCCCTGCTGACCAACGGCTATCAGCCGCTCGATCGCCTGCAGCCGTTGCTGGGCCGCTGGCTGCAGCAGGCTGCCTGTGCTTGATCTGCCAGGGTCTAGCGACCCTGTGCCGGGGAAGCCCCCCGTTGCGCACGATCGTCTGAGCTGGGCGGAAATCCGCCGCCTGGCGCTGCACCACAAGAAGGCCTTGTGGACTGCCAACCTGGTTGCCGTGCTTGCCGCCCTCTGCAGCGTGCCGATTCCCTTGCTGCTGCCCTTGCTCGTCGATGAAGTGCTGCTGGGCCATGGCGACGCTGCCTTGAAATGGATGAACCAGTTCCTGCCGAGCCAATGGCAGGTGGCAGCCGGTTATATCGGCTTGATGCTGGTTGCGACCCTCAGCCTGCGCCTGGCCTCGCTGGCCTTCGGTGTGATCCAGGCCAGGCAGTTCGCCGGGCTGGCCAAGGATATCGTGTACCGCTTGCGAATCCGCCTGATCGAGCGGCTCAAGCGGATCTCGCTCAAGGAGTATGAAAGCCTGGGCAGTGGCACGGTCACTACGCATCTGGTCACCGACCTGGACACCCTGGACAAGTTCGTCGGTGAAACCCTCAGCCGCTTCCTGGTGGCCATGCTGACGCTTACCGGCACTGCGGCGATCCTGATCTGGATGCACTGGAAGCTGGCGCTGCTGATCCTGCTGTTCAACCCGCTGGTGATCTATTTCACCGTGCAGTTGGGCAAGCGGGTCAAGCACCTGAAGAAGCTCGAGAACGACAGTACCGGGCGTTTTACCCAGGCGCTGAGCGAGACCCTCGACGCCATCCAGGAAATCCGCGCAAGCAACCGCCAGGGCTATTTCCTCGGGCGCCTTGGAGTACGTGCCCGGGAAGTGCGTGACTATGCGGTGGCCTCGCAGTGGAAGAGCGACGCCAGTGGTCGGGCCAGCGGTCTGCTGTTCCAGTTCGGCATCGACATTTTCCGCGCTGCGGCGATGCTCACGGTGTTGTTCTCCGACCTGTCGATCGGGCAGATGCTGGCTGTGTTCAGTTACCTGTGGTTCATGATCGGCCCGGTGGAACAGTTGCTCAACCTGCAGTACGCCTATTACGCGGCCGGTGGTGCGCTGAGCCGGCTCAACGAGTTGCTGTCGCGAGAGGACGAGCCGCAGTATCCGGCCGCCTGTGATCCGTTCGCGGGGCACGCGACGGTGGGTATCGAGGTGCGCGACCTGCGCTTCGCCTATGCCGATGAGCCGGTGCTCGATCACCTGGACCTGTCCATCGCTCCGGGCGAGAAGGTGGCTATCGTCGGTGCCAGCGGCGGCGGCAAGAGCACGCTGGTTCAGCTGCTGCTGGGGTTGTACAGCGCCCAGGCCGGGACCATTCGCTTTGGCGGTGCCAGCCTTCAGGAGATCGGCCTGGAGACCCTGCGCGAACATGTCGCGGTGGTGCTGCAGCATCCATCGTTGTTCAACGACAGTGTGCGCGCCAACCTGACCATGGGCCGCGAGTGCAGTGACGACGCCTGTTGGCAGGCACTGCGCATTGCCCAGCTCGATGCCACCATCGCCGCGCTGCCGCAGGGATTGGACAGTGTGGTCGGGCGCTCTGGTGTGCGCCTGTCCGGGGGCCAGCGTCAACGCCTGGCGATTGCCCGCATGGTTCTGGCCGAGCCGAAGGTGGTGATCCTCGACGAGGCCACCTCGGCCCTCGATGCGGCCACCGAATACAACCTCCATCAGGCCCTGGCGCGCTTCCTCAGCGGCCGCACCACCCTGATCATTGCCCATCGCCTGTCCGCGGTGAAACAGGCTGATCGGGTTCTGGTATTCGACGGCGGTCATGTGGCCGAAGACGGCGGCCACCAGCAGCTCATCGCCGAAGGCGGGTTGTACGCCAAGCTGTATGGGCACCTGCAACAGTCCTGATCGGGCGGTGCATCAATAGGTGCAGTGGCTGCGACAAAAAGCTCCGCGCAGTTATGGCAAATGGCCTACGCTGTGCTTGTCTGGGTCGATTCGTGCCATATCCGCTCTGAGACAGGGACTACATGAAGGGAAATCGGACTCTCGAGGCGCCAAGGTTGCTGGGAATCATCTGGCCCTTCGTCGCAGTGGTGGTTTTCCAGGTGCTGTTGGGCAGCCTCAGTCTTTATTCGCTTTCGGCCATGCGTGCGTACGTGGCCGGCGAAAGCCTGTGGTCCAAGGCACAGAAAGACGCCATCTATTACCTCAATCTGTATGCCGAAAGCCAGGACGAACGCATCTTCGAGCGTTATCGCCAGGCCATTGCCATACCCCAGGGCGACCGTGAGCTACGGGTGGCTCTCGATCAGCCTGTCCCGGACCTGGAGGCGGCGCGGCGCGGGATCTTGCAGGGTGGTAACCATCCGGACGACGTCAACCGGATCATCTGGTTCTACCGCAATTTTCGCCAGATCAGTTACATGCAGAATGCCATCGGCTACTGGAACACCGGCGACGACTACCTGCGACAACTGGACGGCCTGGCCCAGCAAATGCGCGAGGCCTTCGTCCAGGGGGTGGCCACTGAACGCGAGGTGGCGGACTGGAAAGCGCGTATCGTCTCGATCAACGAGGGCGTGACGCCGGCCGCCAAGGCATTCAGCGATGCATTGGGTGAAGGCTCGCGGGTGCTGCTGCGGGTGTTGATGGTCACCAATCTGCTCACGGCGTTGTTTCTCATCGCGCTGGCCTGGCGCCGTTCTGCACGGTTGCTGTCCCAGCGCCAGGCGTTTGCCAGCGCTTTGCAGGTGGAGCGTGAGCGGGCACAGACCACCCTTGAATCGATTGGCGATGCGGTGATCACCACCGATGTCGAGGGGTGCATCGTCTACATGAACCCTGCCGCGGAGCAGTTGACCCACTGGCAGGCCTCCCAGGCCCATGGCTTGCCGCTGGCGGCGCTGTTCAGTCTGCTCGATGAGAATGCCGAGCGGGACAGCCTGACCCTGGTCGAGCAGGTACTCAGCGGCAGCCTCAAGGGGGGCGCCGAGCATGCCCGGCTGATCCAGCGCCTGGATGGCAGCACGGTGTCGGTCAACCTGGTTGGATCGCCGATCCACACCGACGGCCAGATCAGCGGTATCGTGCTGGCCTTGCATGACATGACGCAGGAGCGACAGTACATCGCCAACCTGTCCTGGCAGGCGACTCACGATGCCCTGACGGGCCTGGCCAACCGCCGCGAGTTCGAGTATCGCCTGGAGCAGGCGCTCAACACCTTGGTCCGTCAGTCGGGGCGCCATTCGCTGATGTTTCTCGACCTTGACCAGTTCAAGCTGGTCAACGATACCTGCGGACACGCTGCGGGCGATGAGTTGCTGCGCCATATCTGCGCCGTGCTGCAGGCAGGCCTGCGCGAAGGTGACACCCTGGCCCGGCTGGGCGGTGATGAATTCGGCGTGTTGCTGGAAAACTGCCCACCCGACCAGGCCGAGCGGATTGCCGAGCACTTGCGCCAGACCGTGCAGAGCCTGCATTTCGTCTGGAAGGGACGACCCTTCGTCACCACCGTCAGTATTGGCCTGGTACACATTGCCCAGTCGCCTGGCACCCTTGAGGCTTCGCTGCGGGCAGCCGACATGGCTTGCTACATGGCCAAGGAGAAGGGTCGCAACCGTGTGCAGGTCTACCATGCCGACGACAGCGAGTTGTCGATGCGCTTTGGCGAGATGGCCTGGATCCAGCGCCTGCATGTCGCGCTCGAGGAAAACCGCTTCTGCTTGTATGCCCAGGAAATCGCCCCGCTCAAGCCCGACATGGGCGCCGGGCACATAGAGATTCTCCTGCGCCTGCATGACGAGAGCGGCCGGACCGTTCTGCCTGACAGCTTCATCCCTGCTGCCGAACGCTACGGCCTGATGACCGCAATCGATCGCTGGGTGGTGCGCAATGTGTTTCAGGTGATTCGTCAGGCGCTGGATGAAGGTTGCAGCCGGCCGCTGGCGATGTGCGCGATCAATCTGTCGGGTAGCAGCATTGGCGACGATAAATTCCTGGAGTACTTGCAGCGATCGTTCGCCGAGTACCAGATTCCTCCGCACATGATTTGTTTCGAAATAACCGAGACCAGCGCAATCGCCAATTTGGGAAGTGCTATTCGCTTCATCAACGAATTGAAAGGCTTGGGCTGCAAGTTCTCCCTCGACGATTTCTGCGCCGGGATGTCGTCATTCGCCTATTTGAAGCATTTGCCCGTAGACTTCCTGAAGATCGACGGAAGTTTCGTCAAAGATATGCTCGACGATCCCATTAACAGGGCTATGGTGGAGGTGATCAACCATATCGGCCATGTCATGGGTAAGCGCACCATCGCCGAATTCGTCGAAACGCCGTTGATCGAGCAGGCGCTGCAGGAGATCGGCGTGGATTTCGCGCAGGGTTATCTGATCGAGCGGCCGCAGGTGTTCACCTGTGGCAGCCTTCAGCGACAACGGATTGCAGTAAGGCCCCTGTTGCACCGGGCGCCAGGGACCTTCCGCTGATACCAGTAGCCGTCCGGGAAATCACAGGGAATCAAGGAGCTGACAGTGATTGAAGCATTCGTTCGGATCGGTCCATTGATGGACGCCAAGAGCTATCCCGACTGGGCGCAGAAAATGATCGATGATTGCGCCGAGAGCAAGCGCAAGGTGGTCGAGCATGAGGTCTACCAGCGCCTGAGCGACGGCAAGCTGAGCAAGAAGACGATCCGCCAGTACTTGATCGGTGGCTGGCCGGTGGTCGAACAGTTCTCGCTGTACATGGCCCACAACCTCACCAAGACCCGCTACGGCCGAAGCCAGGGCGAAGATATGGCGCGGCGTTGGTTGATACGCAATATCCGTGTCGAACTCAATCATGCCGACCATTGGGTCAAGTGGTGCAAGGCGCACGACATTACCTTGAAAGACTTGCAGGCCCAGGATGTTCCGCCTGAGCTGAACGGCTTGAACGATTGGTGCTGGCGTGTCTGTGCGACTGAGTCCCTGGCCATTGCGATGGCCGCGACCAACTATGCGATCGAAGGGGCGACGGGCGAGTGGTCGGCGAAGGTGTATCCCGACACGGACTATGCGCAGGCCTTCATCCAGCGAGGTGACAAGGAGTCCAAGGCGGCCATGAGGTGGCTGGATCTGCACGCCGAGTACGATGATGCTCACCCATGGGAGGCGCTGGAGATCATCTGCACGCTGGTGGGCGAGAACCCTTCCGAGGAATTGCAGGCGCAACTGCGCAAGGCAATCTGCAAGAGCTACGACTGCATGTACCTGTTCCTGGAGCGTTGCCTGGCAATGGAGCCTGTGCAGCGTCAGACCTTCAGCAAGCCGGTGTTGGCGGCGGGCTGATCAGGTGCCCGGCCTCATCGCGCGCTTGCAGAGATGAGGCCGGTGCAGTTGCCGGCGTTTATTGGGCGTTGAATGCTTGTCCGTTCACGCCGCTGCTGTCAGGGCCCATCAGGTACAGGTACACCGGCATGATGTCTTCGGGCAACGGATTGTCTTGCGGGTTCTCGCTGGGATAGGCGAGCGCTCGCATCGCCGTGCGCGTGGCACCCGGGTTGATGCTGTTGGCGCGCACCGGCGCCACGCCTTCCAGTTCGTCGGCCAGGGTCTGCATCAGGCCTTCGGTGGCGAACTTCGACACACCATAGGCGCCCCAGTAGGCCCGGCCCTTGCGCCCCACGCTCGACGAGGTGAACACCACCGAGGCGTCCTCGGACAACTTGAGCAGCGGCAGCAGTGTGCTGGTCAGCATGAAGGTCGCGTTGACGTTGATGTGCATCACACGCATGAAATTGTCGCCCGACAACTGCTCCAGCGGCGTACGCGGGCCGATGATCGACGCGTTGTTGAGCAGGCCGTCGAGGCGCCCGAACTGTTCTTCGACCATCACCGCCAGTTCGTCGTACTGATGGGGCAGGGCGGTTTCCAGGTTGAACGGAATCACCACGGGTTGTGGGTGGCCGGCGGCCTCGATCTGGTCGTAGACCTCGTTGAGGTTGGCCTCGGTCTTGCCCAGCAGCAGCACGGTGGCCCCCAGTGCTGCATAGGCCTTGGCGGCGGCAGCGCCGATGCCGCGGCCAGCGCCGGTGACAAGAATGACCCGACCCTTGAGCAGGTCGGGGCGGGCGATGTAGTCGAACATTGAGAATTCCCTGTTTTTTATCCCTGTGTGTGCTGCCAGCCCTTACAGCTCAGCAGCCGCACAACGCACTGTCGATCACCTTGCGCAGGTCCAGCGGGTGGTCCACCACCACGTCGGCGCCCCAGTTGTTGGGGTTGTCCTCTGGATGAATATAGCCGTAGCGCACGGCTGCGGTACGGGTGCCGGCATCGCGGCCGGATTCGATATCACGCAGATCGTCGCCGACGAACAGTACGCTGGCCGGATCCAGGTCAAGCGTCTTGCAGGCGAGGATCAGCGGCTCGGGGTCGGGCTTGCTGTTCTTCACGTGATCGGGGCAGATCAGCAGCGCCGAGCGCTCGGCCAGGCCAAGCTGCTGCATGATCGGCTCGGCGAAGCGTACCGGCTTGTTGGTGACCACGCCCCACAGCAGGTTGCCTTTTTCGATGTCGTCCAGCAGTTCGGCCATGCCCTCGAACAGCTTGCTGTGCACCGCGCAGTCGCGCTGGTAGCGCTCGAGAAACTCCAGGCGCAGCGCTTCGAAGCCTTCGGCGTCAGGGCTCATGGCGAAAGTGGTGGCGACCATGGCCCGGGCGCCGCCGGAGATCACGCCGCGGATCAACTCGTCGTCCACGGCCGGCAGCCCGCGTTCGGCGAGCATGGCCTGGCAGATGGCGATGAAGTCTGGCGCGGTGTCCAGCAGGGTACCGTCCATGTCGAAGAGTACTGCTCGCAGGCGCATGCTCATTCCTCGCGCAGGGTCTGGATCATGTAGTTGACATCGACGTCGCTGGCCAGCTTGTAGTGCTTGGTCAGCGGATTGTAGGTGAGGCCGATGATGTCCTTCACTTCGAGGCCGGCAACACGGCTCCAGGCGCCGAGCTCCGATGGCCGGATGAATTTCTTGAAGTCATGGGTGCCGCGCGGCAGCATCTTGAGGATGTACTCGGCGCCGATGATCGCCAGCAGGTAGGCTTTGGGGTTGCGGTTGATGGTGGAGAAGAACACCTGGCCGCCGGGCTTGACCAGGCGATGGCAGGCGCGGATCACCGAGGAAGGGTCGGGTACGTGTTCGAGCATTTCCAGGCAGGTGACCACGTCGAACTGGCCAGGCAGCTCTTCTGCGAGCGCCTCGGCGGTAATTTGCCGGTACTCGACCTCGACCCCCGATTCCAGCTGGTGCAGGCGCGCCACGGCCAGTGGTGCTTCGCCCATGTCGATACCGGTCACGGTGGCGCCGCGCTGGGCCATTGCCTCGCTGAGGATGCCGCCGCCGCAGCCGACGTCCAGTACCTTCTTGCCGGCGAGGCTGGCGCGCTCGTCGATCCAGTTGACCCGCAGCGGGTTGATCTCGTGCAGGGGCTTGAACTCGCTCTCGCGGTCCCACCAGCGGTGAGCCAGGGCCTCGAACTTGGCGATTTCGGCGCGGTCGACGTTGCTCATTGAACAGATCCTCTGAAAACTTCGATAAAAGGTGTCTCAGGCGGCAGCCGCAGCTGCCGGCCGGTCATTCTTTGCCAGCGCGAATGCGCGCTCCCCAGGTGCGGGCGGTGTCGATCAGTGCGGCTTCGTCCATCTGGGTCAGGCGCCTGTCGTCGAGCAGGTGGTGGCCCGCGACCCAGACATGGCGCACGCAGTCGCGGCCGGTGGCGTAGATCAGTTGCGAAACCGGGTCATGCACCGGTTGCTGGGCCAGGCCCGAGAGGTCGAAGGCGGTGATGTCCGCGGCCTTGCCCACCTCCAGCGAGCCGATGCTGGCCTCCAGCCCCAGGGCGCGGGCGCCGTTGAGCGTGGCCATGCGCAGGGCGCGGTGGGCGTCCAGGGCCGTGGCCGAACCGGCGACGGCCTTGGCCAGCAATGCTGCGGTCCGGGTTTCGCCAAGCAGGTCGAGGTCGTTGTTGCTGGCGGCACCGTCGGTGCCCACGGCAACGTTGACCCCGGCCTGCCACAAGCGTTCGACCGGGCAGAAGCCGCTGGCCAGCTTGAGGTTGGATTCCGGGCAGTGCACCACGCTGGTGTTGCTTTCTACCAACAGGGCAAGGTCGTCGTCGCTGATCTGGGTCATGTGCACGGCTTGCAGGCGCGGACCCAGCAGGCCGAGGCGCGCCAGGCGTGCCAGCGGGCGTTCGCCGTGCTCGGCCACGGCCCGCTCGACCTCGCCGGCGGTCTCGTGGATGTGCATGTGCAGCGGCGCGTCGAGCTGGTCGGCGATGACCCGGATCTTCTCCAGATTCTCGTCATTGACTGTATACGGGGCATGGGGGCCGAGAGCGACACTGATGCGCGGGTGATGGCGCAGGTCGCCGAACAGCTCGATGGCCAGGTGAAGGGCCTCGTCGGTGGTGCGCGCACCGGGGATGGGGAAGTCCAGCAACGGCACGGCCACCTGGGCGCGGATGCCGCTGCGGTGCACGCGGTCACAGGCTTCGCGGGGGAAAAAGTACATGTCGGCAAAGCAGGTGATGCCACCCTTGAGCTGCTCGGCGATCGCCAGGTCGGTGCCGTCGCGCACGAAGGCTTCGTCGACCCAGCGCCCCTCGGCCGGCCAGATGTGCTCCTGCAGCCAGGTCATCAGCGGCAGGTCGTCGGCCAGGCCGCGGAACAGGGTCATGGCGGCGTGCCCGTGGGCGTTGACCAGCCCCGGGGTGAGCACGCAGTCGGGCAGTTCGCGCACCTCGCGTGCCTGTGGGGCCCGCTCGCGGGGGCCGATCCAGGCAATCAGCCCGTCCCGAATGCCCAGGGCGTGCCCTTCGAGCGCCACGCCGGCCGGCTCCACGGGCACCAGCCAGCGGGGTGCGAGCAGCAGGTCGAGCGGCGAAGAGGCTGAAAGCATAGGCAGGCTACCGGGTTCCGTTAAATGGAACGCGCAGTATACCCGAGCGCCTGCGCCCGAGGCTCGCTATAATCGTCCGCTTTTGATCAGTGAATTGCGGGGAGAGGCGATGCGCGAGCGACTTTTGGCGGCGGAGAAGGTGACCAGCATCCAGTGGCGTGATGGCACCCTGCATCTGCTCGACCAGCGTCTGCTGCCGACCCGCGAGCACTGGCTGACTTGCGCCGATGTGGCAGCCGTGGTCCAGGCGATCCGCGGCATGGCGGTGCGCGGTGCGGCTGCTATCGGCATCAGTGCTGCCTATGGGCTGGTGCTTGCGCTGCGGCAACGCCTGGCCGAGGACGATGACTGGGAGCAGGCGCTGGAAGAGGACTTTCTCGAACTGGCCGAGGCGCGCCCGACTGCTGCCAACCTGTTCTGGGCGCTCAACCGCATGCGCGAGCGCCTGCAACGGTTGCGCCCCGACGAGGACGTGCTCGCAGCCATGGAGGCTGAAGCTGTGGCGATCCACGACAGCGATCGCGAAGCCAACCTGACCATGGCGCAGAGCGGCATCGAGCAGATCCGTCGCCACCAGGGCAGCGAGCAGACCTTGCTGACCTACGGCAATGCCGGAGCTTTGGCCAGCGGTGGTTTCGGCACTGCATTGGGGGTGATCCACGCTGCCTATCTGGAGGGCATGGTCGAGCGCGTCTATGCCGCTGAAACCCGCCCCTGGTTGCAGGGGTCGCGCCTGACAGCCTGGGAACTGTCCCATGAGGGGATACCGGTCACGTTGTGTGCAGACTCGGCGCTGGCGCACCTGATGAAGACCAAGGGCATCACCTGGGTTGTGGTCGGTGCCGATTGCATCGCGGCCAATGGCGACATGGCGAGCAAGATCGGCACATACCAGCTGGCGGTCTCTGCCATGCACCACGGCGTACGTTTCATGGTGGTGGCTTCGAGTACCAGCATTGACCTCAACCTCGCCAGCGGTGATGACATCCCTCTCGAAGAGCGCGAGGCAGACGAGTTGCTGGAAGTGGCCGGGAAGCGGGTTGCTGCGGATGTCGAGGTGTTCAACACTGTTTTCGATGTGACCCCCGCGGATCTGATCGACGTGATCGTGACCGAAAAAGGTATTGTCGAGCGCCCGGACGCTGCAAAAATCGCCCAGTTGATGTGTCGCAAGCGCTTGCATTGAGTGTTTTCGCGAGGGGGATGGCGCTCGGGACTTTCCGCTTCAGTGGCATCCTGCCCCATCTCCCACCCGCCAACCCTTTGTGATACCATCCGACAGTTTCCAAGGCCGCTCTTTTCCGCGGCCTTCATTGCGCAGATCCTGGGCACAACTCATTGATTTGTCGTATGTCGTCGCACTGTCGAACGCTGCGGCGACGAGCTTCGTTCGTCCACCGATGGATATGGCGAAGTTTCACCAGAAAAAGGAATCAGGCTTCTCATGGGCGAACTGGCCAAAGAAATCCTCCCGGTCAATATCGAAGACGAACTGAGACAGTCCTACCTCGACTACGCGATGAGCGTGATTGTCGGGCGAGCGCTGCCCGATGCGCGTGACGGCTTGAAGCCTGTGCATCGCCGCGTCCTGTACGCGATGAGCGAGCTGGGCAACGACTGGAACAAGCCGTACAAGAAGTCCGCCCGTGTGGTCGGTGACGTCATCGGTAAATACCACCCGCACGGCGATACCGCTGTGTACGACACCATCGTGCGCATGGCGCAGCCGTTCTCGCTGCGCTATCTGCTGGTCGATGGCCAAGGCAACTTCGGTTCGGTGGACGGCGACAACGCCGCGGCCATGCGATACACCGAAGTGCGCATGACCAAGCTGGCTCACGAGCTGCTGGCCGACCTGCACAAGGAAACGGTCGACTGGGTGCCCAACTACGACGGCACCGAGCAGATCCCGGCTGTCATGCCGACCAAGATCCCCAACTTGCTGGTCAACGGTTCCAGCGGTATTGCCGTGGGCATGGCGACCAACATTCCGCCGCACAACCTGGGCGAGGTCATCGATGGCTGCCTGGCGCTGATCGACAACCCCGAGGTCACCGTCGATGAGCTGATGCAGTTCATCCCAGGCCCGGACTTCCCGACTGCCGGCATCATCAACGGTCGCCAGGGCATCATCGAGGCCTATCGCACCGGTCGTGGCCGCATCTACATGCGTGCCCGTTCCGAGATCGAAGACATCGACAAGGTCGGTGGCCGTCAGCAGATCGTCGTCACCGAGCTGCCGTACCAGCTGAACAAGGCGCGTCTGATCGAAAAGATCGCCGAGCTGGTCAAAGAGAAGAAGATCGAAGGCATCACCGAGCTGCGCGACGAGTCCGACAAGGACGGCATGCGCATCGTCATCGAGCTGCGTCGCGGCGAGGTGCCGGAGGTGGTGCTCAACAACCTCTATCAGCAGACCCAGCTGCAGAGCGTATTCGGTATCAACATCGTCGCGCTGATCGACGGTCGTCCGCGGTTGCTGAACCTGAAAGACCTGCTCGAGGCCTTCGTTCGTCACCGTCGCGAAGTGGTCACCCGTCGCACCGTGTTCGAACTGCGTAAGGCGCGCGAGCGTGGGCACATCCTTGAAGGCCAGGCTGTCGCGCTGTCCAACATCGATCCGGTCATCGCCCTGATCAAAGCCTCGCCGACGCCGTCGGAAGCCAAGGAAGCCCTGATCGGCACGCCGTGGGAATCCAGTGCCGTGCAGGTCATGGTCGAGCGCGCCGGCGCCGACTCCTGCCGTCCGGAAGACCTGCCGGAACAGTACGGCCTGCGTGATGGCAAGTACTGGCTGTCGCCTGAGCAGGCTCAAGCCATCCTCGACCTGCGTCTGCACCGCCTGACCGGCCTGGAGCACGAGAAGCTGCTGGCTGAGTACCAAGAGATCCTCGAGCAGATCGGCGAGCTGATCCGCATCCTCAACAGTGCCCAGCGCCTGATGGAAGTGATCCGCGAAGAGCTTGAAGCGATCCGCGCCGAGTACGGCGATGCCCGTCGTACCCAGATCCTCGATGCCCGTCACGACCTCAACTACGGCGACATGATCCCGGAAGAAGAGCGTGTGGTGACCATCTCCCACGGTGGCTATGCCAAGACCCAGCCATTGTCCGCCTACCAGGCCCAGCGCCGCGGCGGCAAGGGCAAGTCGGCGACCGGCGTGAAGGACGAGGACTACATCGAGCACCTGCTGGTTGCCAACAGCCACGCCACGCTGCTGCTGTTCTCCAGCAAGGGCAAGGTGTACTGGCTCAAGACCTACGACATTCCTGAAGCCTCCCGCGCCGCGCGCGGGCGCCCGATGGTCAACCTGCTGCCGCTGGAAGACGGCGAGCGCATCACCGCGATGCTGCAGATTGATCTCGAAGCCCTGCAGCAGAGTGCCGATCTCGATGAAGAGATCGACGAGGCGGAAGACGCGGTGCTCGAAGGCGAAGTGATCGAGCCGGAAGAGATCGACGAAGAAGACGGCGATACGCCGGAGTTGGTCGCCGAGCCTACCGGCGCCTACATCTTCATGGCGACCGCTTCCGGCACCGTCAAGAAGACCCCGCTGGTGCAGTTCGCTCGCCCACGCTCCAATGGCCTGATCGCGCTCAAGCTGAAGGAAGGTGACACCCTGATCGCTGCTGCCATCACCGATGGCGCGAAAGAAGTCATGATGTTCTCCAACGCCGGCAAGGTGATTCGCTTCGCCGAGAGCGTGGTTCGCGAGATGGGCCGTACTGCGCGCGGTGTGCGTGGCATGAGGCTGGGCAAGGGGCAGGAAGTGATTTCCATGCTGATCCCCGAGTCCGGCGCACAGATCCTCACCGCCTCCGAGCGTGGCTTCGGCAAGCGTACTCCGCTGTCCAAGTTCCCGCGTCGTGGTCGTGGTGGGCAAGGTGTGATCGCCATGGGCACCAAGGGGCGCAACGGTTTGCTGATCGGTGCTATCCAGGTTCAGGAAGGCGAGGAGATCATGTTGATTTCCGATCAGGGTACGCTGGTGCGTACACGGGTTGGCGAGGTCTCCAGTCTGAGCCGTAACACCCAGGGTGTGACGCTGATCAAACTGGCCAGCGACGAGACGCTGGTGGGGCTGGAACGTATCCAGGAACCGTCCGAGGATGAGCTCGACGACATCGTCGAGGCGGGCGAGGAGGGCGTCGACAACGACGCGCTGGACACGGCTGGCGAAGACCCCGCAGGCACCGAAGAGGCGCCGCAGGACTAAGCCAGTGCACTACCCGAACGGGGCGACCAAGGTCGCCCCGTTTGACTGATTAGCGACGGCAACGTCTGGTTTTTGTGGGAGCGGGCTTGCCCGCGAAGCAGGCGGTGCGATGTATGGCGCCGGCTTCGCCGGTGTTCGCGGGCAAGCCCGCTCCCACAGGATTACCGCTGAACCAGCTGGTTAGATTTTGTTCTATTAGAGCGAGAGTGGATGTGAGCAAACGAGCCTTTAACTTCTGCGCAGGCCCTGCCGCGCTTCCCGACGCTGTGCTGCAGCGTGCTCAGGCCGAAATGCTGGACTGGCGCGGCAAGGGCTTGTCAGTGATGGAAATGAGCCACCGCAGCGATGACTACGTGGCGATCGCTGAAAAGGCCGAGCAAGACCTGCGTGATCTGCTGACCATTCCCTCGAACTACAAGGTGCTGTTCCTGCAGGGCGGTGCCAGCCAGCAGTTCGCCGAGATCCCGCTGAACCTGCTGCCGGAAAACGCCACCGCCGACTACATCGAGACCGGTATCTGGTCGAAGAAGGCCATCGAGGAAGGGCGCCGTTTCGGCAATATCAACGTTGCCGCCAGTGCCAAGCCCTACGATTACCTGGCCATTCCTGGTCAGAACGAGTGGAAGCTGACCCCAGGGGCTGCCTACGTTCACTACGCCTCCAACGAAACCATCGGCGGCCTGCAGTTCGACTGGGTACCTGAAACCGGTGATGTTCCGCTGGTGGTCGACATGTCGTCCGACATCCTCTCGCGCCCGATCGACGTGTCGCAGTACGGCCTGATCTACGCCGGTGCGCAAAAGAACATCGGCCCGAGCGGCCTGGTGGTGGTCATCGTGCGCGAAGACCTGCTCGGTCGCGCGCGCAGCACGTGCCCGACCATGCTCGACTACAAGATCTCGGCCGATAATGGTTCGATGTACAACACCCCGGCTACCTACTCCTGGTACCTGTCGGGCCTGGTGTTCGAGTGGCTCAAGGAGCAGGGCGGCGTCGAGGCCATGGAGCAGCGAAACCGCTCCAAGAAAGAACGCCTCTACGGCTTTATCGACGCCAGCGAGTTCTACACCAACCCGATCAGCCACAACGCCCGCTCTTGGATGAACGTGCCGTTCCGTCTCGCCGACGAGCGCCTGGACAAGGCATTCCTCGCCGGTGCCGACGCCCGTGGCCTGCTCAATCTCAAGGGCCATCGTTCGGTCGGTGGCATGCGTGCCTCGATCTACAACGCGCTGGGGCTGGATGCGGTGGAAGCCCTGGTGGCCTACATGGCCGAATTCGAGAAGGAGCACGGCTGATGTCCGAACAGGAACTCAAGGCCCTGCGCGTTCGCATTGACAGTCTCGACGAGAAAATCCTCGAGCTGATCAGCGATCGTGCCCGCTGCGCCGAAGAAGTGGCGCGAGTCAAGACCGCTTCGCTCGCCGAAGGCGAGAAGCCGGTGTTCTATCGTCCTGAGCGTGAGGCTGCAGTGCTCAAGCGCGTCATGGAGCGCAACAAGGGGCCGTTGGGTAACGAAGAGATGGCGCGTCTGTTCCGCGAAATCATGTCGTCGTGCCTGGCCCTGGAAGAGCCGTTGAAGATTGCCTACCTCGGCCCCGAGGGCACCTTCACCCAGGCTGCGGCCATGAAGCATTTCGGTCATGCGGTGATCAGCCGTCCGATGGCGGCCATCGATGAAGTGTTCCGCGAAGTCGCGGCCGGCGCTGTCAACTTCGGCGTGGTGCCGGTGGAAAACTCCACCGAAGGTGCGGTCAGCCACACGCTGGACAGCTTCCTCGAGCACGACATGGTGATCTGTGGCGAGGTCGAGCTGCGCATCCACCACCACCTGCTGGTGGGCGAAAACACCAAGACCGACAGCATCACCCGTATCTACTCGCACGCCCAGTCGCTGGCCCAGTGCCGCAAGTGGCTGGACGCGCACTACCCGAACGTCGAGCGCGTTGCAGTTTCTAGCAATGCCGAGGCGGCCAAGCGGGTCAAGGGTGAGTGGAACTCGGCGGCGATCGCCGGTGACATGGCAGCCAATCTTTATGGTTTGACCCGTCTGGCAGAGAAGATCGAAGACCGTCCGGACAACTCCACGCGCTTCCTGATGATCGGTAACCAGGAAGTGCCGCCAACCGGCGACGACAAGACCTCGATCATCGTTTCGATGAGCAACAAGCCAGGCGCGCTGCATGAACTGCTGGTGCCATTCCACGATAACGGCATCGACCTGACCCGCATCGAGACCCGCCCGTCGCGCAGCGGCAAGTGGACCTACGTGTTCTTCATCGACTTCGTTGGCCACCACCGCGATCCGTTGATCAAGGCGGTGCTGGAGAAGATCAGCCAGGAGGCCGTGGCGTTGAAGGTGCTGGGGTCTTATCCGAAGGCGGTGCTCTGAATTTATTGTTGCTCGTGGGTGGGGTGCTTTTCGCTCCACCGCAGCCCTGCTGCTTCCCACCCATCTGTAGGCTGTAATTTGGCACATGTTGCTGTTCTGAACAGGGTTCGCACTCGTGGTTAATGCTGTAAACAAACCCGCACCGCTCATCAATCGCCTGGTCGTCGTCGGCCTCGGCCTGATCGGTGGTTCCTTCGCCAAGGGTCTGCGTGAAAGCGGCCTGTGCCGTGAAGTGGTCGGTGTCGACCTGGATGCCCAGTCGCGCAAGCAGGCTGTCGCCCTCGGCGTGGTCGACCGCTGCGAAGAGGATCTGGCCGCGGCCTGTGTCGGTGCTGACGTGATCCAGCTGGCGGTACCGATCCTGGCCATGGAAAAGCTTCTGGCCCGCCTGGCGTCGCTCGACCTGGGGGCTGCGGTGATCACCGATGTCGGCAGCGCCAAGGGTAATGTGGTGCGTGCCGCGCGGGCCGTGTTCGGCGAGCGTCTGGCGCGTTTCGTACCCGGCCATCCGATCGCAGGGTCCGAGCAGAGCGGTGTGGAGGCTTCCAATGCTGCACTGTTCCGTCGTCACAAGGTGATCCTCACGCCGCTCGCCGAAACCGATCCGGCAGCC
Organism: Pseudomonas machongensis; assembly: GCF_034961125.1. Classification (NCBI taxonomy): domain Bacteria; kingdom Pseudomonadati; phylum Pseudomonadota; class Gammaproteobacteria; order Pseudomonadales; family Pseudomonadaceae; genus Pseudomonas; species Pseudomonas machongensis. The sequence goes on along the minus strand of NZ_JAYFUI010000033.1, from coordinate 32,214 downwards.
CTGGCCCTGGTCGATCGCCTGTGGCGCGCGCTGGAGGCCGACGTCGAGCACATGCCGGTCGAGCGTCATGACGAAGTCCTGGCGGCCACCAGCCACCTTCCGCACCTGCTGGCGTTCGGCCTGGTGGATTCGCTGGCCAAACGCAATGAAAACCTCGACATCTTCCGGTACGCTGCGGGAGGGTTCCGCGATTTCACGAGAATCGCTGGCAGCGACCCGATCATGTGGCATGACATCTTCCTCGCCAATCGCGACGCTGTCCTGCGCACGCTGGATACATTTCGCAGCGATCTCGACGCCTTGCGCGACGCGGTCGATGCAGGGGACGGGCACCAGTTGCTGGGTGTGTTCACCCGCGCTCGGGTCGCCCGCGAGCATTTCAGTAAAATCCTGGCCCGCCGGGCCTATGTGGACGCTATGAACGCCAACGACCTGATCTTCCTGGCCCAACCTGGTGGCCGCGTGTCCGGACGGATTCGCGTACCGGGCGACAAATCGATTTCCCACCGCTCGATCATGCTCGGCTCGCTGGCCGAGGGCACCACTGAAGTCGAAGGCTTCCTCGAGGGCGAAGACGCCCTGGCGACCTTGCAAGCCTTCCGCGACATGGGTGTGGTCATCGAGGGGCCGCACCACGGCCGCGTCACCATTCATGGTGTCGGCCTGCACGGCCTGAAGCCGCCACCTGGTCCGATCTACCTGGGTAACTCCGGGACCTCGATGCGCCTGCTGTCGGGCCTGCTGGCCGCACAGCCGTTCGACGTGACCATGACCGGTGACGCTTCGCTGTCCAAGCGTCCGATGAACCGCGTGGCCAATCCGTTGCGCGAGATGGGCGCCGTGGTCGAGACCGGCCCCGAGGGGCGCCCACCGCTGACCATTCGCGGTGGCCAGAAGCTCAAGGCGCTGAACTACACCCTGCCGATGGCCAGTGCCCAGGTTAAGTCCTGCCTGCTGCTGGCTGGCCTGTACGCCGAAGGCACTACCACCGTCACCGAGCCGGCACCGACCCGTGATCACACCGAGCGCATGCTGCGCGGCTTCGGCTACAGCGTGCAGAGCAATGGCCCTGTCGCCTCACTGCAGTCCGGCGGCAAGCTGACTGCCACTCGGATCGAAGTGCCAGCCGATATCTCGTCCTCGGCCTTCTTCCTGGTCGCGGCGTCCATCGCCGAAGGTTCGGAGCTGGTGCTGGAGCACGTCGGTATCAACCCGACCCGCACCGGCGTGATCGACATCCTGCGCCTGATGGGCGGCGACATCACCCTGGAGAACCAGCGTGAAGTCGGTGGCGAGCCTGTCGCTGACCTGCGTGTGCGTGGCGCGAAACTCAAGGGTATCGAGATTCCAGAAGAGTTGGTGCCACTGGCCATCGACGAATTCCCGGTGCTGTTCGTCGCGGCCGCCTGCGCCGAGGGGCGTACCGTACTGCGTGGCGCCGAGGAGCTGCGGGTCAAGGAGTCGGACCGTATCCAGGTCATGGCCGATGGCCTGATCGCTCTCGGCGTGAAGTGCGAGCCGACCCCGGATGGCATCATCATCGATGGCGGCCAGATCGGTGGCGGTGAAGTCCACGGTCACGGTGATCACCGTATCTCCATGGCCTTCAGCATTGCCTCGCTGCGTGCCAGTGCGCCGATCCGTATTCACGACTGCGCCAACGTCGCCACTTCCTTCCCCAACTTCCTGGCGCTTTGCGCCGAAGTCGGCATCCGCGTGGCGCAAGAGGGCAAGTCGTGAATTCGCAGGCGCCGGTCATCACCATCGACGGGCCAAGCGGCTCGGGCAAGGGCACGGTCGCTGGCCTGCTGGCACGCGAGCTTGGCTGGCGGCTGCTGGATTCCGGAGCGTTGTATCGCCTGCTGGCGTTCAACGCCTCGAACCATGGCGTCGACCTGACCAATGAAGAGTTGCTCAAGGCGCTTGCCGCCCACCTGGACGTGCAGTTCATCGCCGCCGAGCCGGGCAAGCTGCAGCAGATCATTCTCGAGGGCGAGGATGTGAGCAATGTCATCCGTACCGAAACGGTAGGGGCGGGCGCCTCGATGGTCGCTTCTCTGCCAGCGGTGCGCGAGGCACTGCTGCAGCGCCAGCGCGCGTTTCGTGAGGCGCCGGGGCTGATTGCCGACGGTCGCGACATGGGCACCGTGGTGTTTCCCGATGCGCCACTGAAGGTGTTTCTCACTGCCAGTGCCGAGGAGCGTGCCCGCCGTCGTTACCTGCAGTTGAAGGGCAAAGGCGAAGATGTTAGTCTGTCGAGTCTGCTAGATGAGATTCGTGCGCGCGATGGGCGCGACACCCAGCGCGCAGTGGCCCCGCTCAAGCCGGCGGCCGATGCAATCCAGCTGGACTCTACCGAGTTGTCCATCGAGCAGGTGCTGCAACGGATCAGAAGCGAGCTCGCATTGCGCGACCTGCTCTGATCGCCAGGAAAGCAGGCAGGGGCACCAGTCAACGTCCTGCCCGCTTTCCTTTACTTAAACGAAACCCACATTGTCTGGAATGTGGCGATGGGCGTCTGTCTCGCCCGAATTTACAGGAATTAAAATGAGCGAAAGCTTTGCAGAACTCTTTGAAGAAAGCCTGAAAACCCTCAATCTTCAGCCGGGCGCAATCATCACCGGTATCGTTGTCGACATCGACGGCGACTGGGTTACCGTTCACGCTGGTCTGAAGTCCGAGGGCGTCATCCCGCTCGAGCAGTTCTACAACGAAGCTGGCGAGCTGACCATCAAGGTCGGTGACGAAGTTCACGTTGCGCTGGACGCGGTCGAAGACGGCTTTGGCGAAACCAAGCTGTCCCGTGAAAAAGCCAAGCGCGCCGAGTGCTGGATTGTTCTGGAAGCTGCTTTCGCTGCCGAAGAAGTGGTCAAGGGCGTTATCAACGGTAAGGTTAAGGGCGGCTTCACTGTCGACGTTAACGGCATCCGTGCGTTCCTGCCGGGCTCCCTGGTTGATGTCCGCCCAGTGCGCGACACCACCCACCTGGAAGGCAAAGAGCTGGAATTCAAGGTCATCAAGCTGGACCAGAAGCGCAACAACGTTGTCGTTTCCCGTCGCAGCGTGCTGGAAGCCGAGAACAGCGCCGAGCGCGAAGCCCTGCTGGAAACCCTGCAGGAAGGCCAGCAGGTCAAAGGTATCGTCAAGAACCTCACCGACTACGGCGCATTCGTGGACCTGGGCGGTATCGACGGCCTGCTGCACATCACCGACATGGCTTGGAAGCGCATCAAGCACCCGTCCGAAATCGTCAACGTTGGTGACGAAGTCGACGTTCGCGTTCTGAAGTTCGACCGTGAGCGCAACCGCGTTTCGCTGGGTCTGAAGCAGATGGGCGAAGATCCGTGGGTTGCTATCACTTCCCGCTACCCAGAAGGTACTCGTGTTACCGCTCGCGTCACCAACCTGACCGACTACGGCTGCTTCGCTGAGCTGGAAGAAGGCGTTGAAGGTCTGGTGCACGTCTCCGAAATGGACTGGACCAACAAGAACATCCACCCGTCGAAAGTCGTTCAGGTTGGCGACGAAGTGGAAGTCATGGTTCTGGACATCGACGAAGAGCGTCGTCGTATCTCCCTGGGTATCAAGCAGTGCAAATCCAACCCATGGGAAGACTTCTCCGGCCAGTTCAACAAGGGTGACAAGATCACCGGTACCATCAAGTCGATCACCGACTTCGGTATCTTCATCGGCCTGGATGGCGGCATCGACGGTCTGGTTCACCTGTCCGACATTTCCTGGAACGAAACCGGCGAAGAAGCCGTGCGTCGTTTCAAGAAGGGCGACGAGCTGGAAACCGTCATCCTGTCGGTTGATCCAGAGCGCGAGCGCATCTCCCTGGGCATCAAGCAGCTGGAAGACGATCCGTTCTCCAACTTCGTTGCTGTCAACGACAAGGGTGCAATCGTCAAGGGCATCGTGAAGGAAGTTGACGCCAAGGGCGCCATCGTCACTCTGGCCGACGACATCGAAGCTACTCTGAAAGCTTCCGAAATCAGCCGTGACCGCGTTGAAGACGCGCGTAACGTCCTGAAGGAAGGCGAAGAGATCGAAGCCAAGATCATCAGCGTTGACCGCAAGTCCCGCGTCATCAGCCTGTCCATCAAGTCGAAGGACGATGCTGAAGAGCGAGAAGCAATCCAAAGCCTGAAAAACACCGCTCCGGAAGCTGCTGCCGACACCACCATGGCTGCGCTGCTGCGCGAAGCAATGGCCAAGCAGAACTGAGTTCTGTTTGATCGGAAAAAAGGCGACTTCGGTCGCCTTTTTTTTGCTTCGATATAATATCCAAATGCCATTATCTATTGTTATAGAATGGTGCCCGATAGAGTTTATGGATAGTTTTTTGTTGGAGCAAGGCGCTAGAAAATGTTGAATATGAACAAGGGCCTTGATGGAGATCTTGATGTCCTTGAATTGGTCAAGGGAATGTGCGAGCGCTGGTTGCTCATCCTCGCGTGTGCATTAGGGGGGGTTCTGGTCGCTGCGATAATGGTGATGAGGATGGAGCCTAAGTACGAGGTTAAGCTATCGATCGACTTTCCGGCGCGTGGAGATCTTGCGCAGTTGAATGTCGCGCGAAAAGAGGCTGGCTTGGAGCCGTTTTCCAATGTTGCGGTGTTCAAGGATTTTGTAGCGGATTTGCGCTCTGAGTCTGTGCGTCAAACCTTCTTTGAAGAACGGGCGGATAAAGAGGCGCCTGGCTTGCCTTATGCTGAGTTCTCTGCCACGTTTTCGGTGGTGGAAGAGGCGAGGGGTGGGTATCTTTCAATGACGGCGACTGACGGGCGGCAGGCGGGTGTTTTGCTTGAGCGCTTTGCTAAAGCTGCGGCAGAGAAAACCAAGCATGACTTGTTGGAGCATCATGCCGAGGAGATTGCTGAGCGGGTTGGTAGTGTGGAAAAGAAGATTGCTGTCCTGCGCGAAACCGCTAGGAGAATGCGGGATGACCACATCGTTCGCCTAAACGAGTCGTTAGGTATCGCGCGTATCCTGGGTATCGATAAGCCATTGTTGATTGCAGGCGGGATTTCTGCGAACGCTACGGGTGCTGATGAGGTTGCCTATTTGCGGGGGGTCAAGGCTTTGGAGGCTGAGGTTAAGGCGCTGCAACTGCGAGCTTCGGACGACGCCTATATCAAGGAGCTTCGGCCGCTGGAGCAGAGCCTTTCAGGCTATCGTGAGCAAAAAGTCGAGTCGGCTGTTTTCAGGCCTTATCGTCAAAATGGGGCTATAGAGGTTCATCCGAAAGGGGTTGCCAAGCGCCTGATCCTTTTGGTTGGGGGGGTGCTGGGCGCTGCTGTAGGTGTGCTTGTGGCGCTCTTTGCCATGTTGCTGCGCAATGACTTGAGTATCCGTAAGCACAGAGCCTCTAGCGAGATTGGGTGAGCCTTAGGCTAGTGGGTTGAACCTTCCGCTTAATTTGAATTTTTTCTTGAAGTCAAGGGTGGCCCTGTTCAAATCTTTCCAAGCGTGCTACAAACAGCTAGAGCAATGATCTAGCTGCTTGATAACGAAGGGAAAAATATGACGAAGTCGGAGCTGATCGAACGTATAGTCACTCACCAGGGGCTGCTCTCGTCCAAGGATGTAGAGTTGGCTATCAAGACAATGCTTGAACAGATGTCCCAATGCTTGGCTACCGGTGATCGAATCGAAATCCGCGGGTTCGGCAGTTTTTCCCTGCATTATCGGGCGCCGCGTGTTGGTCGCAACCCAAAAACCGGGCAATCGGTGAGTCTTGAAGGCAAGTATGTTCCGCATTTCAAGCCTGGCAAGGAGTTGCGCGACCGCGTCAACGAGGATGAGCATGTCGCTAATCCCTGAAGCGGCATAGGAAGGTTCGGATGCGAAATATTACGCGTGCCCTATTGCTGCTTTTCTCGCTGTTACTGGCGGCTTTTACGCTCTTCTTCGTGCTTGATAATCAGCAGGACATTTCGTTGGTGATTTTGGGGTGGTCGACCCCGGCACTACCCCTGGCGATAGTGGTCCTCGCCTCCCTGGTATTAGGGTTGGTCATTGGGCCAATTTTGGTAGGGGTTGCTTCCGTTCGAGGCAAGCGTCGTTTACGTATGGATCGATGATGTTGCTGTGATGGCGCTTGTTGCTGGCGTTTTCTAGGCATTTTCTGTCGGACGTTTCTTTTTTTTTGCTCTGCTCCCTCTGCCCTTTACCCAATCATCGAAAATCCTGTCTAGTTCATCCCTTCCATCCGCGGCAGCGCGAGCTGTCGCGGATTTGTCGTTGTTTCGAAAGTGGATGTCCCGACCAGGGCCCGGGTGTGCTCACTGCGCGCCTGATGAGTCTGGAGTGGGGGGCAGGAGGCTTGGGTGCCATCATGCTGCCGAGCGGGGCGAGTTTCATTAAAGCAAGAGTTCCGTATAATTGCCTGTCACGCGGGCGAGGCGTTCGAGCGATAACGGTTACGAAGTCCGGTTCCGCGAAGAACATAGGAAGGGTCACCGAGGTCTGAATCTCAAGGTGGCCCGCTGGAGGGCCCGGTTCGCGCCGGGCGGGCGAATTGACCTGTGGCACTATGGGTAGGCGCAAAAAATGGATACGTCCCAACAAGGTATGAGGCGGTGAGATGAGTCTGGTTGAGTTCCTTGATATTCAAGTTCGCGGTGATGAACGTGGATATCTGAATGTCCTGGAAGAAAATGGAAACGTCCCCTTTGAAGTGAAGCGGGTTTATTATCTGACGTCGACCAAGTTGGGTGTGTCTCGTGGCTTTCATGCACACAAGGAGCTGGAGCAGGTAGCTGTTTGTGTTTCAGGGCAGTGCAGGATGCTACTGAGCGATGGGCAGACCGAGGAAAGCGTGCTGCTGGATGCACCTGATAAAGCTGTCCGTATTCGCAAGATGATCTGGCATGAAATGCACGACTTTAGCGAAGATTGCGTCTTGCTGGTATTGGCCAGTGATCATTACGATGAAGGCGACTATATACGTAATCATGATGAGTTTCTGCGTAGGGCGTCAGGCGTGAAAATTCACCCCTTGGCCGATGTGCATACCGATGATATCGGTCATGGCTCTCGCATATGGCAATATGTTGTCGTGATGTCGGGCGCCCGTATTGGCAGTGACTGCAATTTGTGCGCGCATGTATTGGTCGAAGGAGATGTGGTCATTGGTGATCGGGTGACCTTGAAGTCAGGTGTTTTCCTCTGGGACGGAACGCGTATTGAGGATGACGTATTCATCGGCCCTAATGCGACCTTTACAAATGACCCAATGCCGCGCTCCAAAGTGTATCCTGATGCATTTCAAGGGATCGTGGTAAAGCAAGGGGCGAGTATCGGCGCTAATGCGACACTGCTGCCAGGTATCACAATTGGAAAAGGTGCCATGGTTGGCGCGGGGGCGGTTGTGACAAAATCCGTGCCCGATTTTGCCGTGGTCGTAGGCAATCCGGCAAAAGTTATCAGGACTCTCTCGCATGATTAATTTCCTTGATTTGAAAGCCATTAACCAACTGGATCGCCAAGCGATGCTCGAAGCCTGTGAGCGCGTGATTGATTCTGGATGGTATATTGCGGGTAACGAGTTGGCACAGTTTGAGCGTGAATTTGCAGAATATTGCGGTTCACGGTTCTGCATCGGGGTCGCCAATGGCCTTGATGCTTTGATCTTGACTTTGCAGGCCTGGAAGGCGCTTGGGCTTCTGTCTGATGGTGATGAAGTAATTGTTCCGAGCAACACTTACATTGCAAGTATCCTTGCCATTAGCCAAAATCAACTGGTCCCCGTTCTGGTAGAGCCGGACGAGGCGACCTTCAATCTCTGCCCTGTTCGCGCCGAGGCGGCGATTACCGACAAGACCCGAGTGATTCTCGCGGTGCATCTATATGGTCAGCTCGCCGACATGCCAGCCCTTAACGCGTTGACTCGAAAAAGAGGCCTGTTGCTACTTGAGGACTCGGCTCAGTCCCACGGTGCAGCAGTTGCAGGGAAAAAATCGGGTAACCTAGGCGACGCCTCTGGTTTCAGTTTCTACCCCGGCAAGAATCTAGGGGCGCTTGGCGATGCCGGAGCGATCACAACCAGTGACGAGACCCTGGCCAATACTCTACGTGCGCTGCGTAATTACGGGTCGCACAAGAAGTACGAGAATCTCTACAGGGGCGTGAACAGCAGGCTGGATGAACTGCAAGCGGCATTGTTGAGCATCAAACTGAAGTCGCTCGATGCACAGACGTTGCGCCGTCGTGAGATCGCCCAGCGGTACCTGGTTGGTATCAATAACCCACTGATCAAGCTGCCGCAAATCCAAGGACAATCGGCGTTGGAATTCGAGTCGCATGTCTGGCACCTATTTGTTGTCCGTACTCCGTGCCGTTCAGAGCTACAGCAATATTTGTCCACGCAGGGTGTGCAGACACTGATCCATTATCCAATTCCTCCGCATAAGCAGAATGCATATAAAGAGTGGAATGAACTGTCGTTCCCGCTTACGGAGCGTTTGCACGAAGAAGTGTTGAGCTTGCCGATGGGCCCTACGTTATCGGATGACGAGGTTGACAGTGTCATCGCTGCGTGTAACCGCTTTGTGGTGGCCGACGCTTCATGACATTGTTGAAGACCAGCCTGCTGAATGGCATTGCTGTCGTTATTAAGTTGCTGACCCTGCTCGGCATAAACAAAGTCTTGGCTGTCTATGTAGGCCCTACAGGCTATGCAGCGCTGGGGCAGTTTCAGAACGCGGTACAGATGATCACTACCTTTGCCACAGGGGCGATCAGCACCGGCGTCACCAAGTATACGGCAGAGTATGAAGGGGACGAGGTTCGCCAGCGCACGGTGTGGCGCACGGCGGGGGCGATTGTACTGGCTAGTTCCCTGTTAGCGAGTGTGGTCATTGCTTTAGGGAACCGCCCGCTCGCTGGGTGGTTCCTCAAGGATGAGGGTTATGGTGGGGTATTTCTGTGGTTCGCCGCCACCTTGGTGTTATTCACTTTCAACGCCCTGCTCCTGGCCATTCTGAACGGTAAGAAAGATATCCCGCGCTATGTTGTGGCGAATATTGGTGGAAGTGTTTTTGCGCTGCTGACCACGGTTGTCATGACCATGGGGTTTGGTTTGTACGGTGCACTGGTAGCGCTTGCTATCTATCAGTCCATCGCCTGCTTCGTCACGCTGTGCCTATGCCTAAGAGCGCCTTGGTTCAAGGTACGTCACCTGATTGGCCGTGTAGACAATCAAGTGGTGCTAAACCTTGGTAAGTTCACCTTGATGGCGATTACGTCGGCGGTTTGTGTACCGTTGAGTCAGATCTTGGTGCGTAATCATCTGGGCGAGACACAGGGTTGGTCGGCCGCAGGCTATTGGGAGGCGAGCTGGCGACTGAGCGCCGCTTATTTGATGCTACTAACGACCACCATCAGTGTCTACTTCCTGCCACGGTTCTCGGAGATTCGCGAGGCTTCGGTGTTGAGGCGGGAAATATTGCAGGGGTATAAAGTCATCATCCCGGTGGCGGTTGCCATCGGTATCGTCATGTATGTACTGCGCGACTTCATCATCAGTCTTCTCTTCACTGATGAGTTCTCACCTATGCGCGATCTTTTTTTGTGGCAGGCAGTGGGTGACGTCCTGAAAGTTACCAGTTGGGTAATGGCGTATGTGATGACTGCGCGTGCGCTATGGAAGACTTATATTGTAGGGGAGATTCTATCGACGATACTGTTTTATGCATTGGTTGTCCTGTTGGATGACCACGGTATCGTCGGGGCATCGATAGCCCATGCATTGAATTATGCATTCTATCTGGTCTACGTATATGTGGTTTTGCGCTTTAATCGAGTGTTGAGATGATGAGCGCGTACTCATGCGGCGTGGTATGGTTTAATGATTTTGGGTTGAAAAAATGAAGATCCTGCTCATCGGTGAGTACAGCGGTTTGCATAAGGAGCTCAAGAGCGCCCTCGTGGCACTTGGGCACGACGTGACGCTGGCGGCAGCCAGTGATTTCTGGAAGAAATTCGATGCTGATATTAACCTGGGTTACGGGTCAAATATCTATAGCTACAAGGCTCGACAGCTGGCATTGCCCTTTCTGAAAATTAATCAGTTCAAGGGCTATGATGTCGTTCATTTGATAAATTTTTACACTGTTCCACGGTTGCCCTATCTTAATTTGTGGTTTATTCGGTACCTGAAAAAACACAATTCAATTGTGACTCTGTCAGGGTCGGGGGATGACCCCTTTTTTGTGAAGTACTCCGAAGAGACCATGCGCTACAGTCCGATTCCATGGCATGAAAAGTACGACAGGGGGCAACCCTATTACATGCGTGCTCAGTCACACCTGGCGGCGATGCGCGCGTGCATGCAATACATTGATGGTGTCATCCCCATTATGTATGAATACTATTCGACATTTTGTGCAGCGGGCTATGCTGGCAAAGTGGCTAAGCCTATTCCAATTCCGATCGATACCCAGCGTATTTCCTATGCCGAGACCCAAGCGGGCGACGGTAAATTGGTGTTTTTCCATGGTTTGAATCGCCCGGGTTTCAAAGGTACTTTTCTGGTCGAAAAGAGCTTTGAGACACTGAAGTTAAAGTATCCCAATGATGTGGAGTGCATGATCGAAGGGCGCATGGCATTCGACAAATATATGAATGTTCTTTCGCGAACCCATATTTCCGTGGACCAAGTGTTTTCCTATAGCTTGGCAATGAACGCTCTCTACTCGATGGCGCAGGGTAAGGTCGTGGCCGGTGGAGCGGAGGCGGAGTCGAGCATCCTTTACCACGGTCTCGTACCGCCGGTATACAACCTGTTGCCAGACGAGCGTGCCTTGACGGCAACCCTCGAGCAAATCCTGGAAGAGCGAGGCTCAATAACGGAACGCTCCAGAGCTTCTCGTGAGTTTGTCGAGAAATATCATGCGCCCAGCCTGGTGGGGGAGCAGTATATAAATTACTGGAATTCATTGCTATGATTTATATGCTGGTTTTTGCGGCCATTGTAGTTGCCAAGATTCTGGTTTATTTGGTGTTGTTGTTTCATCCTGGCATGTTGGATGTCGGTGGCAATGATTCTGTTTATTATGACGCCTACGCGCAGGGTGCGAATCTTGCTGCCTCGAGCGCTTGGCCTGAAATCCTTCGTGGGCTTCATGATGTAGGTTTATATTCTCGCGAAGGTGTCAGTTTTTTTTTAATGCTGTTGAGCGCAATTCTCATTCCGGTGCTGGTGGCGCGCCTGTCCTTGATGAGCCGTCATTGGAGGGATCAGCGGGTGGGGTGGATGGTGCTGCTCATTGTGAGTCTATATCCCACGATTTTTTATTATGCGCTGGATATCTATCGTGATGTCCTTATGTTGTTCGTGTTTGTCGTGGGTCTTTTTTGCGTCCGTTCGTCTGTCAGCTCAGAATCGCAGGCGGTGCGCTTGGTTGCCTTTCTGATGGCTTTTATTGTCGCTGCCTCGCTCTTCGGGTTGAGGGCATATCTGGGGGTCGCGTTCGCGTTGTCACTGGTTGTGTTCCACTTTTTCAAGTTCCAGCGATTTTCGCTGGTTTTTCACGTTGTCCCCCTTTTATTAGTGCTCAATGGCCTTTTCGCTGTCGGTTTGTTGCGTCCGCTTATGCAGTATCGCGCGCTGTTCAATAATGTGGAAGGCGGAACGAATCTGGGAATCCGCTTCGATTCTGTGTATTACTTTATTCCCGATTACTTGCACAGTTTCTTTTCTCAGATGTTGGGTCTTTTCTTTCCGGGGCCGCTGGCGGTCCTGTTTTTCATTATGGAAAGCTTGCCCGTTATTTTTGCGCTGATGTACCTGTTCAAGAATCGCAAATATGCATCACGGTTCGTTGATTTTATAGTCGTGTTCTTCTTCGCGTACTCGACAATTTGGTTGCTCGGTAACGATAATCTGGGTACCGCTATTCGGTTGAGAATTTATAACTATATTTGCGTCGTCATTGCTTGTGCGCTGGTCTATCAAGCGAAGCAGCGTGCCTTGGCGCGTCATTCGTCTGCACAAGAACAGGCAACCCCCGTGCCCTTTGGTTCGCGACTTTATAAGGACTTGCAAAAATGAATGTGTCGGTAACGGGAGGGGGAGGTTTTATCGGTGGATTGTTGCTAGAGGCGCTCTCTGCCCGAGGGGATTCAGTTCGCTGGTTATCGCGTCGGTCTATGAATCAGAGCGTACCAGGGTGCACGGTGGGCAATCTGGTAGACGATAGCGATAGCCTGGACGGCTTTGTTGCTGATTGTGAGGTGGTTTATCACTGTGCGGGTGAGTTGAAGAGTCCTGAGCTCATGTATGACCTGCACGTGAATGGAACGGCAAACTTGTTGGCAGCAGTGCAGCGCCAGATTGCGAGGACTGGGCGCCCGGTGCATTGGGTGCAGTTGAGCAGCACGGGGGCCTACGGTGCACTGTCGCAACGCTCCATCATCGATGAATCATTTCGGCCCAGTCCCGAGGGTGACTATGAAGTGACGAAGACGATATCCGATGCGTTGGTGGAAGCATTTGCCAAATGTGAACCTCTGTTCAGCTACACGATTGTGCGCCCCTCAATTGTGATCGGCGAACGCATGCCGAACCGTTCGTTCTTCCAGTTGGCGAATATGGTGCGTCGCAAACTGTTCTTCTATATCGGCGACCGAAATACCAATCGCTCTACCTATGTCCATGTTAATGACGTGGTCAGGGCGTTGATCGCTTGCGGCAATGATCCCCGGGCGAGGGGCAATACTTTCCTGCTTTCGAGTGATTGTCGCCAGGTTGAACTCATCCACGCGATGGCATCTTATGCAGGGGTTCCCGCGCCCCGCATGGGCATGCCGGAAGGTTTGCTCCGTTGGCTGCTTCGCTGTGTTCCAGCCTCGATCAAGTTACCGTTGACGCTGGAGCGAATTGATGCGCTGACCAAGAAAGGTGGTTATGACACAGGCCATATCCAGCGCGTGTTGGATTTCAGGTTCGAGCGCCCGCTGCCGAGATGCATAGCGGACGTTCTGAGTGGTGAAGTTCAGGCTGGAACGAATGAAAAGAGTGAGCAGGCATGACCAAAAAGAAAATCTGCATCGTCGCAACCGTGCCGGTGGCATTGCGCGTGTTCATGCTGGAACATATCTGCGAACTGTCCCGTTTTTATGACGTTACGCTGATGGCAAAGGCCGAAAGCGATGAGATGGACGGGGTATTCGATAAGTCCGTGCGGTTCGTACCGTTGCCCATCGAACGTAAGGTTTCGCTCTTGAGCGATGTTCGAGCGCTGTGGGCGTTGTATCGCTTTTTCGCAAACGAACGCTTTGACTGCGTGTTCTCGATCATGCCGAAGTCGGGCCTGCTGTCGATGATCGCGGCGTTCTTGGCGCGGGTACCGAATCGCTTCCATATGTTCACAGGGCAGGTGTGGTCTACGAAACAAGGTCTCGTACGATCTGGCTTGAAGGCTTTGGACAAGCTCTTGGCGTGGTGTGCTACTCACCTGCTTGCCGATAGTCCATCCCAGCGGCAGTTTCTGATCGATCAGAACATTGTTAAGGCCCAGAAAATATCGGTTTTGGGCAAGGGCTCTATCAGTGGAGTCGATGTCGACCGCTTCAAACCTGATCCGATAGCGCGTGAAAAGTACCGGCGGGAATTGGGTATCGAGCCGGGTGACATCGTATTCCTGTTCATGGCCCGGCTTACCCATATCAAGGGTATTCTTCACCTTGCTCAAGCCTTTCGGCGGACCTTTCCCTTCATGCCTCGTGCTCATCTGCTGGTGATTGGGCCGGATGAAGACGGTATCGAGGAGCAACTGGCCGACGAGCTTGCTGACTGTGCCTCCCGCTTCCACAGGGTTCATTACACGTATGACCCGGAAGGCTACATGGCTGCGGCAGACGTTTTCTGCATTCCGAGTTTCCGTGAGGGGTTCAGCCTTGCGACGATCCAGGCGGCAGGTGCGGGACTGCCTGCTATTGCCTCTCATATCTACGGTTTGTCAGACGCGGTCGAAGAAAATATCTCAGGCGTGTTCCATGAGCCTGGTAACGTTGGTGCCTTGAGTGAGGCGTTGCAGAAACTATACGTGGATGACGAGCTACGGATGAGACTCTCTCGGCAGGCGTGTGAACGTGCCCATGGGCAGTTTTCCCAAGAGTTCATTGTTGGCGAAATGGTACGATTCTTCCGCAATACGCTGGATTGATTGGGTGACGGTGTGTTCGTGCGAGATACACTAGGCCCAGGATTGACGGTGCGATAAACCAGGATTTTCACATGAAGCGGTTATTTGATATTTTTTCCTCCGCAATGGGGTTGTTGCTGTTATCTCCTGTCATGTTATTTGTGGCATGGCAGGTGAAGCGTAAGTTGGGTGCTCCCGTGCTGTTTCGTCAGGTTCGCCCGGGTGTCAATGGCAAACCATTTGGAATGATCAAGTTTCGCACGATGCGTGACGCGGTAGATGCCAACGGTGTTGTATTGCCGGATGCCGAGCGCATGACGCCGTTCGGCGCATTCTTGCGTTCTTCCAGCCTTGATGAGTTGCCCGAGTTGTGGAATGTCCTCAAGGGTGACATGAGTATTGTCGGGCCGCGTCCTTTATTGATGGAGTATTTGCCGCTTTATTCGCCCGAGCAGTACCGTCGTCATGCAGTCAGGCCCGGTGTCACCGGGTGGGCGCAGATCAATGGCAGGAATGCGCTTGGCTGGGAAGAGAAGTTCAAGCTGGATACGTGGTACGTGGATAATCGGAGTTTTTGGCTGGACCTGAAAATCATTTTCATGACGGTCTTGAAAGTGGTTCGTCGTGACGGTATCAGCGCTGCGGGAGAAGCCACCATGTCAAAATTCACAGGCAATCAATCGTGAAACAGCTTGCGATTCTTGGTGCAAGTGGGCATGGCAAAGTCCTTGCTGAGATCGCCGAACTGTGTGGCTGGCAGCCGTCGTTCTTCGATGATGCCTGGCCTACGCGCCAGGTGAACGGTCATTGGCCCGTTGTCGGGACCACCGCGACGTTGCTTGAGAAACTCTCGGACTTTGATGGCGTCATTGTTGGCATTGGTAATAATTCGGTGCGCTTGGCGAAGTCCCGCTTGTTGTCGGAGTCTGGGGTGGCATTGGTGAGCCTTGTGCACCCACAGGCGGTCCTCAGCCCGCGTGCCCGCCTGGGTTCGGGTTCGGTGGTGATGGCGGGGGTGGTGGTCAATGTGGATGCCGTCATTGGTGAGGGCGCCATCCTCAATACGGGGTGCAGCGTCGACCATGACTGCAAGGTGGGGAGTTTTGTCCATCTCAGCCCCGGTGCCAGACTGGCTGGGGGGGTGACTATAGGTGAATCGTCCTGGATCGGTATCGGTGCGAGCGTTCGTCAATTGATTCGCATAGGTGCCGGGGCGACTATCGGTGCAGGGGCGGCAGTCGTGAAGGATGTGGCGGAAGGCACAACGGTCGTTGGTGTCCCCGCTCGCGCATTGTGAGCGTCGCGTATCAGCTCTGCTTTTGAACACGTCTTTGATGGGGTAGCAATCATTATGTTGAATACACCTTTTTCCCCTTGGCCATCGTTTACCGACGAAGAAGCCAACGCTGTACGCGATGTCATCCTGTCCAACAAGGTCAATTATTGGACGGGGCAGGAGTGTCGGATTTTCGAGAAGGAATTTGCCCAGTGGTCCGAGAGTGAGTACGCCATTGCCGTTGCCAACGGCACTGTGGCGCTCGATCTTGCACTCAAGGCCTTGGGAATCGGTGTTGGGGATGAGGTAATCGTGACTTCGCGCACGTTCCTTGCCTCGGTTTCGTCTATTGTCCTGGCGGGAGCGACGCCCGTGTTCGCGGATGTCAACGCCGACACTCAAAATATTGACGCGGAGTCTATCCGAGCAGTATTGACGGCGCGTACTCGCGGCATCATCTGTGTGCACTTGGCGGGTTGGCCCTGTGATATGGACCCGATCATGGCGCTGGCGAAAGAGCATGATCTCAAGGTGATCGAAGATTGCGCACAAGCTCATGGCGCTCGCTACAAAGGTCGCGCGGTAGGTTCGATCGGTCATGTGGGGGCGTGGTCCTTCTGTCAGGACAAGATCATGACAACCGGCGGCGAAGGGGGGATGGTCACGACAAACGACAAAACCCTCTGGAGCGCGATGTGGTCCTACAAGGATCACGGCAAGAATTGGGCGTCGGTTTACGAGAAGCAGCATCCACCAGGCTTCCGCTGGTTGCACGACAGTTTTGGCACCAACTGGCGGATGTTGGAGGTTCAGGCCGTTATCGGGCGTATCCAATTGAAGGCGATTACGCAATGGCATGAGCAGCGCCTCGCCAATGCTCAAAGAATCTGGGAGGTGGCTCGTGCGTTCGCTGCGTTGCGTGTGCCTGCAGTGCCCACTGACATCGAGCACGCGGCCTATAAGTGCTACGTGTTCGTTGAGCCACAGTCCTTGAAGAGCGGCTGGAGTCGTGACCGCATTGCGAGTGAGATCAACGCCCGAGGCGTGCCATGCTTTTCTGGATCGTGCTCGGAGGTTTACTTGGAGAAAGCATTCGACGGCACCGGCTGGCGGCCTGAGGCACGGCTGCCTGTAGCTCAAGAGTTGGGCGAGACCAGCCTGATGTTCCTGGTGCATCCGACCTTGACGGATGCCGAAATACTCATGACCTGCGAGGTCTTGGCTACCGTCATGGGCGAGGCTGGTAATTCGTGAGCGAATGTAATCAGGCGCCGCTGAAGTAGCTGTTACGCAAAGGGCCGGCAGGTGTGTCGGCCCTTGTTACTTCTTGTGCCTCATATCCGGTTGTCAGCGGCGATGCGACGGGATGTGTTAAATTAACAAGCTGTTTTGTTATGTGTTCAGGATCACCGTTTCGGCGTTACCGAGGCGGTCAGGTATCAGGAGAGCCCAAAGGTGTTTGAAAGCGGTAGGAGCAGGATTCGCACAACGCTGCTGGAGTTGTCGCGTCGGCAGAAGAGGCTGATCCAGGTTGCAACCGACGTTATACTAGTCTGGGTTGCGCTCTGGCTTGCATTCGTGGTGCGCCTGGGTCTTGGAGAAATGGACGATCCAATCAAAGAGCACTTCTGGCTCTTTGTCTGTGCGCCACTGGTGGCCATTCCTCTGTTCATCCGCTTCGGTATGTACCGAGCGGTGATGCGGTACTTCGGTAATGATGCGCTGATTGCAATCATCAAAGCCGTTAGCCTGTCATCGTTGATCTTGACACTGGTCGTTTTTTGGTACAGCAATCACGCCAATATTGTCCCGCGTTCGATCATTTTCAACTACTGGTGGTTGAGTCTGATCATCATTGGTGGCCTTCGTTTGGCGATGCGCCAGTATTTCCTTGGCGATTGGTTCTTCGCGGTACGCCACGTGCCATTTGTCAGGGGTGACGACGGGTTTCCGAAGGTAGCCATCTATGGTGCCGGCGCTGCCGGTAACCAATTGGTAGCGGCATTGCGGATGGGGCGGGTCATGCGCCCGGTGGCTTTCATTGATGATGATCCGAGCATTGCCGATCGTGTCATTTCCGGGCTGCAGGTGTTCAGGGCTGACGATATTCAGAAACTGATCGACATGACCGGCGTTCAGGAAATCTTGTTGGCACTGCCGTCGGTTTCCCGTGCTCGTCGTCGTGAAATCCTCGGCAATCTGGAGAGCTTCCCCCTGCACGTGCGCAGTGTTCCTGGCTTCATGGACCTGGCCAGTGGACGGGTCAAGGTCGATGACATTCAGGAGGTTGATGTCGCCGACTTGCTTGGGCGTGATGCGGTTCCAGCGCAGAGCGACCTGCTCGCCCATTGCATCACTGGCAAGGTGGTCATGGTGACCGGGGCCGGTGGATCGATTGGCTCGGAACTTTGCCGCCAGATTCTGTCCCTCAAGCCGACTACGCTGTTGTTGTTCGAACACAGTGAATTCAACCTGTACAGCATTCTTGGCGAGCTCGAACAGCGCGTGAGGCGTGAAGCGTTGCCTGTGCGTGTGCTGCCATTCTTGGGCTCGGTGCGTAGCCAGAAGCATTTGCTGGATACCATGTCCATGTGGAAGGTCGAGACTGTCTACCATGCGGCAGCCTACAAGCATGTACCCATGGTCGAGCACAACATTGCCGAGGGCGTTCTGAACAACGTGATTGGCACGTTGTACACAGCACAGGCGGCGCTGCAGGCCAATGTTGCCAACTTCGTGTTGATCTCTACGGACAAGGCGGTGCGCCCAACCAATGTTATGGGCAGCACCAAACGCCTGGCCGAAATGGTCTTGCAGGCATTGAGCCGGGAGTTGGCACCGGTCCTCTATAGCGATTCGGCAAACGTGGCCAGGGTCAACAAGACCCGCTTCACCATGGTGCGTTTCGGTAACGTACTGGGGTCTTCCGGGTCTGTCATTCCACTGTTCCACAAGCAAATCAAGGAGGGTGGACCTGTCACCGTCACCCACCCCAAGATCACCCGCTATTTCATGACCATCCCGGAAGCTGCGCAATTGGTGATTCAGGCGGGCTCCATGGGGCAGGGTGGGGATGTATTTGTGCTCGACATGGGCGAACCGGTAAAGATCGCCGCCCTTGCTGAAAAGATGATCCATCTGTCTGGCCTGAGCGTACGTGACGAATCCAACCCTCACGGCGACATTGCGGTTGAATTCACAGGCTTGCGGCCTGGTGAGAAGCTCTATGAGGAGTTGCTGATCGGCGACAATGTGGTCTCTACCCAGCACCCGATGATCATGAGTGCCCATGAAGACTACTTGGCGTGGGACGTGCTCAAGCAAAGACTCTCGATGTTGGTGGCGTCGGTGGATTCGGACGATTTCCTCAGTGTGCGCCAGCTGCTGAGGGAGACCGTCAGCGGTTACACGCCAGACGGAGAGATTGTCGATTGGGTCTACCAGCAGCGTCGCTCCGAACCGTAATCGACGTGGCCACACAAGTCCGACGCTTGTGGTGAGCTTCAATTAATCAATAGAAAAGATATCGACATGACTATTCTTGTAACCGGCGGTGCCGGCTTCATCGGCGCGAACTTTGTGCTCGACTGGGTCGATGTACACGAAGAGACCGTAATCAACCTCGACAAGCTGACCTACGCGGGTAACTTGGATACGCTTTCCAGCCTGCAAGGCAATACCCGACATGTCTTCGTAAGAGGCGATATTGCTGATTCCCAGTTGGTGAAGCAGTTGCTGACGGAACATCAGCCCCGCGCGGTTATCAATTTTGCCGCCGAGTCCCATGTTGATCGTTCCATCCATGGACCAGAGGATTTCATACAGACCAATATCGTGGGCACATTCCGTCTTTTGGAAGAGGTGCGTGCCTATTGGAAAGATCTTTCACCAGAGGCCAAACAAGGCTTCCGTTTCCTGCACGTCTCTACCGATGAGGTATACGGCTCGCTGGCGCCCGATGCCGCCGCCTTCACCGAGACGCACCGCTATGAACCCAACAGCCCGTATTCGGCGAGCAAGGCGGCAAGCGATCACTTGGTGCGCTCGTATCATCATACCTATGGCTTGCCGGTGCTCACCACCAACTGCTCGAACAACTATGGCCCCTATCATTTCCCGGAGAAGCTGATCCCGCTAATGATCGTCAATGCCTTGGCGGGTAAGGCGTTGCCAGTGTATGGCGATGGCCAGCAGATCCGCGACTGGCTTTACGTTAAGGACCACTGCAGCGCGATTCGTCGCGTTCTGGAGGCCGGGCAGGTAGGTGAGGTGTACAACGTCGGAGGGTGGAACGAGAAGCCTAATATCGAGATCGTGCAGCGTGTCTGCGCGCTCCTCGACGAGTTGAGCCCACGTGCTGACGGCACCTCTTATAACGAACAGATCAGCTTCGTAACTGATCGCCCAGGGCACGATCGCCGCTATGCCATCGATGCCCGTCGATTGGAGCGCGAGCTTGGTTGGAAACCGGCTGAGACATTCGAGACAGGTATTCGTAAGACGGTTCAATGGTATCTGGCCAATCAGCCGTGGGTCGAAAACGTGCAGTCCGGTAATTACCGTGACTGGGTTGAGAAGAACTACAGTGGGCGTGCTGTATAAATCGCGCCTTTCGATGCGCCAATGGATCCCTATGCCTGCCGCGCTAATTGCAGTGGGCATCCTGCATTCACGCAGGACGTTGGTGCAGGTTGGCGTCTGCCACAGGCGTAAGCGCTGACATTGATTAACCAAATGCGTTCGACCGGTACCCTAAGAGGGGGTGTTGCACGGATGCGGGATAATGAGTGAGATAAAGAGATGAAACGCAAAGGAATCATTTTGGCCGGAGGTTCGGGAACGCGGCTGCATCCCGCTACGTTGGCGATTTCAAAGCAACTGCTACCGGTCTATGACAAACCGATGATCTACTATCCGCTGACCACGCTGATGCTGGCAGGGATACGCGACATTCTAATCATCTCCACCCCCCAGGATACGCCGCGTTTCGAGCAGTTGTTAGGCAGTGGCGAGGCGTGGGGAGTCAATATTTCCTATGCTGTCCAAGCATCTCCTGACGGGTTGGCTCAAGCCTTCATCATTGGTGAGGATTTCATCGGCGGTGACCTGTCAGCGCTGGTGTTGGGTGACAACATTTTCTATGGCCACGACTTCCCGAAATTGCTTGGCAATGCCATGAGCAGTGACAAAGGGGCGACCGTTTTTGCCTACCATGTCCATGACCCTGAGCGTTATGGCGTTGTGGAGTTTGACCAGGCTGGTAAAGCGATCAGTCTCGAAGAGAAGCCGCTGCTGCCCAAGTCCAATTACGCCGTGACCGGGCTCTATTTCTATGACAGGGACGTTGTCGATATCGCCAAGAGTATCAAGCCCTCGGCGCGCGGTGAGTTGGAAATCACCGACGTCAACCGAACCTATCTCGAGAGCAAGAAGCTGTCGGTTGAAATCATGCGACGCGGATACGCATGGTTGGATACCGGCACCCATGACTCCCTGCTTGAAGCCAGTCAGTACATCGCCACTTTGGAGCGCCGGCAAGGTTTGAAGGTGGCCTGTCCTGAGGAGGTTGCATTCCGACAGAAGTGGATTGGAGAGGAGCAGCTCATGAAACTCTCTGCAGCTTTGGGCAAAAGTGGCTACGGTCAATATTTGCTACGTTTGCTGAAAGAGCCAGTCTGATCACTGACTGGAAAATAAAAAAGCGAGGCGAGGGCGGCGATCGATTACCGTACTCCGCCTCGCTTTTTATTGGTAGGTTCTCAAGGGGCGTTATTCATCGGTTTCGTCAGGTTGAAGGAAATGGCTTTCTTGCTGACAGCTCTCCCTAGTTTGACGCCGTATTTTTCAACGGTCTTCGCCAGCACCAGGCAAACGATGAAGAGAAAGACAAGGCGTTGCAAGCGGTTGGGCAGGAAAGAAACACCAAATTTGTTGACAGCGTATTCCAGGTATGGCCATAGCCACAGGTGGATCAAATACACCGAATAGGTGAGCTCTGAAAGGTTTGCAGTGATCCAGTTGCCTTTGATTTGATGCCTGAAAAGCCAGGCCCCGCCAAACAGGGCCAGCGCCAGGATTTCGAAATTGCTGTCGGCCAGCATGGGTTTGAGGGTAGGTATCTGTAGCAGTGAAATGCCCAGAATTGCCGTGCCCGCTAGCATGCAAGTCACCTTGCCCGCTAGGCCGTGTTCCGAGAGGTAGAAAAGTACGCCAATCAGAAGAAACGGGAAGAACATATTGAAGTAGCCATTGGTCCAACCGGCCCAGCCTGGGAAAGGCGCCAGCACTGCCAGGAGCCCGCTTAATGCGACGAAGATGAAGGGTAGTGAGCGAGTCAGCGAGAGAATACCGGTGGATTTGAGCGCTACCATAAAGATGTAGAACAGTATTTCAACCCGCAATGTCCATTCAACACCACCCAGTGAGTAGGGTGTGCCGAAGAAGTCACCCAGTAGTAGTAGTTTTGGCAAAACTTCTGTCAAAGCGGGAAAGGGAACGCCTACATAGCGCGCTGCTGCAATTTCTAAAAATACAGCGACAATAAATAGTGGATAAATTCTAAATATACGGCGAATGATGAAGTCAGTGGCGGTTTCCGCCCTGATCACATGCGTGATGATATAGCCTGAGACCAGAAAGAAAACGATCACACCACTGGCGCCGGCATAACAGATATCGTAGAGGGCACGTGCCAGTTGCCGGAATGCCACATGAAGGCTGGGATCGACAGATGCGACGAGTAGGTCTTGGTAAAAAAGGTGGCCGATAAGCACGCTGGCAAATGCGAACACACGCATGTAGTCAAGAAAGTCGATCCGACCGGTTGGGGTACGCGCCATTGGGGCTATCCTATCCATTGAAAAGCACAGGATTCTATACGAGTCGGAGGAGTCGTGGGGAAAAATCCTACCCGGCCAGCGGACTATTCCTACGGATGAAGTTCTGTCGATTGGTATGGGGTAATGTGCTGTGAAATAAGCTGGCAAAAAGAGCAACTGAATTGCGATTGCAGTGCGTGGCTGCTGCTTCTACAGTTCACGTGCGACCGGGAGGGTCGTACTCTGATTAATCAAAAAGGATTCCAATCATGCGTAACACTATTCTTAGCTATCTATTCCTGCCTCTATTCGCCGGTATGTCCATGACCACCCTCGCGGCGACTGCCCCGTCGGAAAAGACAGGAGAAATAGTTTTACCCAGTCATCATGCCGCGACTCAAGAGAAGCTGAACCTCAATCAGGCTGATGCTGCTTCTTTGAAAGAAAAATTGTCAGGTGTGGGCGCGGCCAAGGCGGAAGCTATCACTGCGTACCGGGAAACCCATGGCCCATTTACCTCTGTCGATGAGTTGTTGGAGGTCAAGGGGATCGGCAGCGCGCTGTTGGAGCGAAACCGTGACAGGCTGATGGTGGACTGAACCTGCCCCGACCGGCCCGCATTAGCGGGTCGGTTGAGGAAATTAATCAGCGATCCCGCGCCTCCTTGGCATCCATCTCCGCATTCCTCTCATGAACCTTCCTCAACTGCTCCTCCGTCAAGGGCAGTTTCTTCGCCGTATCACGCAACATCATCAACCCACCGACGATCGAACCGAGGGCTATGATGAGTATCAGCCAGGCATACCAAGGCATTGTCATTCTCCTGTGATCGTTAATGTGTTGCGTGTCATTTCATTCGACCGGCAATCCAGTCTGTCCGTTCAATTATAGCCTTCGGCCATCGCCTGCCCACCCAGTGGATCTGCGGCCCCCAAACCGCGCCCCACTTCGTTTACAATGCGCGCCGTTTACGACTTGCCAAGAGACCTGACCATGTCCGCCTGCCAGACGCCCCTGATCGTCGCCCTCGATTTCCCTACCCGTGAGGCCGCCCTGAAGCTGGCTGACCAGCTCGATCCGGCGCTGTGCCGGGTCAAGGTCGGCAAGGAGCTGTTCACCAGCAGCGCCTCGGGCATCGTCGAGACCCTCTGCGCCAAGGGCTTCGAGGTGTTCCTCGACCTGAAATTCCATGACATCCCCAACACCACGGCGATGGCGGTCAAGGCCGCTGCCGAAATGGGCGTGTGGATGGTCAACGTGCATTGCTCCGGCGGCCTGCGCATGATGTCGGCCTGCCGTGAAGAGCTGGCCAAGCGCAGCGGGCCGCAGCCGCTGCTGATCGGTGTCACCGTGCTGACCAGCATGGAGCGTGAGGACCTGGCAGGCATCGGCCTGGATATCGACCCACAGGAGCAGGTATTGCGTCTGGCGGCGTTGGCGCAGAAGGCCGGTATGGATGGCCTGGTGTGCTCGGCGCTGGAAGCGCCGGCACTGAAGGCTGCGCACCCGACGCTGCAACTGGTGACGCCTGGCATCCGTCCTGCTGGCAGCGCCCAGGATGATCAGCGCCGTATCCTCACACCGCGCCAGGCGCTGGACGCTGGCTCCGATTACCTGGTGATCGGCCGCCCGATCAGCCAGGCAGCGGATCCGGCACTGGCGCTGGCGTCGGTGGTGGCCGAGATTCGCGGCTGATTCGACCCAAGGGCTGCCATGCAGCCCATCGCGGCACAAGGCCGCTCCCAAACGGAGCGGCTAGCTGTATCCGCTTTAGACCTTCAGCACCAGCTTGCCGAAGTTCTCCCCGCTGAACAGCTTGAGCAGCGTTTCCGGGAAGGTCTCCAGGCCTTCGACCACATCCTCCTTGCTCTTGACCTCGCCACTGGCCAACCAGCCAGCCATTTCCTGCGCAGCCTTGCCGTACTCCTTGACGTGGTCCATCACCACGAAGCCTTCCATGCGTGCGCGGTTCACCAGCAGCGACAGGTAGTTGGCCGGTCCTTTTACCGCCTCCTTGTTGTTGTACTGGCTGATGGCGCCGCAGATCACCACGCGGGCCTTGAAGTTCAGGCGGCTCAACACGGCGTCGAGAATGTCGCCACCGACGTTGTCGAAATACACATCCACGCCCTTGGGGCATTCGCGCTTGAGGCCGGCGAGCACATCTTCGGCCTTGTAGTCGATGACACCGTCAAAGCCCAGTTCATCCTTGAGGTACTGGCATTTCTGCGCGCCGCCGGCGATCCCCACGACGTGGCAGCCCTTGAGCTTGGCGATCTGCCCGGCGATGCTGCCAACGGCGCCGGCAGCGCCGGAAATGACGACGGTCTCACCCGCCTTCGGCTGGCCGACGTCGAGCAGGGCGAAGTAGGCGGTCATGCCGGTCATGCCCAGCGCAGACAGATAGCGGGGCAGGGGTGCCAGGCGCGGGTCGATCTTGTGCAGCCCCTGGGGCGTGCCGGTGAAGTAGTCCTGTACGCCAAGGGCGCCGCTGACATGGTCGCCGGGCTTGTAGTCCGGATGTTTGGAGGCGACGACTTCGCCGACGCCCAGCGCGCGCATTACCTCACCCAGGCCCACCGGCGGGATGTAGGACTTGCCTTCGTTCATCCAGCCGCGCATGGCAGGGTCCAACGACAGGTAGAGGTTGCGCACTTGGATCTGGCCGTCGGTGGGTGCTGCGGCGGGGCCCTGCTGGTAGTCGAAATCTTCGCGGCGCACGGCACCGACGGGGCGTTTGGCGAGCAGGAAGCGGCGGTTGGTCTGGGTCATGGTATCTCTCCCTGTAGATGGCAAAGCCTGTTGATAGACCGTCGAGCCTGGCCAGGCAAGGTTGACCGGGTTGGCGAATGCCCGGTAATCCACCTCGATGATCTGGCTGGCAGCGCACAATCACTGCAAACGATGGTAGTCCAACCGTGCTTCTGATGATGCTGCCCAGCCGGGTGGTGCTCTGACTAGACTCAGTCTCTACTTGATCTCTGTGAAGCAGGAGCCTGTGATGAGCATGACTTTTTCCGGCCAGGTCGCCCTAGTCACCGGCGGCGCGGCAGGTATCGGCCGAGCCACGGCCCAGGCATTTGCCGCCGAGGGGCTGAAGGTGGTGGTGGCTGACCTCGACGTGGCCGGTGGCGAGGCAACCGTCGCACTGATTCGCGAAGCCGGTGGTGACGCGTTGTTCGTGACGTGCGATGTGACCCGCGACAGCGATGTGCGCCAGCTGCACGAGAAGATCATCGACGTCTATGGTCGCCTGGACTACGCGTACAACAACGCCGGAATCGAGATCGAGAAGGGGCGTCTGGCCGAGGGTAGCGAGGCCGAGTTCGACGCGATCATGGCCGTCAACGTCAAGGGCGTCTGGTTGTGCATGAAATACCAGTTGCCGTTGCTGCTGGCCCAAGGCGGCGGTGCGATCGTCAACACAGCGTCGGTCGCCGGGCTGGGCGCCGCCCCCAAGATGAGCATCTATGCTGCGTCCAAGCACGCGGTGATCGGCCTGACCAAGTCGGCGGCCATCGAGTATGCGAAGAAAGGGATTCGGGTCAACGCGGTGTGCCCGGCGGTGATCGACACCGACATGTTCCGTCGCGCCTACGAGGCCGATCCGCGCAAGGCCGAGTTCGCCGCAGCGATGCACCCGGTCGGGCGCATCGGCAAGGTCGAGGAGATCGCCAGCGCAGTGCTTTATCTGTGCAGCGATGGGGCGAAGTTCACCACCGGCCATAGCCTGGTAGTGGATGGTGGTGCGCTCGCGATTTGAGAATGCGCTACCAGCGTGCCTGCAATTTGCCGCTGTGGAAGATGTCGCGCCGTTCCAGTCGACCGACATCCTGATGCTTGGCAATGGCGTAGATACGGTCGAATAGGTCGCGCTGAACGTTGGTGAAGTAGCGCTTCAAGGCATCTTCCACCAGCGCGTCGTACTCGGTCTCGGTGATAAAACGATAGACCTGGCGGTAATAGAAAAAGCCGATCTGGAACGCTAGCACTTCAGTGAAGTGGTTCGTTGGCGTGACAAAGCAGTTTTCCAGATCGACTGCCTGTGCGGGTTGGTTGCCTTTAACAGGCAGCATCAGGTTTCCAGCCCAAAGATCCATGTGGCTCACGCCGCGGCCATGCAGCGAGTGAAGCAGCTCGAAGGCGGTTTCTATCAGCTCGTTCACTCGCTGAGGCTGTTGCATCACCCAGTTGTACCCATCGATGTGGTCTTCCAGGTGTTCGATCAGCAAATAGAAGTGCTCAGGCAGGCCAAGGGCACTATGGCTGTAGCCGTAGCCCTTCAGCTTGGGGACCCGAGCGCCCCGCAAATTAGCCTCTCGGGTATTGATCAGTTCCTCCAGGCTCCAGTCGAACAGGCCGTTGCGCTTGCGAACGCCACGCTGGATTCGCCATTTCTTGCGCAGTGAATCCAAACGCTCGCGTTTGACGAACAACCTGCTGTGCAAGCATTCCAATGGCTTGCTGACACGCTTGGCTATGGAGGCTTGGCCAATCACTTGCGCGAGTGCTTCACGCGTGGGTGTGGGAAGTGCCGCCTGAAGGTGCAACGTGGTCCGGCAGTGGTCAAAGGTGTGGGGGAAAAAACGCGAGCGAACCCAATCAAAACGCTTCACAAACATCCTTGTTAGTATCAAAAGGCCATCGTCATATTTTTGTAATATTACACTTTTTTAATCTTTTTGACATTTCTTCATTTCTCTTGCGCTGACCACTGCAGACATTTAATTCTTTAGCGTCTGGCGACTTGCTCTGCATGTACGCTTGCCAGGCGAGTAGAGGGCTTTCGCAACAGCAACGCAGGCCACTGACAGGGCTATCCCGAACAACACCAGCGCCATGCGCGAGCCGAGGCGATCACTGAGCAGCCCGGTGAAGATCACCGGCAGGCTGAAACCCAGATAAGCGAGCAGGAAGAAGCCGGCGCTGGCGCGGGTCTTCTCGTTGCCGGCGAGGGTGTTTACCGCCGCCAGCCCGCCAAGGTAGATGAAGCCATAACAGGCGCTGCTGGCAGCCACGGCACCTGCCAGTACCGCTGCCAACCTGCCGTTTTCTGCACCCCAGGCCAACAGGGCATAGCTCAGCGGCAGGATCGTCAGGCCGAGCAGAGTGGCGCGCACGCTTGCCAGGCGCCGAGCCAGCGGCTGGAACAGCACGCCGCAACTGATTACGCAGAAGGTGGAGAAGCCCGACCACTCGCTCAGCCCGTGCTGGCGCAGTACACCTGGCAGCAGCGCGATGACCAGCCCGGTGCAGGCCCAGGCCAGCAGGATCGCCAGGCCGTACGGCAGGCTGCCGGGCGGATAGCAGGGCAGGCGCAGCATGGCGCTGCGTTGTGTCGGACGACGGTCAGGCAGGCGCCACACCAGCAATAGGGCGACGGCGGCCAGCAGCAGTTGCAGGTAGAAGCTACCCGGGCTCAGGGTCGGGCCACGCAACAGGAACAGACTGGTCAGTGCCGCGCCCAGCCCGAAGCCTAACGAGGTGCTGGCGGTTACCCAGTTGGCAGCCCGGGTACTGTCGGCGCCGCCCAGCAGTTCTCCCATGTAGGCGGTCGCGGTGGTGGTCGCCAAGGCCGTACCGACGCCCATCAGCAGTCGGGTCAGGGCGAGGGTTTCGAGGCCGGGTGCGAGCAGGACGAGGGTTGTGGCCAGCATCGACAGTAGCAGTGCGGCCATGATCAATGGGCGGCGGCCGACCCGGTCCGCCAAGCCGCCGAAGGCCAGCAGCACGGGAAGCACACCCAGCACATAGCTGGAAAATGCCAGAGCGGTAGCGGCGGCGCCGTATCCGGACAGGTCGGCGTACGTGGTGTAGAGCGGGGCCTGCAGGTTCACGGCGAGGGTGATCAGGCACAGGGCAAAGGCCAGGCGGGCGGGCATGGGGTATCCATCTACGAAGGGGTGGGTGAAACCACATTGAATTCATCTCCCTGCGCCAACAAGACACACAGACTCGGCATTTGTGATTAACTGTTCCCCAAAAATCAGCAAACACTTTGCCATGCACATTTCCCTTAATCGCCTCAGTCCCATCCCTCTGGTCCAGCAACTGACCGACCAGTTGCAAGCCTGGATCGAGCAACAGCGTCTGCGACCCGGTGCGCGGCTGCCGTCGATTCGCACCCTGGCCAGCACCCTTGAGGTCAGCCAATCCTGTGTGATCGATGCGTACGACCGTCTGGTGGCCATCGGCTGGCTGGAGGCGCGCCACGGCACCGGCTTCTTCGTCGCCGAGCGCAAGCCCGGGCTGGCCCAGGAGGATGCCATGGCCTGGGGCGATGCCATCGATGGCAGCTGGAGGCAGTTCGGGGATGGTCACGAGACCCTGCTCAAGCTCGGTTGTGGCTGGCTGCCCACCGCCTGGCATGCCCGTGATGCCCTGGCCCAGGCGATACGTCTGGTCAGCCGTGGCGACCCCGAAGACCTGTTCCGCTATTGCTCGCCGCTGGGGTTGGCCAGCCTGCGCCAGCAGTTGCACAAGCGCTTGTCGCAGCTGGATATCCCCACCGCTGCTGAACGCATTCTCACCACCCAAGGCGGCAGCCATGGCCTTGACTTGCTGGTGCGGACCCTGCTCAAGCCCGGCGATACGGTGGTGGTCGAAAGCCCCGGCTACTACAACCTGTTCACCCTGCTGCGCCAGCATCAGGTGCGCATGCTGCCGTTGCCGCGCACCCCTGCGGGCCCTGATGTCCAGGCGCTCGAGCAACTGCTGGTCGAGCACCGCCCGCGTTGCCTGTTCGTCAACAGCCTTTACCAGAACCCGACCGGCACCAGTCTCAGCCCCAAGACCGCCTACCGCTTGCTGGAGCTGGCGCGTGAGCATGATCTGCGGATCATCGAGGATGACATCTACGCAGACTTCCAGGACGGCCCGGCCACGCGACTGGCGACGCTGGACAGCGAACAGCGGGTGATCTACCTGGGCAGCTTTTCCAAGACCCTGAGCAGTGCCCTGCGGGTCGGCTACATCGCCGCCGACGCCGAGCTGATCGGCCAACTGGCGCAGTTGAAGATGGCGACCGGCATCGGGACTTCACGCTTCGTCGAGCAAGTGGTCGGGCAGATGCTCGCCAACGGCAGCTATCGCAAGAGCGTGCAGCGCTTGCGGCTGCGCCTGGCCCAGCACATGGCCAAGTTGCTGGGCCAGTTGGAGGCCTTTGGTTGGGAGGTGTTCTGCGAGCCTTATGGCGGCATGTTCGTCTGGGCGCGGGTGCCGGGCCGGGATTTCGCCTGGCTCGATCACCTGGCGCTGGAGCATTCGGTGTTGCTTACCCCAGGCAGCGCTTTCGATCACCAGGGAGCCGACAGCGACTGGCTACGCATCAATGTCGCGTATGGGCAGGACATCCGTGCCCAGGCCTTCTTCGCACATGCAGGGCGACCTGCAGATAGCTGAAAACGACAGGGTCATAGCTATTTGACACCATTCTGACGTCAAGCTCTTGTGAGCCGGCCGACACGGTTGTCACTCTTGGTATTCGGGAACACCTGAATGGGCAAGGGGGAGCGGCGATGGGGGCGACCAAGCGCGGTAGTCTGTCCAATCTGGGCATGGCACGTAAACTCGGCCTGGGCTTCGCCCTGGTGCTGCTGTTGACCCTGGCGGTGGCGGCCATCGGTGTGTACGCCCTGAACAATATCGGCCAGCGCTTCGACGGGCTGCGGCAGATGGGCGAGGTCAATACCGACCTGCTGCGTCTACGCCAGCATGAGCAAGCCTTCGCCCTGCGTTCTGACATCAAGGAGGCCGAGGCCCTGCGCGCGGGTTTGCAGACGCTGGTCGAACGTGTGCGCAGCCTGCCGACGCTGGCGGCGAGCGAGGCAGACCTCAATGCCTATGGCCAGGCCTTCGATGCCTTCGTCGAGGCCGTGCAGGCCAAGGAGCTGGCGCTGGATACGGCTGGCTGGTCGGTGTCCAGCGTCGCCAATAACCTCGATGTGCTGCAGGCCGGGCTGGCGGACGATGGCGCCTACACCCTCAAGCAGTCCCAGGGCCAGCAGGGCAGCGAGTTTCTCGATCAGGCCGCGCAGGTGGCCCAGGTCTCGCGCCTGATGCTGCAGGCGATGGACGAGGCGCGGGTACGTCTGGAGCAGGGGCGCAAGGGGGACGAGGCGGTGTCCGCCGGGCGCATCGCGCAGACGGTCGAGGCGGCGAATCTGGTCGATCAGCTCAAGACCGCCGTCACCGATTCCGGTTACCAGAGCGTATTGGGCGAAGTGGCCGGGCATATCGCCACCTTCTCCGACAAACTCAACGAATACACCGACGAACTGGCCAAGGAGCAGGGTACCAAGACCCAGTTGCAGGCCAGCGCCGAACAGGTCACCAGCCGGGTTGACCAGGCCTATGCGGAGCAGCAGGAAGCCATGCGCCAGGAGCTGCTGCACAACGCGCTGGCCATCGCCATCGCCACGGCCCTGGCGTTGCTGGTGGGCATCGTTGCCGCCTGGTTGATCACGCGCGCCGTGGTCGGGCCGCTCAAACGGGTGATCGCCAGCGCCCAGCGCATCGCGGCTGGCGATCTGGTGGTCGAGGCGCAAGTGGCAGGTCGCGATGAGGTGGGGCAACTCACCCTGGCCATGCAGCAGATGGCGGCGGGGCTGTCAGGTATCGTGAGCGGATTGCAGCAGGGCATCGAACAACTGGCCGGCAATGCCCAGGCGCTGTCGGCGGTGACCGAGCAGACCAACCGCGAGGTAGGCAGCCAGAAGGAGGAGACCGAACAGGTCGCCACCGCGATGCAGCAGATGACTGCGACCGTGCACGATGTGGCGCGCAACGCCGAGGAGGCAGCACAAGCGGCGCAGGATGCCGATGACAAGGTCGAGTCCGGCCAGCAGGTGGTCCGCCAGAGCATGCAGCGCATCGAACAGTTGGCTGAGGCTGCGGAAACTGCCAGTGCCGGTATCGACAGCCTGAGTGCCGAGATCCACACCATCGGCGATGTGCTGGAGGTGATCAAGAGCGTCGCCGAGCAGACCAACCTGCTGGCGCTCAACGCGGCGATCGAGGCCGCGCGCGCTGGTGAGCAGGGCCGTGGTTTTGCCGTAGTGGCTGACGAAGTGCGGGCCTTGGCACGGCGTACCCGGCAGTCGACCGAGGAGATCGAGCGCCTGGTAGCCAGCCTGCGCGGCAACGCCCAGCAATCGGTGGCGCAGATTCGTGGCAGTACCGAGCTGGTGCGCATGGCCGTGGCTGATGCGCTGCACACCGAAAGCGCCCTGGGTAGCATCGCCTCGGCCGTGTCGCTGATCCAGCAGATGAACCAGCAGATCGCTGCCGCAGCGGAGCAGCAAAGCTCGGTGGCCGAGGAGATCAGCCGCAGCGTCACGCAGATTCGCGGTAGTGCGGATCAGGCGGCGCTGGCGATGCAGGACAATGCGCGGTCGAGTGTGGAGCTGGCGCAGTTGGGGGATGAGTTGAAGGGGATGGTGGGGCATTTCCGCTTGGGATGAGGCTGGCCTCTTCGCGGGCAAGTCGCAGCGGCGAACCGCCGCTTGTGTCTTGATAGGGGATTAGAATCTGGAGTGAGAGCGGTGAATGGCAAGCTGAATGCCGCGTGTGCCTTGAGCACGAGTGGGAGCACAAGCTGCCATTCACCGTTCCACTTTGGCGAGAGCCCGAACAGTTGGATGCGGCCTTGATCTCGAATCACAAGCGTGGGCCAAGCCAAAGTCCTCTCACTCTGTTGAGTCTAGGAGATTTTGGTGATGGTTTCCTTTGTGGGTATCGATGTTTCTAGTCGCACGCTGGACATAGCGGTCCGTCCCCAGAGCCTCAAGATCAATGTCACCAACGATCGGGCAGGTTTCGAGGTATTGGAGAAGAGCCTTCGAGGTCTCAAGGTCAAGCGCGTCCTGCTGGAAGCGACAGGCGGATACGAACGTGAGGTTCTGAGCTTTCTGCAGAGCGCTGGCTACAAGGTCATCCGCGTCAATCCCAGGCGAGCCAGGTCGTTTGC
>NZ_JAYFUI010000032.1:0-310 GCF_034961125.1 Pseudomonas machongensis | reverse complement strand
TGCTGGAGCTGGTAGGCCTGGAACAGAAGCATCATGTCTATCCGGCGCAGTTGTCCGGCGGTCAGAAGCAGCGTGTCGGCATCGCCCGCGCGCTGGTGCACGATCCGCAGATCCTGTTGTGCGACGAAGCGACCTCGGCACTGGACCCTGAAACCACCGCCTCGATCCTCGACCTGCTGCGCGATATCAACCAGCGCCTTGGCCTGACCATCGTGCTGATCACTCACGAGATGGCGGTGATCCGCGACATCTGCCAGCGCGGGGTGGTGCTCGAACGTGGCGAAGTAGTCGAGCAGGGCGAGGTCTGGCA
>NZ_JAYFUI010000031.1:0-310 GCF_034961125.1 Pseudomonas machongensis | reverse complement strand
CGCGCTGGCAGATGTCGCGGATCACCGCCATCTCGTGAGTGATCAGCACGATGGTCAGGCCAAGGCGCTGGTTGATATCGCGCAGCAGGTCGAGGATCGAGGCGGTGGTTTCAGGGTCCAGTGCCGAGGTCGCTTCGTCGCACAACAGGATCTGCGGATCGTGCACCAGCGCGCGGGCGATGCCGACACGCTGCTTCTGACCGCCGGACAACTGCGCCGGATAGACATGATGCTTCTGTTCCAGGCCTACCAGCTCCAGCACCTCGCGCACTTTACGCTGACGCTCGGCCTTGGCCACGCCGGCGACCTT
>NZ_JAYFUI010000030.1:0-521 GCF_034961125.1 Pseudomonas machongensis | reverse complement strand
CCCATGGCAGGATGTGGAATTGCCTCAGTGCAAGAGCGCAACACCGGCGTAAATCCGAACGCCGTACGTGTGGGAGGGTTTACCCGCGAAAAAGACACCGCGCTGCCTGGCACGGGCTACGCCCGTGTTCGCGGGACAAGCCCGCTCCCACAGGGGATTGGGCTGGTCTTTAGATTTTGAGCAAGACAGTTGCTCCCACCGGTACCCCGCCAGTTTCAGAACCAGCGGGGTGCCCCGCGATCGGGCCTTGAACCCAACATAAAAAAAGGGGAGCAACCGCTCCCCATGAGGTAAACCGCTTGTATTCGAAGGCTGTCGATCAGCCTTCGATCTCGATCAGGATCTCGCCCGGGGTCACCCGGTCGCCCTTGGCCACGTGGAGGGCAACAACCTTGCCGGCGATGGCCGCCTGCACCTCGGTCTCCATCTTCATGGCTTCGGTAATCAGCACTGCCTGCCCGGCCTTGACCACATCGCCCTCCTTGACCAGCACATCGACGATGTTGCCCGGCATGGTGGTG
>NZ_JAYFUI010000029.1:0-393 GCF_034961125.1 Pseudomonas machongensis | reverse complement strand
TGACCCTGGCAACGGATGGCGCCCGCGCAGTGATGCGCAACCAGCACATCGGCTTCGTTTTTCAGGGCTTCAACCTGCTGCCGCGTCTGGATGCCCTCGACAATGTCGCCTTGCCGCTGCTTTACCGTGGCGAGCCACGCAACTCGGCACGGGAGGCGGCGCGCCAGCAGTTGCGGCGGGTAGGCCTCGGCGAACGGCTGCACCACCGCCCGGCAGAGCTCTCCGGGGGCCAACGCCAGCGAGTGGCCATGGCCCGCGCCCTCGTCGGTGAGCCCCAACTGCTGCTCGCCGACGAGCCCACCGGCAACCTCGATGGCCAGACTGCACAAGACATCATCGAACTGCTGCTGGCTCTCAACCGTGAGCAGGGCGTCACCCTGATCATCGTCACCC
>NZ_JAYFUI010000028.1:0-553 GCF_034961125.1 Pseudomonas machongensis | reverse complement strand
TTCAGCCTCGCCTTAGGGACCGACTAACCCTGCGTCGATTAACGTTGCGCAGGAAACCTTGGTCTTTCGGCGTGCGAGTTTTTCACTCGCATTGTCGTTACTCATGTCAGCATTCGCACTTCTGATACCTCCAGCAAGCTTCTCAACTCACCTTCACAGGCTTACAGAACGCTCCTCTACCGCATCACCAGAGGTGATACCCGTAGCTTCGGTGCATGGTTTGAGCCCCGTTACATCTTCCGCGCAGGCCGACTCGACTAGTGAGCTATTACGCTTTCTTTAAAGGGTGGCTGCTTCTAAGCCAACCTCCTAGCTGTCTAAGCCTTCCCACATCGTTTCCCACTTAACCATGACTTTGGGACCTTAGCTGACGGTCTGGGTTGTTTCCCTTTTCACGACGGACGTGAGCACCCGCCGTGTGTCTCCCATGCTCGGCACTTGCTGGTATTCGGAGTTTGCATCGGTTTGGTAAGTCGGGATGACCCCCTAGCCGAAACAGTGCTCTACCCCCAGCAGTGATACATGAGGCGCTACCTAAATAGCTTTCGAGGAG
>NZ_JAYFUI010000026.1:0-526 GCF_034961125.1 Pseudomonas machongensis | reverse complement strand
TTCGTTTGTGCCGCCGCCGTCGGCGGCCAGCATCCGGGATCGCCTGTGCCATGACCGACACCGTGCCGCTCACCCGCCCACAACTTCGCCGCGTGCTGCGCAACGCACGACGCGCGTTGACGCCCGCCCAGCAACGCCAGGCCGCCGTCGGACTGTACCGGCACCTGGCCCAGCACCCGCTGTTTCGCCGCGCGCGGCATATCGCCCTGTACCTGCCCAACGACGGCGAGATCGACCCACGCCTGCTACTGCGCGAAGCCCAGCGGCGCGGCAAGCGCACCTACCTGCCAGTGCTGCATGCCTGGCCGCGCACGCGCATGGTGTTCCAACGCTTCGAACAGGGCGAAAAACTGCGACGTAATCGCTTCCGCATTCCTGACCCGGTCATCGAGCGCAAGCGTCAGCGGCCGGTCTGGTCGCTCGACCTGATCCTGCTGCCACTGGTGGGTTTCGATGAAGTGGGCGGACGGCTGGGGATGGGCGGCGGCTTCTATGATCGCAGCCTGGCCTATCAGGGGCGGCGCAA
>NZ_JAYFUI010000025.1:0-583 GCF_034961125.1 Pseudomonas machongensis | reverse complement strand
TCGGCATCATCGGCCGCAGCGGCGCCGGCAAGTCGTCACTGCTGCGCACCATCAACCGCCTGGAGCAACCCAGCGAAGGGCGCGTGCTGATCGACCAGGTCGACATCGCTCCGTTCGACGAGGATCGCCTGGTGTCGCTGCGCCGGCGCATCGGCATGATCTTCCAGCACTTCAACCTGATGTCGGCCAAGACCGGGTGGCAGAACGTCGAGCTCCCCTTGAAGGTCGCCGGCGTGGCCAAGGCCGAGCGTCAGCGTAAAGTGCGCGAGTTGCTGGAGCTGGTAGGCCTGGAACAGAAGCATCATGTCTATCCGGCGCAGTTGTCCGGCGGTCAGAAGCAGCGTGTCGGCATCGCCCGCGCGCTGGTGCACGATCCGCAGATCCTGTTGTGCGACGAAGCGACCTCGGCACTGGACCCTGAAACCACCGCCTCGATCCTCGACCTGCTGCGCGATATCAACCAGCGCCTTGGCCTGACCATCGTGCTGATCACTCACGAGATGGCGGTGATCCGCGACATCTGCCAGCGCGTGGTGGTGCTCGAACGTGGCGAAGTAGTCGAGCAGGGCGAGGTCTGGCAGGT
>NZ_JAYFUI010000024.1:0-531 GCF_034961125.1 Pseudomonas machongensis | reverse complement strand
TCGGCATCATCGGCCGCAGCGGCGCCGGCAAGTCGTCACTGCTGCGCACCATCAACCGCCTGGAGCAACCCAGCGAAGGGCGCGTGCTGATCGACCAGGTCGACATCGCTCCGTTCGACGAGGATCGCCTGGTGTCGCTGCGCCGGCGCATCGGCATGATCTTCCAGCACATCAACCTGATGTCGGCCAAGACCGTGTGGCAGAACGTCGAGCTCCCCTTGAAGGTCGCCGGCGTGGCCAAGGCCGAGCGTCAGCGTAAAGTGCGCGAGTTGCTGGAGCTGGTAGGCCTGGAACAGAAGCATCATGTCTATCCGGCGCAGTTGTCCGGCGGTCAGAAGCAGCGTGTCGGCATCGCCCGCGCGCTGGTGCACGATCCGCAGATCCTGTTGTGCGACGAAGCGACCTCGGCACTGGACCCTGAAACCACCGCCTCGATCCTCGACCTGCTGCGCGATATCAACCAGCGCCTTGGCCTGACCATCGTGCTGATCACTCACGAGATGGCGGTGATCCGCGACATCTGCCAGCGCG
>NZ_JAYFUI010000023.1:0-470 GCF_034961125.1 Pseudomonas machongensis | reverse complement strand
CTTCCTCCCAACTTAAAGTGCTTTACAATCCGAAGACCTTCTTCACACACGCGGCATGGCTGGATCAGGCTTTCGCCCATTGTCCAATATTCCCCACTGCTGCCTCCCGTAGGAGTCTGGACCGTGTCTCAGTTCCAGTGTGACTGATCATCCTCTCAGACCAGTTACGGATCGTCGCCTTGGTGAGCCATTACCTCACCAACTAGCTAATCCGACCTAGGCTCATCTGATAGCGCAAGGCCCGAAGGTCCCCTGCTTTCTCCCGTAGGACGTATGCGGTATTAGCGTTCCTTTCGAAACGTTGTCCCCCACTACCAGGCAGAGTCCTAGGCATTACTCACCCGTCCGCCGCTGAATCAAGGAGCAAGCTCCCGTCATCCGCTCGACTTGCATGTGTTAGGCCTGCCGCCAGCGTTCAATCTGAGCCATGATCAAACTCTTCAGTTCAATACTGCTTGGGTTTTTAAGAA
>NZ_JAYFUI010000022.1:0-456 GCF_034961125.1 Pseudomonas machongensis | reverse complement strand
TCTCGTGCTCCGTCCTACTCGATTTCACTGGCAAGAGATTTTCGTGTACGGGGCTATCACCCACTATGGCCGCACTTTCCAGAGCGTTCCACTAATCTCAAACCAGCTTAAGGGCTGGTCCCCGTTCGCTCGCCACTACTAAGGGACTCTCGGTTGATTTCTTTTCCTCAGGGTACTTAGATGTTTCAGTTCCCCTGGTTCGCCTCTTGCACCTATGGATTCAGTACAAGATACTCAGCTTATGCTGAGTGGGTTCCCCCATTCAGAGATCTCTGGATCACAGTCTGTTTGCCGACTCCCCAAAGCTTATCGCAGGCTACCACGTCTTTCATCGCCTCTGACTGCCAAGGCATCCACCGTATGCGCTTCTTCACTTGACCATATAACCCCAAGCAATCTGGTTATACTGTGAAGACGACATTCGCCGAAAATTCGTGAGAACTCACAAATTTTACC
>NZ_JAYFUI010000021.1:0-325 GCF_034961125.1 Pseudomonas machongensis | reverse complement strand
TGGGGTGGCGCCTTTCAATCACGACAGTGGAACATCCGTAGGCAAGCGCTCGATCTCGGGAGGCCGTTTCGGGATAAGGTGCGCGTTGTATATGTCGTGTTTGGTGGCCGTAAGGCAAAACCCCTCGCTCAAGGCGAAGTACCAAGCACTGCGTGTAAGGGGCAAGGCAGCCAAGGTCGCGCTTGTGGCCTGCATGAGAGTTTTCATCGTACGACTCAATGCGATGCTAAGAACGGGTACCCCCTGGCAGGATGTGGAGTTGCCTCAGTGCAAGAGCGCAACACCGGCGTAAATTCGAACGCCGTACGTGTGGGAGCGGGTTTAC
>NZ_JAYFUI010000020.1:0-444 GCF_034961125.1 Pseudomonas machongensis | reverse complement strand
TTTGACCCAGCCCCAGCGGGGCGGGCGCTACTGACGCCTGGCGTCGGTCAATGTCGGCGCATTCGGCGCGGCAGGGCCTGGCAAGGCCCACGCCTTGAGTCTGGATGGAGTACGTTGCCAAAGCAAAAACCCATGCGCAGGACGGCAGCCGATCCACGCGCAAAACGCGTGTCGATCTCGAAAGCAAAGGGCAGGAAGTAAGAAAAGCGTGCAGTAAACTGCTACGGGGCGAGGGCTGACTGTGCCGGTCGTCAATTATTGCGGCCAGTCTGCTCCTGGAATGGGCCAGGCACGCGAGGGCCTTTCGGCAAGCGGTGAAAATACCTGACTGCACAGCGCAGGCGGCGCTTTCAGGTCGCGACTGGCGGACCATGTGACCCTCGTATTATTACTGTTATGGGTTGCGACCGAGCTTAGCCTCGTTCATTTTTTTTCACAACACCT
>NZ_JAYFUI010000019.1:0-570 GCF_034961125.1 Pseudomonas machongensis | reverse complement strand
TGCTCTGGTTCAGGCTGTACTCTTCAAGTGCAGCCCTAAATTTGTGGCTGGTGTACTGACATCCCTGGTCGGAATGAAACATCACGCCTGTCGGTTTGCCACGGGACTCGGCTGCCATGTGCAGCGCGTTACAGGCCAGCCTGGCGTCCGCAATCATCGAAAATGCCCAGCCGACTACACGGCGAGCATAAAGGTCGATCACAGCGGCCAAGTACAGCCAGCGCTTGCCAACCTGGATGTACGTCACGTCTCCACACCAAACCTCGTTGATCGTCGAAACTTTGAAATTTCGCTTCAGCTGATTTTCAGCAATCAATGCTTCCACGCCTGATGAGCGGTACCGGTGCGGCCTACGTTGCCTGCATTTAAGGTTAGCTTCACGCATCAGCGCACGTACTTTGTAACGCCCAATCTTCTGGCCGTCGCGCCGTAACTCCTGGGTTAGTGTCCGCGACCCGGCTGAATCGCGAGAGGCTTTGAAATAGCCTTCTACAGCCGAGCGCAACTGATCCCGTTCAGGATTTGTTCGGGCTTGGCGCTGGCGCCACGCATAGAAACTGCTGCGCTTGA
>NZ_JAYFUI010000018.1:0-470 GCF_034961125.1 Pseudomonas machongensis | reverse complement strand
TCTGTCGGTAACGTCAAAACAGCAAGGTATTAACTTACTGCCCTTCCTCCCAACTTAAAGTGCTTTACAATCCGAAGACCTTCTTCACACACGCGGCATGGCTGGATCAGGCTTTCGCCCATTGTCCAATATTCCCCACTGCTGCCTCCAGTAGGAGTCTGGACCGTGTCTCAGTTCCAGTGTGACTGATCATCCTCTCAGACCAGTTACGGATCGTCGCCTTGGTGAGCCATTACCTCACCAACTAGCTAATCCGACCTAGGCTCATCTGATAGCGCAAGGCCCGAAGGTCCCCTGCTTTCTCCCGTAGGACGTATGCGGTATTAGCGTTCCTTTCGAAACGTTGTCCCCCACTACCAGGCAGATTCCTAGGCATTACTCACCCGTCCGCCGCTGAATCAAGGAGCAAGCTCCCGTCATCCGCTCGACTTGCATGTGTTAGGCCTGCCGCCAGCGTTCAATCTGAGCCA
>NZ_JAYFUI010000017.1:0-427 GCF_034961125.1 Pseudomonas machongensis | reverse complement strand
ATTCGACTATCTGCTTAAGCGTCCAGCGCTTGTCAGCCCATTGGAGGGCTGGAAGCGCTACCCGATCACCCTTGATGCACGCATCGAAGACGAGATGTTCCACGTGGAACAACACGTGGAAATCCCCTATTCATCCACTTGCCCATGCTCCGCTGCGCTAGCGCGCCAGCTCATTCAGCAGCAGTTTCTCACAGACTTCGCCAACCAGACGCTCGACCCGCAGGCCATTCTGCAATGGCTGGGCAGCAGTGCAGGTATCGTTGCGACGCCCCATAGCCAGCGCAGCCAGGCCTTCATCACGGTGCGTTTGCAGGACAACCTGCAAACGCTTCCGCTCAACGCGCTGATCGATACCGTGGAAAACGCATTGGGTACCGCCGTGCAGACGGCCGTGAAAAGAGCCGACGAACAGGCGTTCGCCCTGGCC
>NZ_JAYFUI010000016.1:0-1294 GCF_034961125.1 Pseudomonas machongensis | reverse complement strand
TCGGGCAGTGGAAAATCATAGGCTTTCATTGCAACCTCACAAAATAGGAAATTGAAAAATTAAAACCCTTAGCTTCCAATCTGGCACTCAACGAACGCTGCACAGACAGTCGAAACTTTGGGAAGTTGGCGCCCCAAAGCATTCCTACGGAGTAGGCATATAGATCAGAAACTGCACCTAGCTATATCACACGCCTTAACGCTTGCGCACCTGACAAAATTATCAGGTAACTTCCCGCCGGGGCCTGCTCATCCAACATGCTTTTCTGGGCCAAGCACGCCCTACGTCCTGCGAACCAAGCCGATATCCCGAGACGGCGCACACCCAAACTGGCGGCTGTACTCACGGCTGAACTGCGACGGGCTTTCATAGCCGACCCGGTAACAGGCGCTCGACACATCCAACCCCTCACCCAACATCAGCCGCCGAGCCTCCTGCAGGCGCAATTGCTTCTGGTACTGCAACGGGCTCATGGCGGTGACGGCCTTGAAACGGTGGTGCTCGTGAAGGAGCCGTGGCGGGATTGTTTCTTAGGTTAGAGGCCAGACCATTGCAGTGCCGAGTGCCTGCCCTTATTAAAAGCCCGAATTAATGCAAATTCGGGCAATGCAAGATCATCAGCCGCCTCGCTTCAAATGTTGTCGACGCGGGGCTTTTAATTGTTCACAGGGCCAATGATGATCGTGACCGGATCTGAGGGAAAGGTGACTTCTGAATCCGGATCAAACAACCCCCACTGCAATTGATAAACACCATCAGGGCCCAAGCTGGAGGCTGGAATATCAAGGATAATCGGTGCAACCCAGTCTGCGGGCATCGGCACCTGAAATATTAATCTCCAGTCCAAAAAAACTGCAATATTCGAAGTAGGGAATGCATCCTTGATGGGTCTCACTTTTAATTGAAGACCGGAGGACCGGTCCGGCAAATAATACTGAACGTTCAGTGCCTCGGGCAGTGGAAAATCATAGGCTTTCATTGCAACCTCACAAAATAGGAAATTGAAAAATTAAAACCCTTAGCTTCCAATCTGGCACTCAACGAACGCTGCACAGACAGTCGAAACTTTGGGAAGTTGGCGCCCCAAAGCATTCCTACGGAGTAGGCATATAGATCAGAAACTGCACCTAGCTATATCACACGCCTTAACGCTTGCGCACCTGACAAAATTATCAGGTAACTTCCCGCCGGGGCCTGCTCATCCAACATGCTTTTCTGGGCCAAGCACGCCCTACGTCCTGCGAACCAAGCCGATATCCCGAGACGGCGCACACCCAAACTGGCGGCTGTACTC
>NZ_JAYFUI010000015.1:0-894 GCF_034961125.1 Pseudomonas machongensis | reverse complement strand
GAGCACAAGCTGCCATTCACCGTTCCACTTTGGCGAGAGCCCGAACAGTTGGATGCGGCCTTGATCTCGAATCACAAGCGTGGGCCAAGCCAAAGTCCTCTCACTCTGTTGAGTCTAGGAGATTTTGGTGATGGTTTCCTTTGTGGGTATCGATGTTTCTAGTCGCACGCTGGACATAGCGGTCCGTCCCCAGAGCCTCACGATCAATGTCACCAACGATCGGGCAGGTTTCGAGGTATTGGAGAAGAGCCTTCGAGGTCTCAAGGTCAAGCGTGTCCTGCTGGAGGCGACAGGCGGATACGAACGCGAGGTGCTGAGCTTTCTGCAGAGCGCTGGCTACAAGGTCATTCGCGTCAATCCCAGGCGAGCCAGGTCGTTTGCCGAGTCCATGAATATCAAAGCCAAGACCGACGCCATCGATGCAGCAGTGTTGGCGCATTTCGCCGAAGTTATCCCCGATAAACCTACTCTGCAAGTCAGTCCGCAGAGGGCGTTGCTGCGCGAGCTGCTGCAGCAGCGTGATCGTCTGGTCCAGCAGCGAGACGACGACCGGCGGCGCCTGAAACAGGCTCAGTCTGAGGTGGTCGCTCGCTTCCTGAAGTCCAACCTCCAGCACTTCAGGTCTCAGATCAAGCAGATTGAACATGAGATCGAGCTGCAAGCCGAGCGACTGGGTGATGAACGAATTGCTCAACTGGTCCAGGTCAAAGGTATCGGGCTGGTGACGGCTGGGAGGCTTGTGACGCTGCTGCCGGAGTTGGGCCATGTGGAGGCCCGAGAAATAGCCTCGCTGGTTGGGGTGGCACCTTTCAATCACGACAGTGGAACATCCGTAGGCAAGCGCTCGATCTCGGGAGGCCGTTTCGGGATAAGGTGCGCGTTGTATATGTCGTG
>NZ_JAYFUI010000014.1:0-1055 GCF_034961125.1 Pseudomonas machongensis | reverse complement strand
TAACGAGCGCAACCCTTGTCCTTAGTTACCAGCACGTTATGGTGGGCACTCTAAGGAGACTGCCGGTGACAAACCGGAGGAAGGTGGGGATGACGTCAAGTCATCATGGCCCTTACGGCCTGGGCTACACACGTGCTACAATGGTCGGTACAGAGGGTTGCCAAGCCGCGAGGTGGAGCTAATCTCACAAAACCGATCGTAGTCCGGATCGCAGTCTGCAACTCGACTGCGTGAAGTCGGAATCGCTAGTAATCGCGAATCAGAATGTCGCGGTGAATACGTTCCCGGGCCTTGTACACACCGCCCGTCACACCATGGGAGTGGGTTGCACCAGAAGTAGCTAGTCTAACCTTCGGGAGGACGGTTACCACGGTGTGATTCATGACTGGGGTGAAGTCGTAACAAGGTAGCCGTAGGGGAACCTGCGGCTGGATCACCTCCTTAATCGAAGACATCAGCCTGCTGATGAGCTCCCACACGAATTGCTTGATTCATTGTAAAAGACGATGCTGTAACGCGACCCTGTTATAGGTCTGTAGCTCAGTTGGTTAGAGCGCACCCCTGATAAGGGTGAGGTCGGCAGTTCAAATCTGCCCAGACCTACCATTACATGGTGCGGCCTAGGACAAAACGGGGCCATAGCTCAGCTGGGAGAGCGCCTGCCTTGCACGCAGGAGGTCAGCGGTTCGATCCCGCTTGGCTCCACCACTCTTCATGATGCAGCACTGTTCAGAACTTAGAAATGAACATTCGGTAATGAATGTTGATTTCTGACTTTTGTCAGATCGTTCTTTAAAAATTCGGATATGTGATAGAAATAGACTGAATGCCAGTTTCACTGCTGGTAATTCAGGCTAAGGTAAAATTTGTGAGTTCTCACGAATTTTCGGCGAATGTCGTCTTCACAGTATAACCAGATTGCTTGGGGTTATATGGTCAAGTGAAGAAGCGCATACGGTGGATGCCTTGGCAGTCAGAGGCGATGAAAGACGTGGTAGCCTGCGATAAGCTTTGGGGAGTCGGCAAACAGACTGTGATCCAGAGATCTCTGAATG
>NZ_JAYFUI010000013.1:985-19992 GCF_034961125.1 Pseudomonas machongensis | reverse complement strand
CCGAAACCTGCGGAACACCTGTGGGAGCAACTGTCTTGCTCAAAATCTAAAGACCAGCCCAATCCCCTGTGG
Organism: Pseudomonas machongensis; assembly: GCF_034961125.1. Lineage (NCBI taxonomy): Bacteria > Pseudomonadati > Pseudomonadota > Gammaproteobacteria > Pseudomonadales > Pseudomonadaceae > Pseudomonas > Pseudomonas machongensis. The sequence goes on along the minus strand of NZ_JAYFUI010000013.1, from coordinate 19,920 downwards.
GAGCGGGCTTGTCCCGCGATGAGGCCGGAACAGCCACCACAAGCCTGTCGGCCAAAATCGTTTCGCCGCAGGCCTTGCAGTGTTGCTACCACCCTACCCTTCCAGCGCCCAGCCCTTGTTAGCCAGGCGCCGCGTTGTCATTAGCCTGAAGCTAACGCACCACCACCGGCCTCCCGTCGTTCACGGCGCAACTCGCTGCCCAATTGCCGAGCCAACGCCACAAAATTCACCGCCTGCGGCGACGGGTTGTCCTGCCGGCACAGCAAGGTAATAGGCGCCGCCAGCCGTGGCCGGGCGTCGCGGATTGGCCGGTAGGCCACGCTGTGCTCGTGAAAGCCGCGCATCGAGGTCGGCACCACCGACACCCCGGCACCTGCGGCCACCAGGCTGACGTTGGTCAGCATGCGCTCGACCTCGAACGCCACCTTCGGCTCGAACCCGGCATTGCGACACGCCTGCAGCAAATTGGCGTACATCCCCGGCGCCCCCGGGCGGCGCACCAGGATGAACGGCTCGTCGGCCAGGTCCTTGAGGGCAATGGCCGCACCGCTGTCGAGCAGGCGATGGCCAACCGGCAGGGTCAGCACCAGTTCTTCGTTGAGCAACCGGTGATAGGCGATGCCGCGTGGGCGGTCGACCGGCGCGCGAAGGATGCCGATATCGACACTGTCGTCGCTCACCTCGTCGGTCAGTTCGCGGGCGTTGCCTTCGTGCAAGGCGATATCGACGTCCGGGTACAGGTCGCGGTAGCGCCGGATGATGCGGGGGATCAATGGATGGGACGCCGCCGAGCTGGTGAAGCCGACCTTGAGGTTGCCTTCGATGCCCTTGGCCGTGCGCGCCGCCTTCTGCGCACCGTTCTCGACCCGTTGCAGGATGTCCAATGCCTCTTGAAGGAAGACCTCGCCTCCAGCGGTAAGGTCGACACCCTTGGCATGGCGGATGAACAGGTCGAAGCCCAGCTCCTGTTCCAGTGCGCGGATCTGCTGGCTGAGTGGCGGTTGCTGCATGTTCAGCCGCGCGGCGGCACGGGTGAAGTGCTTTTCCTGAGCGACCATGACGAAGTAACGAAGGTGACGAAGTTCCATGCAGGCTCCGGGGGCGGGTGGCGAGGAGCATTGTGGCGCATGCGCAGTCCTCGCACCATTCACGCTAGAATCGGCAAACCGGAAAAGAACAAAAACTGCCGATGATCCGCAATCGCTCTCGTTCAGACCTTGCCCTGCTCCTGCTCGCACTGCTGGCCGGTGCGCTGCTGGGCGTCTGGCAGCCGGACCTGGCGGTGCAGATGAAGCCGCTCAGTGACCTGTTCATTTCCATCATCGGCGTCTGTGCCCCGGTGGTGATGTTCATCCTGGTCTGCTCCAGCACCGCCGCCCTGAGTGACTACCGCGCCACCGCCCGCCTCGGCCTCAAGGCCATGGCTTACTGGCAACTGATGTCGTTGCTTTCGCTGCTGATTGGACTGGCGGTGGCTTTGCTGCTGCGCCCTGGCGCAGGGTTGGAAAGCTCCAGCCATGTGTGGTCGGTGCCGCTGCTGGCCGGCGACGGTCCGATGCTCTCGCGCCTGCCGACCCTGCTGCTCGACTCACTGGAAGAAAGCCCGATCCTCAAGGTGCTGCTGGCCGCACTGGTGTGTGGCCTGCTGCTGGGGCGCAGCGGCGAAACCGGCCGACGCCTGACCCGCCAGCTCGACCGGACCATGGCCTGGATGTTCCGCATCATGCGCCTGATCGTCAGCTTCGCGCCGCTGGCCGCGTTTGGTGCCATCGCCTTCATCATCGGCAAGTACGGCCTGGACGCCGCCATTCCCCTGGCCAAGTTCGTCGTTGCTGCCTACGCCGCCTGTCTGGCCTACCTGCTGCTGGTGCCGCTGCTGGTGATGCGCCTGCTCGGCTGTCGCCTGAGCCGGTTGGTGGGTTACATCAAGGAAGAACTGCTGCTGGTGATCTCGACCGGCTCATCGGTGGCCGCCCTGCCGCGCCTGGTGGAAAAGCTCGAAGCGGCGGGTTGCGACAGCCAGACCCTGCGCCTGACCCTCACTGCCGGCTACAGCTTCAACCTCAATGGCTCGAGCCTGTACCTGATCGTCGCGGTGCTGTTTCTCGCACAGCTGGGGCATATCGACCTGACTCCCTCGCTGCTGGCGACCATCGTGCTGGTCAGCCTGTTCACCTCGCTCGGCTCGACCAGCGTGGCCGGCTCGGCCTTCGTCACCCTGGCGGCGACCCTGAGCGTGCTGGACATCGTGCCGCTGGAGAGCATCGGTTTGTTGATCGGCGTGGAGCGGCTGATGAAATGCCGGTCGGTGACCAATGTGGTGGGCAATTGCGTGGCGTGCCTGGCGATTGCCTGGTGGCACGGGAAGGTGGATCGGGGGCGGTTGCGCGAGGTGTTGGGTTAGTCGCTACTGAGCCTGGCCCCGCCCACGAAAATCACAGGCCAGTCATATCAACCGCACTCTGTGTTGCAGTAACTCCCGAGCGCTCTACATTGATCAGTAGCTCTTCCACTGCTGCTTGACCTGGGAGCGTCGCTGGATAGCCCCTCCCTTACCGAGCGAGCGGTAAAAATGACCGTCTTGGCTTTTGCTAATCCCTCTACCGTGATAACCACTCACAGTCAGCCTGGAGTACCCTTTACCGCGCATCTCGTTGCTCAGCGACTCAGCAGGTGGGTAGATCTTTCCTGGCTTGCCGGGCCCTCCCGCACTCTCGTCATGTTTCGGCTGACGCGCCTGCTCCAAACTATCCTTTTCAAATGACGAAGGCTCAATCACATCTGCACTATTACAAGGCACTAGACGGATATCTTCATAGTTCAAGTTCAATCCGCCTCCGGAAAACTCCTGAGCCAGTCTCTTCATGGACATGCCTTTGTTGTTTTCGCCGTTTGAAGCAGCGTAAACACGACTAATACCCGGCCCGCCATGCCCCACGACATATAACTTTGTACGTACAGGGTCCAGTTCGCTAAATAACTTCGATCCGCGGTCGGCCATCAGGTATTTTATTGCTTCCAGTTGCCCGTTTCGAGCGATGATATTCCGACTGTATAGATCAAAATATTGACGTTCTTTAGCGGTCAACGAACGCTTGCTCTTTAACCGTTCGATCTGTCCCTGAGTTCTTTCATTGAGTTCCTCAAGCTGCTGGGCTTCATTTTTCAGCAATTTTTTGAAGGTCTCGCGTTCTTGGTCATTCTCGAATGCCATTGATCGAATGCTCTTTCCCAGCTGTATGCGTTTGGCGTTCTCAACGGCCACAATTTTCGCTGCATCTCCGCGCGAAAAAGGCGTGTAAATGTATCCTGTCCTCCCCTCTCGCCCCTCCGGGTCATGCAGCGTGATCGGGTTATTCCCGACCATCCGGTACAGATTCAAACCATCCACCGCTTTCCCTTCATCATCCAGCGTATCGGCACTCAACCAACGTCCCGCCCAAGGCAGGTAATAGCGACTTCCGTAATAATACAAGCCCGTCGCATCCCGCTCTTTTCCCGAATAACGGATCGTCTTCAAACCCGCCTCGAGCCGGCTGCGCGCCGCCCAAACCGCCGTGCCGCCATAGGGGTAGTACTCCTCTTGGCTGATCACGTCACCTCGCCCATCCACTTCCAGGCCGCTGCTACCGATCAGGTCGTGATAGCTGTAACGCAGTTGATCATTCTCGATCTCAGCTGGCTTGCCGCTCGACCAGTGCAATACCCGCACCTCGGCACCGCCACCAGCGGCCACAGTGATCACCTGCAGTTGCTCGCCCTCCGCCTGGGCAACCGACTTGCTGCGCAACTCAAGGCCATCCAGATACACCACTCGCTCTGCGCGCGGGGTTGCACAGGCCTGCTGTGTGACTTTCAACAGGCGCATGCCATTCGCCGCATAGCGGTACCACTCGCAATCATCCGCGCCTTCGTCACGCTGAATCGGCGAAACCCGAGACAGCTCACCGCGCGCAGTCCACTGTAACGGTTGGCCGGGAAGCAGCGCACACGGGTGGCCGCCAGCGTCGAACAGTGCATCCACCTCGCCGGGCAGCAGTCCTGGCTGAGCCAGCACTGCGCGGTTACTTCGGTCAGAAACGGTAAGTTGCACACTGTAGCCATTGCCGGAGGCAGGCGCGCGATGGTGTATATGCGTCAGGTTGTTGCCGCTGTCGTAGCGGTAATCACGGGTGTAGCGGCTGTAGACCCTCGCATCGACCGGTACGGCAGGTTCGGGCAGCCGAGTGCCGTGCCGAGCAGCACCTGCCATTTCCCGGCCACTGGCCTCGACCAATTGATACAGGCTGTCGTAGACGTAGGTGCCCTCGGCCATGACTTTCTGGTTGCGCCAGTAGCGTGCGGCCTCGGCCTCGTTGCGCACACGCAGCACATTGCCCACTGGGTCATGGCTGTAACGCAGGTGCTGCAGGGTACGAGCACCGGAAGGAGAAGTGGCCGGACGCTGCACCAGAATCCCCGTCAGGCGCAGGCTGCGGGGATCGAATGTGAACCTGGTGCTGATGCCGTTGCCATGCGCTTCATGCAGCTTGTGTCCGCCAGCCGAGTAGTGCAACGCCGCGACAATCGGCTGCTCAGGTCTGCCTTGCAGCGTGAGCCAGCTGCCCAGTAAATGCCCGGCCAAGTCATACGCCAGACGCTGCCTGTGGCCGCAGGCATCTGTCGCACTCACGGGAAGGCCTGTCGCGTCCCGCGTCGTGTGGCTGACATAAGCCTGGCCCGGCGGCGCCAGCAGCACCTCCCACACCGAGGCGTCTTCGCCCTGCCAGTCGGCCTGTGCGTTTGCATCATCCGCGAATGCCAGCAAGCGTCGACGAGAAACCAGGGGGTCGCCCGTCAACGCGACCTCGTCCAACTGCAACAATCCAGCCGGGTCGTAGTGACGGTTGCATAGCCCCGCCAGGTTGCGGTCTCTACTGTCCTGGGTTGGCTCTGCATAAGTCAGCCGTTCGCTGCAACGCACGGCCCCCGCAATGATCTGCTCGGTGACGCCCAGCAGACGGCCGGGCAGATTCGCAGGCTCGTAATGAAAGCGGTCCACCACCGCCTCGCCAACACCTTCGTCACCCCGTTCGCCCAGCCGGATCCGACTCAGCGCCAACAGCGGTCGGCCTTGCACATCATTCAGGCGCAGGCAAATACCGGCGTCGACACTCTGGGTGCGCACAATGACACCGCCCAACGAGGACTGCCACGCGAAGTTCACCCGCCCCTCGGCATGCAGGCGCGGATCACGACTTTCGCTGATACGGCTGACGGCATCATGCCTGTGACGGGTGATACGCCAGGCCAAGGCCTGCGCCAGCGTCGGATGGCGATAGCCAGCGATATCGCGTACATCCAAACCGCGACTATCGATCACCCGGCCCCCAGGAGTACCTGCGTGCACCACTGGCGCATCCATGTTGCCCACCATTATCTGTGATGCGGGAAATACGAGCCGCCTTGAGCCATGCTTCGCAAGCTGTTCGGTGATATTAGAGACGCCTCACTGTCCGCGAAACTGACAGATTTATCAGGTGATGGGTCAACAAGCGGGCCGGTCAGCAACCCTCCCAGTGGGAGCAGGCCTGCAGTCAGACCTCCTGGTTTCTGGCCACCTCAAGGTCGTTCAGCAAAGCCTTGGCCATCGCGCTGAGATACCTCAATGCCGTCAGGGCAGCAGGGGCGATGTCCTCGTCACTGCCCTGGCTCAGATCGCGCACGCAACCGAGCAGCAACGACACTTCGTCGAATGCCTGATCCACGGGAATACCGGGTTGTACGCGGAACATCCCGAGGGCCGTGGCGATGCCTGGCGTGGTGTTTTCATTCATGGACAAACCTCCATCACATCCGTTTGAGGGCGTGTTCGATCAAGGCCCGCGCTGTTTCGGCGGCATGCGCGGCGTTGGCGAGCATGTTCAGACCGGGAGCACCGGCCACGGAGCGACAGTGTTCGTCGAGGGTCTCGCTGACGCCCCGCAGCAGCTCGCTGGCATGAGCCAGGGCGTCCGGGGGAATCAGGTCGGCGTGGATGGAGAAGTAGGGAGTATTGATGAGCTTGAGGCGGGGTGGATCGGGGACGATCTTTTTCATGGTGTTGCCCTGTGTTGAGTTGTCGAAAGCCGACTACTCCATCCCTCTCACAGGATAGGGTGGCAGCTGTGGTGGGGTGAGAGACCGGACCAACACAGAGCAAAAGCCGGCCAGGCATAAAGCCTGCCCACGCACAGCTGCCATGACAGCGTTACTCGGTGTTGTATAGCGGGCTCTCACACCCGGTCGCCATATGGGCGACCCGGGGAAGTTAGTCCCGATGCTTATCTTCAACAACAGAGAAACGGCTGCGTGACGCGTAGGATAATTCCCAAGCAACCTTGAACTGAAGGGATGCCGGCGAGATTCGGAATTTTCTGAGGTCGCTCGGCGGGGCGTCGAACCGCCCCGAATACCGGCACAGCCGGTGCCATACACCGTGGTGTACTTTTCGCGGGCAAGCCCGCTGCCAGATGGGTGGCAGCTGTTACGTGGGGTGAGAGACCGGTCCATAGAGATCAATCAGCCGGCCAGGCGTAAGCCTGCCCACGCACAGCTGCCATGACAGCCGTTGAAGTGCAAATGGATAGCGGGTTCTCACACCCATCCCTTTCAAGGTGTTCGCATGTGATTGCGTGAGGGCTGACAGGTGCTTGCCTGAAGCTTTTCAGCGCCTTTGAAATCGAGCGCCGCCCGCGCGGCGCTTCGCGGGCAAGCCCGCTCCTACAGTTTGTTTCGGGCCAGTTATGCCTGTGCCATAGGCGCTCGACGCCTGGTGTGTACGACTCGGTAACGCGCCGTGCGCCAAAGGGGTCACGCGAAAATGCCACAGGATTCATTGGCCCGAAACAAACTGTAGGAGCGGGCTTGCCCGCGAAGCGCCGCGCGGGCGGCGCTCGATCTCATAGGCGCTGAAAAGCTTTCGGCAAGCACCTGCCAGCCTCTACGCAAAAGGCATAGCTCTCACACCCGGTCCCCATATGGGCGCCCCTGGGAAATTAGTCCCGATGCTTATCTTCAACAACAGAGAAACGGCTGCGAGACGCGCAGGATAATTCCCAAGCAACCTTGAACCGCCGGGAACACCGGCACAGCCGGTGCCATGCACCGCGCTGCCTGGCACGGGCTACGCCCGTGTTCGCGGGCAAGCCCGCTCCTACAGGGATTGGGCAGGCCTTAGAGTTTTGAGCAAGCAGTTGCCACACGATTGCGTCGTTGTTACTGCCCAGCAAGCTTGTCGAACGCCTTGTCCAGCGCCGCATCGGCATCCACCAGCTTCTGCCGGTGCAGCTTCATCCAGTCCTGGTCCGCCGCCAGGCGCTTGCCCGCTTCCATCAGCATGCGCCGCACTTCGTTCGGCTGTGGCCCGCCAGTACCCTGGCGGCTCTCGACCATCGCGCGCGGCGACAGGCTGGCGCGGAAGGCGGCCTCGCTCAGCGGCAGCTGGTCGTCCTGCCATTTGTACTCCTTCGCTGCCTGGGTGTAGAGCGCCTGGGCATCGGCGTAGGCGAAGTCCTTGGGCAGCGTGCCCTCGGCACGGGCCTTCTCGACGATCAGCGAGGCGAAGCTGTGACCGATGCGGAACGGCACGTGGTGCTGGCGCTCCAGGGTGTCGGCCAGCTCCATCGACGTGGTCCAGTCGGCGTCCAGCTCCTCTTCGGCGCGGGCAGCGTTGATCTGCAGCGCATCGAGCACCAGGTCCATGCGCTCGAACATCTCGTTGGCCGACTTGAACAGCCCCAGGTCGTCGAATGCGGCCTTGTAGTCGGTCATACCGGTGGTGACGTTATGCGCCCGCACCGTGGTGGCGTTGGCCAGCCCGACCACATCGGAGGCCGACTCGCGGGTGCGCATCAGCAGGCCTGGATTGCGCTTCTGCGGCATGGCGCTGCTGGTGTAGGTCGAACCCTCGTCGAGCAGCAGCCACGGGCGGGTCTGGTGGTACTGGGTGTGGATATCGCCAATGATCGCGCCCACGCGAATGGCCGACGACGAGGCAATGCTCGCAGCCTCCAGCGGAATGTCGTAGGTCGACACCTGGCTGGCATCCAGCGAGTTCTCACGCAGGCCATCGAAGCCCAAAAGCGTTGCCAGGCGCTCGCGGTTGAGCGGGTAACCGGAGTTGGCCAGCACCGCGGTGCCCATCGGGCTCAGGTTCAGGCGCGCATAGAGGTCGTGAATGCGCTGGGCATCGCGCTGGAACGACGCCTCATAGGCCAGCAGGTAGTGGGCGTAGCTGATCGGCATGGCCTGCACGCCGTTGGTGTAGGCCGGCACCAGAGTGTCGACGTTGACCGAGGCCAGCTTGAGCAGACGCTGGCGGGTGGCGTTCAGGGCGTCGCTGTAGTCCAGCACTTCGGCGCGCAGCGAGGCCAGGCGATAGGTGGCGTACATGTCCTGGCGGCTGCGCCCGGAGTGGATCAACGAAGCCTGCGGGCCAATCTTGTCGATCATCACCTGCTCGAGCTGCAACACATCGCTGGGGCGCTTGCCGTCGGGCTGCTTGGCCTGGTCGATGGCATAGCGCACGCCGCCGGCAATCACCTTGCCCTGGTCGGCTGGCACGATGCCCTGCTCGGTGAGCATGACGATGGAGGCCTTGTTGATGCGGTTGAGCCAGTCGAACTGGCTTTCCTGCTGGCCCCCCTTGAGCGCGGACTTGTCGACGGTGGCGCCGATCTTGCGCGCCTGCTCGGCGCATTCGGCGGTGGTCTTGCACGGCAGGTCGGCAGTGTTGGCGGCCTGGGCCGTGGCAGCGGCGAACAAGGCGTAGGCAATGGCCAGGTAGAGCGGGGTCTTTCTTGTTGTCATGGTTTCGGTTCCGCGAATGTGTCGCTCAGGAGGGGCGAACATGGCGGGATGCTAGCGGCGGGTTTGGAAGATTAAAAATATATTAAAAATATGCGACCAATATCTCTCTAGTATGGAGAGCGTCGATGGCAACTTGATACTTTCAAGATATCAAGACACTCGATTCAAGATATTTTATCTCGGCAAAAACCGCTGCTAGGATCGGCGCCATAACTCCAATCAAACCGGCCGATCCCCACACACCGCCACGGGATACGACCGGCACCGCACTCTTGCGAGGTGGTTACATGCCGCATCACGTCCTGCGCACATTCGCCCGCTCCCTGCTGCTCCTGGCCGCCAGCCTGCTGGCCGTCCAGGCCGTCGCTGCCCCCCAGACCCTGCGCCTGGGCGACACTGCCCCCTACAACTTCCTTGCCTTCGCTAACAACGACCTGCAGCGTGCCAGCCTGCCCGTGCAGCGCGCCGTGGTGCTGCTGCATGGGGTGCGCCGCAACGCCAACGACTATTACGACAGCGGCGAAAAGCTGCTGGAAAACGCGGGTTTCAGCGCCAGCGACACCTTGCTGCTGGCGCCCAACTTCCTCACCCCCAGCGACCGCCGTGCCGGTGACGACATGCCGTTGTGGCCGAAAGACAAGTGGATGCATGGCGCCGAGTCGCAGAGCGGGCGCGCCGGTATCGCCGGTTTCACCGTGCTTGACGACCTGCTCGCCTACCTCGGCAACCGCCAGCATTTCCCTGCATTGAAGGAAATCGTGCTCATCGGTCACTCCGCCGGTGGTCAGTTGATGCAGCGCTACACCCTGCTCGGCGACGGCGACCAACGCCTGCGCGCCAGCGGCATCCAGGTGCGCTACGTGGTGTCGAGCCCCTCGTCCTACCTCTACCTGGACGACAACCGCGTGCAGGACGGCGCCTTCAAGCCGGTGCTCACGGTCATGTGCCCAAGCTACAACCAGTACCGCTATGGCCTGGAGCGGGCACCGGCGTACTTCACCCGCCAGGGCCTGAACGCCACCCAGGTGTTCCAGCGCTATGCCGCACGCAACCTGACCTACATGGTCGGCGAGCTCGACAACAAGCCCGACGACCGAGTCATGGACCGCGCCTGTGGCGCTGCCATGCAGGGCGATACCCGTGTCGAGCGTCAGCTCAACTACCTGCGCTACGAAGCCTTCCTCGCGCAGAAATGGCACACCCCCATCGACCACCTGCAATTCCAGGTCAGCAAGGTCGGCCATAACGCCGCCCGCCTGTTCGCCGCGAAAAGCGTTGCCAGGACCCTGTTCCCGACCCGCTGACGCCGTTCGCACTTCCTACAAAAACAACAAAAGAATCTGCCATGACCCGGACTTATCTCGCCGCCTCCGTGCGCCGGGCGTTGCACCCGCGCGCCCTGACGTTACTCACCGCCGCCGTGCTCGCCGGCCAGGCCCAGGGTGAAACCCTGCCCAGCGCCGGCTCACTGTTCGACACCAACCGCGACAGCTTGCGCCCGGCGCAGCGCAGCCAGCAGCCCCAAGGCAGCGTGCGCATCGAGGCCGAGGACGACCAGCGCCAGGCCCAGGGCACTACCCAGGCGGGCCCGTCGTTCAGCTTCAAGGTCACGGCCTTCAAGCTCACCGGCCACCGCGAGATCAGCGAATCGCGCCTGCAACAGGAATTGCAGAACGACCTCGGCCGCGAACTCGACCTCAACGGCTTGCGCGCCGCCGCCGACCGAGTCACCGCGCTGTACCGCAGCCGCGGTTACCTGGTGGCCCGCGCCTACCTGCCGCCGCAGGAAATCGAAGGCGGCGTGGTCACCCTCGAGGTGCGTGAGGGCAAGGTCGGCACGGTGCGCACCGAGCCGGGCCCGGGTGTGCGCCTGAATGCCGGCATGCAGCAGCGTTTCGTCGACGCACTGCCCAGCGGCAGCGTGATTCGCGAGCAGGACATGGAGCGCGTACTGCTGCGCCTCTCCGATATTGCCGGTGTTTCCGTGCGCGCGGTTCTGCAACCCTCGCGCCAGCCGGGCGCCGCCGACATCGTACTGAAGTTGAGCGAGATGACTGCCTGGACCGGCCGGGTCAGTTTCGACAACTACGGCAACTACTACACCGGCAGCAACCGGATGAGCACCAACGTCAGCCTCAACGACGCCTTCGGCTTCGGCGAAAGCCTGTACTTCAACAACCAGGCCAGCTTCGAGGGCCTGGATATCAAGGGCGTGGGCATGCGCTTGCCGCTGGGTGCCAGCGGCATCAGCGTCGGCGCCAGCTACGCCGAGATGGACTACAGCATCGGCAAGGGCCTGAAGACCGCCAACGCCAGCGGCAGCGCCGAGGTTTCGGCACTGTTCGTCGATGCCTCGCTGCTGCGCAGCCGCGACGCCAACATCGGCCTGAACCTGGCCCAGGAACACCGTTACTTCGACGACGCCGCTGGCGCCTTCGAGGTGCGCAAGAGCGCCGTGTTCCGCGGCCTGACCCTTTACGGCGACTGGCGTGACGGCTGGGCCGGCAGCAACCGCTGGAGCCTGGGCTATGGCATCGGCCACCTGGACAAGAACACCCCGCTCGACGCAGCCCTCGACGCGCTGACCGCCGAGGCCGCCGGCACCTACCACAAGGGCACCCTGTCGTTCAGCCGCCTGCAGGCGCTCGGCGGTGGTTACTCGCTGTATGCCGCCATCAGCGGTCAGTGGGCTGACAAGAACCTCGACAGCTCGGAGAAATTCAACCTCGGCGGCCCCAACGGCGTGCGCGCCTACGGGGTCGGCGAAGCGGCCGGCGACGAAGGCCTGCTCGGCCGGGTCGAGCTGCGCAAGTACCTGGGCAACATCCATGGCGCCATCGCCGAAGGTGCGCTGTTCGCCGATGCGGGGCGGGTGAAGGTCAACAAGAAGCCCTGGGACGACAGCGAGAACAACCTCAGCCGCCACGGCTACGGCGTGGGCCTGAACATCTATCACCGCGACCTGGTGATGAACGCCAGCCTGGCCTTCTCCAATGGCGACGATCCGACCAGCGACGAGCGCGACGCCAAGCGTTTCTGGCTCTCGGTCAGCGGCTCGCCGCAGGCCTTCGCGGGCCTGGCCAAAGACCTCGGCACCCGCGAGGACTTTCGTGACAAGAGCACCGAGCTGACCCTCTACGGCTCGCTGGGCCTGGTGCCCGAGTACGTCGATCGGCGCGACTCGACCCGCGCCGCCCCCGCCGACCAGAGCAAACTGGCCACGCCCAACGGGCGCAACATGAACAGCTATCTGCGTGCCCGCGACAACGTTTCTTATGTCGGTGCCCGTGCCGGTATCCCGATCAACGACACCTCGCGCTTCCTGTGGCAGCTCGAATACGGCATCTCGGTCAACTACACGCTGTCGGGCGACGAAACCGCGCCCAAGTCGATTTCGCCCAACACCCGCCTGCGCAACTCCGCCGTGGCCTTCGACGACGACCGCTACGGCACCCTGCTCTACGGGGTCTGGGACATGCCGCTCAAGGAGAGCACCACCAACCTCGATCCGTTCAACGGCAAGACCGCTGGCGCCTACTACAACATCATCGGTTCGCCGGGCTTCAACGTCAGCATGGCCAGCAACGTCAACGGCCCAGCCAGCAGGGCCGACAGCAGCGAAAGCTCCGATGCCGCGTTCAACCGGCGCCAGTCCGGCATGGTCGCCTGGTGGTCGCCGGAGTGGAACGGCCTGACGCTCAAGCTGGCCTACTCCAACAACGGCACCCGCGCCGCCGAAGACGTCGACAACGGCTACCTCTATGGCGGCAGCCTGACCTACCAGAACGGTGGCTTCACCGCAGTGGCTGCGGCCGAGCGCCATGTCGACTACTTCGGCATCGCCAGCCTTGGCCGCAACTCGCGTGGGGTCGGCAGCAACACCCATGTCACCGACGGCACCTCGTCCAACGACTACAGCTACCGCCTGGGCCTGGGCTACCAGATCGGCAATACCCAGCTGTCGCTGGTGGCCGACGAACTGCACTACGCCGAGGACGGCGTGGTGAACAACAGCCTTAACGTCAGCGACCTGTCCGACTACAAGCGTCGCGCCTACATGCTCGGCGTCAGCCACCGCCTCGGCGCCTGGCGCCTGCGTGCCAGCTACGCCCGCGCCCTGGCCGGCGACTGCAAGATGATCTCGGCCGCCGGTTATCAGTGCGACACCAGTGGTATGGGTGCACGCCAGTACGCCCTGGGCGTGGGTTATCGCCTGAGCCGCAACAGCGAGATTTTCGCCCACTACGTGCTGCTGCAGAACGAATCGCTGGCCAACTACAACTTCGCCGTGGTCGGCGCCTTTGCCGCCAGCGGCTACTCGCCGGGCGTGGGCACCACGATCAACGCCATCGGCACCGGCTTCAACTATTCGTTCTGAGGAGACGACCATGCACGCCACCCCTTCCCGTCGTCGCCAACGACCGACACTCAAACCCCTGGCCCTCGCGGTACTTTGCGCCGTGCACGGCCTGATGCCGCAGCACGCCATGGCGCTGGACGCAGGCGCCCTGCCAACGAACGGCCAGATCACCTCCGGCAGCGGCGGCATCAGCCAGGCCGGCAATGTGCTGGACGTGACCCAGAACAGCCAGCAGTTGATCGCCACCTGGGAGCGCTTCAACATCGGCAAGGACGCCCAGGTCAACTTCCACCAGCCCAACGCCTCGGCGGTCGCACTGAACCGGGTGACCGCCAGCGACGCCTCGCAGATCCTCGGCCAGCTCAACGCCAACGGCCAGGTGTACCTGATCAACCCCAGCGGCGTGCTGTTCGGCAACGGTGCGTCGGTCAATGTCGGCGGCCTGGTCGCCAGTACCCTGGATATCAACGACGACGACTTCAAGGCCGGTCGCCTGCGCTTCCAGGGTGACGGCCAGCGCGGCGCGGTGATCAACCAGGGCACCCTGCGCGCCGCCGACGGTGGCAGCGTTGCCCTGCTCGGCGGCGAGGTGCGCAACGAAGGCGCGGTGATCGCACGCATGGGCTCGGTGGTGCTCGGCGGCGGCGAGAAGATGACCCTCGACTACAACGGCGACGGCCTGATCAACCTGCAGGTCGATGAAGCTGCGGTCGGCGCCAGCGTCGCCAACCGCGGCCTGCTGCAGGCCGATGGCGGCACCGTGCTGATGAGCGCACGCACCAGCGATGCAATGGTCGGCAGCGTGGTCAACAACGAAGGCGTGATCGAGGCGCGCAGCCTGCAGCAGCGCAACGGCCGGATCGTCCTGGACGGCGGCGACAACGGCGTGGTCGCCAACAGCGGGGTGATCGACGCCTCCGGCCGTGGCGCAGGCGAGCATGGGCGCGGTGATCGCACGCATGGGCTCGGTGGTGCTCGGCGGCGGCGAGAAGATGACCCTCGACTACAACGGCGACGGCCTGATCAACCTGCAGGTCGATGAAGCTGCGGTCGGCGCCAGCGTCGCCAACCGCGGCCTGCTGCAGGCCGATGGCGGCACCGTGCTGATGAGCGCACGCACCAGCGATGCAATGGTCGGCAGCGTGGTCAACAACGAAGGCGTGATCGAGGCGCGCAGCCTGCAGCAGCGCAACGGCCGGATCGTCCTGGACGGCGGCGACAACGGCGTGGTCGCCAACAGCGGGGTGATCGACGCCTCCGGCCGTGGCGCAGGCGAGCATGGCGGCAATGTGACCCTGACCGGCGAATACGTCGGCCTGTTCGAGCAAGGCCGCATCGATGCCTCCGGCAGCACCGGCGGTGGCACCGTGCTGCTGGGCGGCGACTACCAGGGCAGCGGCCCGCTGCACCAGGCCACGGCGACCTACATGGGCGAGGATGCGCGCATCGAGGCCAACGCACTGGGCGACGGCGACGGTGGCAAGGTCATCCTCTGGTCGCGTGACAGCACCCGCTTCGAAGGGGTGATCAGCGCCACGGGCGCCGGCGCCGGCAAGGGCGGGCTGGTCGAGACCTCCGGCAACGCGCTGGACGTCACCGGCCTGGTCAACCTGGCCGCAGCGTCCGGCCAGGGCGGCACCTGGCTGCTCGATCCGTTCAACATCAACATCACCAGCGGTGCCAGCAATGGCACCTCCAGCAGCAGCCCCTTCACCCCCAACGCCGGGCGCAGCTCCAACCTCAGCTCGGCGACGCTCAACGCTTCGCTCAGCGAAGGCGCCAATATCATCGTGCAGACCTCTTCCGGGGCGGGCACCTCCGGTGACATCAACGTCCTGGACAACGTCAAGGCCCGAGGCAATGCCAGCCTGACACTGATCGCCCACCGCAACGTCAACATGAACGGCACCAGCATCAGCAATGCCGACGGCAAGTCGCTGAACGTCTCGATGCTGTCCAACTTCAACAACAGCGGCAACGGTTCCATCGCCCTGAACAACGCCACCATCAACACCAACGGCGGCAACCTCACCCTCGGCAGCGCGGCCGACCCGGTCAATGGCTACGCCAGCACCAACGTCAGCAACGGCACGGGCGTGGCCATCAGCAACGGCACGCGGATCACCACCAACGGCGGCGACATCAGCCTTCGTGGCGCGACCTCGAGCACCCTGGCATCAGGCGCCAGCGCCACGGCGGTGAACATCTCCGGCAGTACCCTGGATGCCGGTGGCGGCAACATAAACATCATTGCCCGCCAGGCCAGCACCAGCGGCACAGGCGATGCCTTCATCCTCACCGGCGGCAGCAACCTGCTCACCGATGGCGCAGGCTCGATCGCCATCAGCGCCGACAACCTCGGCGGCGGCAACGGCGCGCGGGTGTTCAGCACCAGCAACAACATCGCCGCCCGCGGCGCGGGCAATGTCACCCTCAGCGGCAATGCCGTTTCAGGTTTCGGTGTGCTGGTCTGCTCCACCGCCGCAGGCTCCACGCAGAATCTTTCGGTGGCCAGCGGTACGCTCACGGTCAAGGGCAGCAGCGCCAGCAACCGCGGCCTGTATGTGGCCGCCTCCGGCACCGGGGCGGTCAACCTGCGCGGCGATAACGGCGGGCGCATCGTGCTCGGTGGCGACAGCGGCGGCAGCTACGGCACCGCGCTCAACGTCACCGGCGCAAGCGCCTCGATCAACCTGACAAGCGCTGGCGACATCACCGTCGAAGGCAACACCACCGGCGGCAGCACCCCGGCCCTGGCGCTGATCGCGGCGGGCAACGGCAACGCCAACACACCAGGTTCACGCATCAACATCGCCAGCAGCGCCGGCGATGTGCGGCTCAAGGCCGACAACGCGGTGATCAACACCGGCTCCGGCTCGTTCCGTGCGCTCTACCTGGATGCCAGCGGCGACTACTCGAACATCCGCGTCAACAGCGCCAGCGGCAACCTGGTGCTGGAAGGCACCAGCGCCTCGGGGCGCGGCGTCGACATCGCGCCATCCGGCCGTGGCGCCGCCATCGACCTGGGCAGCGACAGCGGCGATGTGCTGATCAGCGGCACCAGCAGCAACAGCTGGGGCGGCTACGGCATCTTCCTCAACTCCACCGGCAGCTCGCGCGGCGTAGCCATCACCACAGGGACTGGCAACATCACCCTGCGTGGCGACTCGGTCGGCACCTCCGACGCCATCGCCCTGGGCGGCAGCGGCACCGCCTCGACCAACCGCATCAGCTCCAACGGCGGCAACATCCTGCTCGATGGCCACTTCCACTCGCCCAACAACGACGAACTGGACCACGGCATCGCCTTGCTCAGCGTCACCAACATCATCCAGACCACCGGCTCCGGCAACGTCAGCCTGGTCGGCCGCGCCACCGCCGCAGGCGATGCCATCGATTTCTACAGCAGTGGCATCAACCGCCTGAGCGTCGAGAACGGCACCCTCAGCCTCGACGGCAGCGCGGTCGCTGCCCATGGCATCAGCATGCTCACCGGGCAGACCGACCTGCGCGCCACCGGCAGCGGCTCGATCAGCCTCCAGGGCTATTCGCAGCAGGCCAACGGCATCCACTTCTACCCTTCGAGCGCCGGTAGCTCGGTCACCATCGCCACCCAGGATGGCGCCATCAGCCTGAACGGGCGCAGCGACGGCGGCGCCAACGGCAACGGCGTGTTCCTGCGCACCGGGCCCAATGGTGTGATGATCCAGTCGGCAGGTGGCGATATCAGCCTGAGCGGCACCGGCAGCAACGGCGCCACCGGCATCACCTTCAACGGCTCGGGCAGCGGTGCCAACAGCCTGATCGCCGCTGGCCACGGCAACCTGACCCTCACCGCCCGCAGCGATAGTGGCACGGCGCTGAACTTCGCCAGCGGCAGCAACCTGCTGCAGGTCGACGACGGTGTGCTGCTGATCGATGCCGACAGCGACAGCGGCGCCTATATCGTCCACAGCAGCGACAGCACCACCCTCACCGCCAACGGCGGCGCGGTGGTGCAGCGCCTGGGCGGGCTGGTCAACGCCACGCTGCTCGAGCGCAGCAGCGCCGATGTGCGTGGCTACCAGCAAAAACAGATGGCCAACGCCAACTGGAGCCAGGTGCTCTACCCTGACTACCGGCAAACGCCGTTGCAGCCGCAGCTCGACCAGATCCACCTGGACCTGGCCCTGCTCGGCGACGACACGCTCGCGCAAGACTGAGGCCCGCCATGAACCAGACCCCGTTCGCGCTGGAACACTTCGAACAGCTCTGCTACACGCGCCAGCACGAGGAGGCGGCGCGCGAGCTGGTGCGCCTGCTGCTGATCATCGACCGCCACTACGGCAAGCTGTCTGGGGAGTTCAGGCTGTCGGTGTCGCCGGCAGTGCCCGAGGACGAACTCGAAGCCCACGTGATGACGCGCCTGACCTGCGCGATCAGCGCGCTGTTCAGCGATCCGCAGTTCCAGATCAGCCCCGGTGGCTTCGACCAGCTGATCAACTTCCAGCGCTGGCTGTCGGCGCTGTTCGCCGCCAGCGCCTTCATCAACGCCGACCACATCCTGCGCACCCTCAACCTGCACGGCCAGGGCAGCCAGCGCTTCGAAGTGGCGCCGGAGCAACGGGTGAAGTTCTGCATCCTCTACTCGCCGGAGTCGCAGCTGCCGCTGGATGTGGAACTGTTGTGGACGCAGAACCCGCAACTGGCGATAGCGCTGTTCATGGCCCTGCTGTCGCCGCGCTTTCTCGGCACGCCTGCGGCGCACTCCAAGCGCGAGGCGCTGCTGGCCTGGCTGCCCGAACGGCTGGACAGCCTCGACAGCCTCGATCAGTTGCCGCTGGCGATCATCCACGACGTGTACATGCACTGCAGCTACGCTGACCTGCCGCAGCGCCACCGCATCAAGCGTTCGATCTGCCGCCTGATCGAGCGCAAGCTGGACGCCGAAGGCATCGCCTCGCTGCCTGCGCCAGCCAGCACGCGCCAAGGCAAGCCGCGCATGCTGGTGGTGCTGGAATGGTTTTCCGGTGCTCATTCGATCTACCGCACCCACTCGCGCACCCTGGAAGCGGCCCGTGAGCATTTCGAGCTGTGGGCAGTCGGCTATGCCAGCAATGTCGACGAACTGGGGCGCAAGGTGTTCGACCGCTTCATCGAACTCAAGGCCCCGGACGACCTGCTCGCCTGCGTGCGCCAGGTGCGCAGCCTCGCTGAACAAGCGCGCCCGCAAGTGCTGTACATGCCCAGTGTCGGCATGTTCCCGCTCACCCTGTTCGTCGCCAACCTGCGCCTGGCACCGTTGCAGGTGGCCGCGCTCGGGCACCCGGCGACCACCGGCTCGCGGCATGTGGACTACATCAGCGTCGAGGAGGATTTCGTCGGCGACCCGGCGTGCTTCAGCGAGCGCCTGCTGCTGTTGCCCAGCGACGGCCAGCCGTACCGCCCCTCGGCGATCGAGGTCAGGCTCGGTGCCCGCGAACGCCTCGACAGCCACGAGGTCGCCATTGCCGTGGCGGCCACCACCATGAAGCTCAACCCGAAATTTCTCCAGGCCTGCCAGCAGATCGTCGAGCGCAGCCGCGAGCGCCATGGCCGCCACGTGCGCCTGCACTTTCTCATCGGCCAGGCGCAGGGGTTGCTCTATCCGCAGCTGCAGCGCCTGATCCGCCGCTATGTCCCGGATGCCGTAGTGCACCCGCACCAGCCTTATGCGCAGTACCTGGACACCTTCGACCGTTGCGACCTGTTCCTCAGTCCGTTTCCG
>NZ_JAYFUI010000013.1:0-965 GCF_034961125.1 Pseudomonas machongensis | reverse complement strand
TGCCCAGCGACGGCCAGCCGTACCGCCCCTCGGCGATCGAGGTCAGGCTCGGTGCCCGCGAACGCCTCGACAGCCACGAGGTCGCCATTGCCGTGGCGGCCACCACCATGAAGCTCAACCCGAAATTTCTCCAGGCCTGCCAGCAGATCGTCGAGCGCAGCCGCGAGCGCCATGGCCGCCACGTGCGCCTGCACTTTCTCATCGGCCAGGCGCAGGGGTTGCTCTATCCGCAGCTGCAGCGCCTGATCCGCCGCTATGTCCCGGATGCCGTAGTGCACCCGCACCAGCCTTATGCGCAGTACCTGGACACCTTCGACCGTTGCGACCTGTTCCTCAGTCCGTTTCCGTTCGGCAACACCAACGGCATCATCGACGCCTTCACCTTGGGGTTGCCGGGGGTGTGCAAGACCGGGCCGGAGGTGTTCGAGCATATCGACGAGGGGTTGTTCAGGCGGGCGGGGTTGCCTGGGTGGACCATTGCCGCGACGGTGGAGCAGTACATCGAGGCGGCAGTGCGCATGGTGAGCGAGCCGGCGCAGCGTGGCGCGCTGTATGCGCACCTGGGGAGTGGAAAGCCGTTGCAGCGGTTGTTCGAGGGCAGGCCGGAGATTTTTGCCGAGCATCTGCTGGCATTGCTGGCGTGTCGTAGCTGAGTTTTTTGGTGGCCTGACCGGCGCTTTCGCGGGCAAGTCGGGGCGCCGAACCGCCGCTTGTGTCTTGATAGGGGATTAGAATCTGGAGTGAGAGCGGTGAATGGCAAGCTGAATGCCGCATGTGCCTTGAGCACGAGTGGGAGCACAAGCTGCCATTCACCGTTCCACTTTGGCGAGAGCCCGAACAGTTGGATGCGGCCTTGATCTCGAATCACAAGCGTGGGCCAAGCCAAAGTCCTCTCACTCTGTTGAGTCTAGGAGATTTTGGTGATGGTTTCCTTTGTGGGTATCGATGTTTCTAGTCGCACGCTG
>NZ_JAYFUI010000012.1:0-959 GCF_034961125.1 Pseudomonas machongensis | reverse complement strand
TAGCCGAGCCGCCGAGCTCCAGATTCTCGAAGGTCTTACCTGGAACACTGGCGTCGCTGATCCCCACAGTGAGCGAGCCTGAGTCTTTGAAGACGTCATCGCCCTGGGCTGGCGCCTTGTACTCAACCTGGGTCTGGCCCGCAGCGATGGTGACCTTGTCGCCATTGCTCAGAGTGACGGTGAGCGGACGATCCAACGGCTGGTTCACTTTGACAGTGAACGACGGCTGCTGGTCTTCAGTGACATTGCCATTGCTGACGATGGTGACGGAAATCTTGTCGCCTTCGTTGCCGGTACCTGGAGTACCAGTGCCTGGCTCATCAGTCACAGTAGTGGTGACGGTGCCGTCGCCGAGGGTCAGCTTCTCAAAGTTATCGGCGCCAGTGACCGATTCCAGCTTGTTCACGATGCTTGGCTGGCCGCCAACGTACACGTCGTCCGGGGCATGGATGGTGATGGTGCCGGTGGCGCTGCCTGCCGGAACGGTGACTTTGGTGCCGTCGCTGAGTGTGAAGACCAAGCCGTTATGGCCAGTAACCGACAGACCTTGGGCGTTGGTCAGGGTGACGGTATAGGTGATCTCGCCGCCTTCAGACACAGTGGTTTTATCGGCCGTCAGGGTCGCGACGACCTCGCTTTCGGTATCAGCGATCTGAACAGTGGCCGAGCCACCGAGCTCCAGGTTCTCGAAGGTTTTGCCTGGAACACTGGCGTCGCTGATACCAACTGTGAGCGAACCGGAATCCTTGAAGACGTCATCGCCTTGGGCTGGCGCCTTGTACTCGACCTGGGTCTGGCCTGCGGCGATGGTGACCTTGTCGCCATTGCTCAATGTGACAGTCAGCGGACGATCCAACGGCTGGTTCACTTTGACAGTGAACGACGGCTGCTGGTCTTCGGTGACGTTGCCATTGCTGACGATGGTGACGGAAACCTTGTCGCCTTCGTTGCCAGTGCCC
>NZ_JAYFUI010000011.1:0-1340 GCF_034961125.1 Pseudomonas machongensis | reverse complement strand
TCTGCTTGGGGGTGACCGGGACCAGGTGGCTCTTGGCAACGGTGTCGCCGGCTCCGGTCAGGGCACAGGTGATGATGACGTCGTGGTTCATGGGGTAAATCCTTCAGGCTTGTCTGTTCTGTGTGTTCGGTGTTGGGCTTTTCGCGGGCAGCCCGCTCCTACATGCTCATGGCATGCGCATAACCTGTAGGAGCGGCGGTTCGGCGCTCCGACTTGCCCGCGAAGAGGCCGGATCAGTTGGCGGTGAGCTTGAGGTTGTCAGCCGCCGGCTTGCCGTCGAAGGTGGTCACGCCCTCAAGCCAGCGGGCCTTGTCTTGCGGGTGGTCCTTGAGCCACTGGCGTGCCGACTCCAGCGGGTCCTTGTGATCGAGCAGCGGCTGCATCATGCGGCTCTCGTCCTCGGCGCTGAATTTCAGGTTGGCCAGCAGGCGGTTGGCGTTGGGGCAGCGTTCGGCGTAGTCGGGCGCGGTGACGGTCCACACCGTGGCACGGCCTTCGTCCGGGCCCAGGGCGTCCTGGCTGTCGCCCAGGTAGACCATGTCGATGTTCACGTTCATCGGGTGCGGTGCCCAGCCGAAGAACACCACGGCTTCATTGCGGCGCACGGCGCGATCGACGGCGGCGAGCATGCCGGCCTCGCTCGACTCGACCAGCTGGAACTTGCCCAGGTCGAACTTGTTGCTGGCGATCATCGCCTTGATCTGGGTGTTGGCGCCCGAGCCTGGCTCGATGCCGTAGATCTTGCCGCCCAGTTCCTTCTCGAACTTGTGGATGTCGGCAAAGCTCTTCAGGCCTTTGTCGGCCAGGTACTTGGGTACTGCGAGCGTGGCGCGGGCGTCTTCCAGGCTGGGCTGGTCGAGGACCTTGACCTGCTTGGCATCGACGAACGGGGTGATGGTCTGGGTCATGATCGGGTTCCAGTACCCGAGGAACATGTCCAGGCGCTTGTCGCGGATACCCGCGAAGATGATCTGTTGCGAGGCGCTGGTCTGTTTGGTCTGGTAGCCCAGGCCGTCGAGCAGGACCTGGGCCATGGCGCTGGTGGCGATGACGTCGGTCCAGTTGACCACACCGAGGCGCACGTTCTTGCAGGCGGCGGGCTCGGCGGCGAACAGCGGGGTGACCACGGTGGTGCTGAGAGCGAGGGACAACAGGCTGCGGCGGATAAAGCGATGCATGGTGGCTCTCCATCGGCAGTGCGTATTGTTATGGGATCCGGCCTCTGCGGGCCGTGGGAAAAAAGTTACGCCCATGGCACAGTGGGCAATCGCACGCTGGCGACCAAGAGTTGCACTGCAGCGACCACCCACTTCCCAGGAGTAAGCGATGCCGGAAACGAT
>NZ_JAYFUI010000010.1:0-1262 GCF_034961125.1 Pseudomonas machongensis | reverse complement strand
AGAACCTGATGTTCTGTGAAGATGCTGCGCGTCGCGTGCACCTGGCGCTGCGCGAATTGGAATGGGCCACCAGCTTCGATCTGCGCGTGGAACATGCGGAAAGCCTGCATGCCCACGACGCAGTGGCTGCCAGCCAGTGGCAATGGTGAGGCGCTAGCTGCGTGGACGTACGTTACCGCAATCATTACCCAGCCACACCGCCCGGGTGTTCATGCTGCCCTGCTGCTGAACGCCCGAGGCATTGAAGGTGCCGCTGACCTGGGTGGTGAATTCGCGATCACTGAGGAAGGTTGCCTGACCGGTGCCTTGGGCTTTGGGGCAACTGAACTGGAACTTCCAGACGTTGCCTTGACGGTCGGTGATCTTCTGCGTGCAACCCGACTGCGGATCCTGCAGCGGAATATCATTGGTAGCCACCTGCTCTGGCGTCAAGCACGAGCGCACTCCATTGCCCCCCACGGTAATGCCTTGCTTGGCCAAGGCACCCTCCATCATGGCGCGCTGCTCCGGCGGCAGGTTCTTCAGTTGGCCGAGCATGAACGCCATATCGGGCAATGGCTTGCCGTCGACCTGCATGTTGCTGGTGGTCAACTCCCACAGACCGGGTTGCAGCATCTGCGCTTGCGCCAGCAGCGGGCTGCCCAGGCCCAGTGCCAGGGCAATCAGTGGCAGACGAATCTTCATGGATCAGTGCTCCTCGAAATACCGGCTACAGGCCGGACAGAGCATTAGACGTCTTTTTCGCCCGCGGGTTGCAAGTGGCCCCGGGAACATGCTCTGTTAGGCGGCAGTGCTCTTGGAATGCAGGATGCGTATGGATTACCACAGCCCCTACTTCTTCGGTTACCTGCTCGGACTGATTCACTTCCTGGGCATCATCGCTGCGCTGCATGCGGTGTTCACTGTGCGTACCGCTCAAGGCGCAATCGCCTGGGCAATGTCACTGTTCTTCATTCCCTACCTGACCCTGGTGCCCTATCTGATCTTTGGCGCCCGCTCCTTTTACGCCTATATACAGGCGCGGCGACAAGCCAACCAGGAGATGCACGTGGCGATGGCCGACCTCAACTGGCGCCCCTGGGTGGAGGAAGCCCTGACCGCCCGGGAGTCGGAAAGCTACGCGGCACTGCGTGCCATGCCCAAGCTTGGTCGCATGCCCTGCCTGGCCAACAACCAGGTGAAATTGCTGATCGATGGCACTGCGACCTTCGACGCGATCTTCGCTGCCATCGGCGAGGCGCGGGACACGGTGCTGGTGCAGT
>NZ_JAYFUI010000009.1:0-2194 GCF_034961125.1 Pseudomonas machongensis | reverse complement strand
GTGCCGCTCACCCGCCCACAACTTCGCCGCGTGCTGCGCAACGCACGACGCGCGTTGACGCCCGCCCAGCAACGCCAGGCCGCCGTCGGACTGTACCGGCAACTGGCCCAGCACCCGCTGTTTCGCCGCGCGCGGCATATCGCCCTGTACCTGCCCAACGACGGCGAGATCGACCCACGCCTGCTACTGCGCGAAGCCCAGCGGCGCGGCAAGCGCACCTACCTGCCAGTGCTGCATGCCTGGCCGCGCACGCGCATGGTGTTCCAACGCTTCGAACAGGGCGAAAAACTGCGACGTAATCGCTTCCGCATTCCTGAACCGGTCATCGAGCGCAAGCGTCAGCGGCCGGTCTGGTCGCTCGACCTGATCCTGCTGCCACTGGTGGGTTTCGATGAAGTGGGCGGACGGCTGGGGATGGGCGGCGGCTTCTATGATCGCAGCCTGGCCTATCAGGGGCGGCGCAAGGCGTGGAAGAAACCGCTGCTGCTGGGGCTGGCACATGAATGCCAGAAGGTGGAACGACTGGCGCAGGCCAGTTGGGACGTACCCTTGCGTGGAACGGTCTCGGACCGTGACTGGTACCTGGCGCCGGCCTGAACGTCAGGCCGCGCGCCGCAGCACTTCAGCGTTGCTGTTGGGCAGATACGGCCGGCGCCTGATAGGCGGCGTCCAGCTTTCGCTCCCACAGACCCTGCGCATAACCCGTGGTGACGACACCCAGACCGAAGATGAAGGCCAGGATCCACAGCAGGTCCGGTTTGCGTTTGTTCATCGTTGCCCCCTAGGCAAACTGTTCAGGCTCGGCAGCCTTCTTGGTGCTACCGGAGCGTATAGCTTTAAAATCGGCGCATTTTCCGACAACGTGACGCGGCACGCAAACGTTGACGCCAACCGGCTGTCGGTTTGATGCAACATCTTATTTCAAACCTTGTCAGGAGCAGCACCCATGGCCTACTGGCTGATGAAATCCGAGCCCGACGAACTTTCCATCGAAGGCTTGGCCCGTCTCGGCCAGGCGCGCTGGGACGGGGTGCGCAACTACCAGGCACGCAATTTCCTGCGGAACATGAGCGTAGGCGACGAATTCTTCTTCTACCACTCCAGTTGCCCGCAACCGGGCATCGCCGGGATCGCCCGGATCAAGGCCGGCGCCTACCCCGACCCGACGGCGCTGGACCCGCAAAGCCACTACTTCGACGCCAAGGCCAGTGCCGAGAAGAACCCCTGGAGCGCCGTGGATGTCGAGCATGTGCGTACTTTCGGCCAGGTGCTTGGCCTCGGCTTGCTCAAGCAGCAGACGGCGCTGGAAGCGCTTGCACTGGTACAGAAGGGCAGCCGCTTGTCGGTAATGCCGGTAACCCCGGAGCAATGGCAGGCGATCTGCGCACTGGCGAGGTGATCCAGGCAGCCGATGTGTGGGCGCCCGTCAGGGACCTCACTGCACGATCAGGTTGTTGAACAGCAGGTCCTCGACGATAGGCTTGCCTTCTTCGGTTTCCATCACCTGCTGGACCTGCTTCAAGGCTTCCTGACGCAACGCTTCCTTGGCCTCGACATTGCTCATGTTGTCCACACCTTGCTGGGTGAACAGCGCCACCAGTTGGTTGCGGATCAGCGGCTCATGGTGCTTGACCGCCGCGGCAGCGGCATCGCCAGTCACGCGCAGGGCCACGTCGGCCTTGTAGACGCGCAGCTTGGGGCCGCCATCCAGGGCGTAGTTGCCGACCAGAGGCGGGCTCAGGTTGATGTAGGCAACCTTCGGTTGGCCTTCCTTGCTCTCTTCGGCCATGGCCGCCACGGGCAGCATCAGGGCCAGCACCATCAAGATCCACGCTTTCACGAAATCGCTCCTCAATACAATTGACGCCAGCTTACCCAGCGCATCGCTCAAACCCAAGCCCGGGCTTATGCCGACTCATCAGAGCAGGCCATGCTCGTTGACCCACCCCTTCGTCCTCCTACACTTATCGGCCATCACCCGCAAAGGAATAGCCCGATGAAAGCTGTGTTGTGCAAAACCCTGGGCCCGGCACGGGACCTGGTGCTGGAAGAGGTCGCAGGCCCCGTGCCGAAAAAGAACGAGATCCTCCTCGAGGTGCATGCCGCCGGGGTCAACTTCCCCGACACCCTGATCATCGAAGGCAAGTACCAGTTTCAACCTCCTCTACCCTTTTCGCCTGGCGGTGAAGCGGCC
>NZ_JAYFUI010000008.1:0-2707 GCF_034961125.1 Pseudomonas machongensis | reverse complement strand
AGGCGATCGCCTCGGCCTGGGCGCCATCACGTACCGCATGCTCATGGTAGTCGGCGATGTCGAAATTCAGGCCAAGTGCGGCAAAGGCGTTGACCAGCGCGGCGAGCGGCCCGTTGCCCTTCCCGGTCAATGGCAGGCGGCCACCGTCAACGAGCAGTTGAGCATTGACGTAGGTGCTTGCTTGGTCACTGGTGAGCATGGGCTGGGTCAGGGTGTAGGGCCTGCCCTGCTGCAGATAGGTTTCAGTGAAGCAGGACAGGATCATATCGCTGGTCACTTCCCGGCCTTCGGCATCGGCAACCCGCTGGACCACGCCGCTGAACTCCATTTGCAGACGCCGCGGCAGCACGATGCCCTGCTGCTCCAGCAGATACGCCACGCCTCCCTTGCCCGACTGGCTGTTGACCCGGATCACCGCCTCATAGCTGCGCCCCATGTCGGCAGGGTCGATCGGCAGGTAGGGGATTTCCCAATAACCGTGAGGGTTTGCGCGGCGGCGCGCAAAGCCTTTCTTGATCGCGTCCTGATGAGAGCCGGAGAACGCAGTGAACACCAACTCACCGGCATAGGGATGACGAGGATGGGTAGGTAACTGGTTGCAGTACTCGACCTCACGCTGAACGTGGGTGATGTCCGAGAAGTCCAGTTCAGGGCTGATGCCGCTGGTATACAGATTCATGGCCAAGGTCAGGATATCGACGTTGCCGGTGCGCTCGCCATTGCCGAACAGCGTCCCCTCGACCCGTTCGGCACCCGCCAGGCACGCCTGCTCGGCAGTTGACACCCCGGTGCCGCGGTCATTGTGTGGGTGCACGCTGATGATCACGCTGTCTCGCTGGCTCACATGCCTGCAGAACCATTCGATCTGGTCGGCGAACACGTTGGCCGTCGACACCTCGACGGTTGTGGGCAGATTGAGAATCATCTTGTTGGACGGCGTTGGCTGGAACTCGGCGATGACCGCGTCGCAGATTTCCAGGCCGAAGTCCAACTCGGTGAAGCAGAACGTTTCCGGCGAATACTGGTAGGTCCACTGGGTTTGCGGATTGGCCTGCATCAACGCCTTGATCTCACGGGTGGCCTGGGTAGCAATATCGATACAGCCAGCGCGGTCGACACCGAACACGACTTCGCGGAACACAGGGGCCGTGGCGTTGTAGACATGCACAATGGCCCGCGGCACGCCCTTGAGCGCCTCGAAGGTGCGTTCGATCAGGTGAGTACGCGCCTGAGTCATGACCTGGATGGTGACATCGTCAGGGATTGCGCCGCTTTCGATAAGCTCACGGACGTAATCGAAATCAGTCTGCGAAGCCGCCGGAAAACCTACCTCGATCTCCTTGAACCCGACCTTGACCAGCAGATCGAAGAAGCGGCGCTTGCGCTCGGCGTTCATCGGTTCTATCAGGGCTTGGTTGCCGTCGCGCATATCAACGCTGCACCAGACCGGTGCGGCTTTCTGTACCTGGCCAGGCCAGGTGCGGTCGGGCAGATCAACCACGTTGAAATGGCGGTATTTAGTGGAAGGGTTCTTCAACATCATGGTGGCGTTCTCCTTGGCCTGTAAGCGATCGTGCTGGCGCTGGGTGAGGTGAGCGTATATCTGATATTGGATCCAATTTATGCTGAAAGCGCTTAGTCTGGATTGCGTTCTATTTACCCAGAAACAGGGTTATGTTTTTTAAAATTGCTGAGAAATCAATTTTCTTAGTGAGTACTTGCCATATGACATAAAAAGTATCTTCACGCTGCTGCGCCACGGTGGGCCTGACGGACTGTGTCCACTCAACAAAAAAACGCCATGCCTTGGCAAAATCTCGTCGCACTCTTCACCCGCCACTGCCCACGCCCCTGGCTATCCTTGCCCCTGCCGCAGGACGCGGCATCCCCAGTGACCAAGGAGTGTCCATGTCTCTCGCCCTCGTCCACAGCCGCGCCCAGGTCGGGGTGCTGGCGCCCGCTGTCAGCGTCGAAACCCACTTGGCCAACGGTCTGCCCAACCTCACCCTGGTCGGCCTGCCCGAGGCCACGGTCAAGGAAAGCAAGGACCGGGTACGCAGTGCCATCGTCAATTCCGGCCTCGAATACCCGGCCCGACGCATCACCCAGAGTCTCGCCCCCGCCGACCTGCCCAAGGATGGCGGGCGCTACGACCTTGCCATCGCCTTGGGCATCCTCGCCGCCAACGGCCAGGTGCCGGTGGCGACCCTGGCCGATTTCGAATGCCTGGGCGAGTTGGCGCTATCCGGGGCATTGCGCCCAGTGCAGGGCGTGCTGCCAGCGGCGCTCGCAGCGCGGGAGGCCGGGCGGGCACTGGTGGTGCCGCGGGAGAATGCCGAGGAGGCGAGTTTGGCCAGTGGGCTGGTGGTGTATGCGGTCGGGCATCTGCAGGAGCTGGTGGCGCACCTCAATGGCCAGGCACCGCTGCCAGCCTATGCTGCCAATGGCTTGATGCTACGCGCGCGCCCCTATCCGGACCTGAGCGAAGTACAGGGGCAGATCGCGGCCAAGCGCGCCCTGCTGGTCGCGGCGGCGGGGGCGCACAACCTGCTGTTCACCGGGCCACCCGGCACCGGCAAGACCTTGCTTGCCAGCCGCCTGCCGGGCTTGCTGCCGCCGCTGGACGAGCACGAGGCGCTGGAGGTTGCGGCCATCCAGTCGGTCAGCGGCAAGGCACCGATCGACTGCTGGCCGCAGCGGCCGTTTC
>NZ_JAYFUI010000007.1:0-2909 GCF_034961125.1 Pseudomonas machongensis | reverse complement strand
CTGGTCCAGGCCAGCGGCGTCCATGCGCGGCAACTGGGCGAGCAGGTCCTGGCGCTCGCGGTCCTTGCCGGAGAAATGCAGCAGGGTCGGGACCGGTGTATCGAAGCTGCGGCAGGCGTCGAGCGGCGACATGTCGAGCGCACTGCCGACCCGGTCGGCGATGGACACCGCCAGTGGCCAACCACACAACTGCGCACGCGCCATGATGCTCTCCAGCGCCGCGAAGCGCTGGGCAGTAGGCTTGGGGACGAACTCCATGATGCAGACGAAGGATTGGTCGTTCAGGGCTTGTCTGAGCAGGCTCATGGTGGGTACCGGGTGCGGGCAGGATGACAGTGTGGCTGGATGGGGGCGCAGTGGGTTGTCTGCAAGCGTACGGCATTGATCTGAAACAGACACGCTGCGCGGTTTACATCTGGATACAAGCCGGGCTTTGTCATCGAGCTGGTGGGCTGCTTGGATGCTGCGCTCTGTGGAGCGAATCTGCTTGTGGCGGGGACCTTTTCGCGGGCAAGCCCGCTCCTACAGGCCCCCGCGGCTCTGAAGACTGTGGAGTACCTGTGGGAGCGGGCTTGCCGGCGAAAAGGTCACCGCTGTCTCGGCCTCTTTCCCCAAACCTCGATAAATGGAGTTATTGATGAAGACCCTGGTAATCGGCGCCAGCAAAGGGCTGGGCAAGGCTTTGATGCAAGGCCTGGGCAACCCCGGTGACACCCTGATCGGCGTCGCCCGCGCCATCCCCCCGCATGTCCCCGTCATCGCGGGTATCGACACCCGCTGGATCGAAGCCGACCTCGCTCACCCCGCAGCCGCCGTCGCCACCATCACCGAGGCGGTGGCTGATCAAGGCATCGACACGCTGATCTACAACCTGGGCATCTGGGAGCCCCTGGCCTTCGACCCCGCCTACGATTTTCTCGACGACCAGGACGCCCAGATTGAAACCATGGTCGGTTGCAACATCACCGCGACCATCCTGCTGATCAAACGTCTGCTGCCCCTGTTGCTGCAAAGCCAGCACCCACGCATCCTGCTGACGGGCTCGACTTCGGGCCTGCCGCGCAGCGGGCGCCCGGAGGTGACGTTCGGTGCCAGCAAGTTCGCCCTGCAAGGCATTGCCGACGCCCTGCGTGAGGGCTACCGCGATCGGCGTCTTGGGGTGACCTGCCTGAACCTCGGCTATCTCAATACCGAGGATGGCCTGGAGGTGCCGGTTGCAGACGCTGCGCAGCGTGGCGAAGGGGCACTGATACCGGTGCACGATGTGGTGCAGGTGGTCAGGATGGTCCTGTCACTGTCGCCGGCCAGCTTTGTCAGGGAGCTGAGCTTGCCGGCGATTCTGGATGACAGATTCTGAAAATAGCGGTGAGTGCTTCGCGGGCTCGTCTGCGCAGAACTCACCCCAGACTCATCGCTCGATCGTCAACGCGACACCTTGGCCACCACCGATGCACAGCGTCGCCAGGCCTTTCTTCGCATCGCGCTTGATCATCTCGTGCAGCAGGGTCACCAGCACCCGGCAACCCGAGGCGCCGATCGGGTGGCCAAGGGCGATGGCGCCGCCGTTGACGTTGACCTTCGCCGCATCCCACGCCAGCTCCTTGCCCACAGCCAGGGCCTGTGCAGCGAAGGCTTCGTTGGCCTCGATCAGGTCCAGGTCGGCCAGCTGCCAGCCAGCCTTCTGCAGGCAGCGCTGGGTCGCCGAGACCGGGCCGATGCCCATGATCGCCGGATCCACACCGGCACTGGCGTAGCCGGTGATCTTGGCCAGCACCGGCAGGCCCAGGGCCTTGGCCTTGTCGACGCTCATCAGCAGCACGGCAGCGGCGCCGTCGTTGAGGCTCGAGGCGTTGCCAGCGGTGACGCTGCCGTCTTTCTTGAAAGCCGCGCGCAGCTTGGCCAGCGATTCGGCACTGGTGCCCGGGCGAGGTTGCTCGTCGGTGTCGAACACCAGTGCATCGCCTTTTTTCTGCGGGATGTGAATCGGGGTGATCTCATCCTTGAACCGACCGCCTTCGATAGCGGCCACCGCCTTGCGCTGGGACTCGGCGGCAAAGGCATCCTGCTGTTCGCGGGTGATGGCGTACTTGTCCACCAGGTTCTCGGCGGTGATGCCCATGTGGTAGTCGTTGAAGGCGTCCCACAGGCCGTCGGTGATCATGGTATCGACCAGTTGGCCGTGGCCCATGCGCTGGCCGGTGCGCGCCGACGGCAGCACGTACGGCGCCAGGCTCATGCTCTCCTGGCCGCCGGCGATCACCACCTCGGCGTCGCCGCAGCGGATCGCCTGGGCCGCCAGATGCAGGGCCTTGAGGCCCGAGCCGCAGACCTTGTTCAGGGTCAGCGCTGGCACCGCGTGGGGCAGGCCGGCCTTGACCGCAGCCTGGCGGGCGGGGTTTTGGCCGGCGCCTGCGGTCAGCACCTGGCCGAGGATCACCTCGTCGACTTGCGCAGGGTCGAGGCCGGTCTGCTCCAGCAGGCGCTTGATCACCGCAGCGCCGAGGTCGATGGCCGAGACATTGGCCAGGGAGCCCTGGAAACTGCCGATGGCAGTGCGGGTGGCGGCGACGATAGCGACTTCGTTCATTGTTGTTCTCCGGGAGGCGAAGTGGATCGCGACAGCATCACTGCCCGGGGCTCATTTGAGAAGTTTGTTTTTCTTTGTGATTGATCGGGTTTGCAAATGAATAGGGTGTCTGTGCCGGCCTCATCGCGGGGCAAGCCCGCTTGTATGGTTAGACTTGAAGGGGTGGTGGGACTAAATGCCCGATTCTGACTGTTCGCAGCAGTACAGACCGTGGGAGACATCGCCCCACCCCTTCCACCAAAGCGCCGATAAAGAATGCATCGTTTGCAAGCGACGATAGAAGCAAGCCAGCGCCTCTTGGTGAAACCCCCTCAAGCCCCGA
>NZ_JAYFUI010000006.1:0-18023 GCF_034961125.1 Pseudomonas machongensis | reverse complement strand
ACGTAGATGAACGGGTTGTGCAGGGCCTTGAGCAGTTGCACCAGGGCGTGGGGTTGCTGGTCGTGAGCGACCTGGTTGGCGCCGTCGCGCTGCAGGCGCTTGGCGGCTTCGTGTTCGGTCAGGCCATGCTCGCTGGCATCGAGGTTGGCGAGGGTGACGGACAGGCCATTGCGCGCCTCACGGGCGGCGCGGGTGGACAGGCGGGTTTCGCGTTCGGCCTTGGCCGGCGGGGTGTTGCGGTGTTTGACGGTCATGTTGCTGTGCTCCTGCCGCTGGGGCGGCACGACACACAGACGTTTCACTCAGGGGGTGAACGTAGGCATGTCGGGTCGCAGAAAAATGCTTGGTTTCTCCGACAGTTGTCTGTCCGCTGCCGAGAGTCGGAAGTTGTTTCGGCAGCGAACTTTCTACTCGCGCAGTCCATGTTTGTATTCCTCGTTGATAAATAATGGGCAATAACAGTCCGGCGAACTTTCAATGTTGAAAGTTCGATCCAAAGTTACTGTTCAATATCAGTTGTTCAGTGGAGTGTGTGGGGTCTCAGGCGAGCGCAAACGCGTGCCAGCGGCCCCCGTCTACCTGGAGGGGCCTGGCTGTCGTCATGGTGCCAGTGCAGGCGCAACTGGAGTTTTCCGAGGCAGGGGTGTGCCTGCCATACGGCACGCAACTGCGGGCCGCGCACGGCGGCCGAGGGCTGGGCTGGAGCGCACGGGCCATGGGGCGGCCAGGCGCGGGCCTGCAAACGCGCCAGGCAGGCGTGCAGGCGATGTGAAACGAATGACGTGAGGTTCATGAGCTTGCCTCCAACCGGCGGACACCGGCTGTGGCAAGTCACGGCGGAGCATCAGGCTCTGGCGCGGCTTGCCCGACCAGGGTGTCGGGACCGGTGTTCCGGTTCAAGTGCCTGACCGGGCCGTACGGCGGCGGTCAGGCAGCGACTAGATACTGTGTCCATTGAATTCTTCAGTGAATGGAAAAAAGGCCCCTTTTCTCAGGGCGAGCGAACTTTATTCAAGGGTAGTATCGAAGTCAACCGGGGAGGTGAACTCTAAATAAGTTTCATCTTGTTTGAATGCTCCCTGGTGTTTGTAGGAAGCGTTTGAAGTTTCCGGCCGGCCTCTGCACGGAGGCCGGCCGTATATCCCTCAGTGTGGCTAGTCCTGGGCCGGTGGCGCCAGGCGCGCTTCCAGCTCGGCCACTTGCTTCTCCAGGGCTTCGAGGCGCGCGCGGGTGCGCGCCAGGACCACCATCTGGCTGTCGAATTCTTCCCGGCTGACCAGGTCCAGCTTGCTGAACGCGCTCTGCATCAGGATCTTGAACTGGCTTTCGAGTTCGGCGCGCGGCTGGGCGGTGTCGCCGCTGAACAGGCGCGAGGCCTGGTCGCTCAGGGCGTCGAGAAGGGCTTTGGGCGCGAGCATGGGTCAGGCTGTTCCGTGGCGTATGAAAGGTGGGCAGTGTAGCACGGCGTATTTCGGCGGCCGGGCGCACACTTTTTGAGCAGCTACCGGCGGCTCGCTGCACCAGAATCGTGCAGCTTTCAGCGTACTGGCCATGGGCTAATCCCGAGCATTGTGCGCAACTACTTGTTTTCCGGCCCTTTGCCGGATCTGGCAAGGTTTCTGCAAAGGCCTCTGTGCGCCATGCACTGATGCAGTCCCTTGTGATCGGGCAGTGTGCAGGCGGAGCCGCAAGGCTCCCTCTCCACCCGCCGAAACGTGTGTCGGTGGGGGAATGGAGCCGACGACGCGTTACAAAGCCAGGCGCTGCGCTTAGACTTGAGACGGGTTTGTTTTCCTGGGGCAAGTCCACCAAATCGGGAGAAGAGTTTCATGAAGCTAGTCACTGCCATCATCAAGCCGTTCAAGCTGGACGACGTGCGCGAGTCGCTGTCGGAAATCGGCGTGCAAGGCATCACCGTGACCGAAGTCAAGGGCTTCGGCCGGCAGAAAGGCCACACCGAGCTGTACCGTGGCGCCGAATACGTGGTCGATTTCCTGCCCAAGGTCAAGATCGATGTCGCCATCGATGACAAGGACCTGGACCGGGTGATCGAAGCCATCACCAAGGCGGCCAACACCGGCAAGATCGGCGACGGCAAGATCTTCGTGGTGAATCTGGAGCAGGCGATCCGCATCCGTACCGGCGAAACCGATACCGACGCGATCTAAGCGACACAACAAGCCTCACCAAACCCAAACGCCCCAGGAGAAAACAAATGACTCTGCGCAAGATCGCAGGGCTAGGAGCCCTATTGTCCCTCGTAATGCCTGGCCTGGCCCTGGCAGAGGAAGCAGCCGCCCCGGTACTGAACTCCGGCGACACCGCCTGGATGCTCACTGCCACGGCGCTGGTACTGTTCATGACCATCCCGGGCCTGGCCCTGTTCTACGGTGGCATGGTGCGCTCCAAGAACCTGCTGTCGGTGATGATGCAGTGCTTTGCCATCACCGGTCTGATCAGCATCCTGTGGGTCATCTACGGCTACAGCATCGCCTTCGATACCACCGGTATGGAAAAGGGCGTGCTCAACTTCAACTCGTTCATCGGCGGCTTCTCCAAAGCCTTCCTCGCCGGTGTGACGCCGTCTGGCCTGACCTCGGCCACCGCGCTGTTCCCTGAGGCGGTGTTCATCACCTTCCAGATGACCTTCGCCATCATCACCCCGGCACTGATCGTCGGTGCCTTTGCCGAACGCATGAAGTTCTCCGCCATGCTGGTGTTCATGGGCGTGTGGTTCACCCTGGTCTATGCGCCGATCGCGCACATGGTCTGGAGCGGTGACGGCGCACTGATGTGGGACTGGGGCGTACTGGACTTCGCGGGTGGCACCGTGGTGCACATCAACGCCGGTATCGCAGGCCTGGTGGCGTGCCTGGTACTGGGCAAGCGCAAAGGCTACCCGACCACGCCGATGGCTCCGCACAACCTCGGCTACACCTTGGTCGGCGCTGCCATGCTGTGGATCGGCTGGTTCGGCTTCAACGCAGGTTCCGCTGCAGCCGCCAACGGCACTGCCGGCATGGCCATGCTGGTGACCCAGATCGCCACCGCCGCCGCCGCGCTGGGCTGGATGTTCGCCGAGTGGATCGGCCACGGCAAACCTAGCGCCCTGGGCATCGCTTCGGGTGTGGTCGCCGGCCTGGTCGCCATCACTCCGGCTGCCGGCACCGTCGGCCCGATGGGCGCCCTGGTGATCGGCCTGGCGTCGGGTGTGATCTGCTACTTCTGCGCCACCAGCCTCAAGCGCAAGCTGGGCTACGACGACTCGCTGGATGCCTTCGGCGTGCATGGTATCGGCGGTATCGTCGGCGCGATTCTCACCGGTGTCTTCGCAGCACCGGCCCTGGGCGGCTTCGGCGCGGTCACCGATATCGGTGCGCAGGTCTGGGTCCAGGCCAAGGGCGTGATTTTCACCGTGGCCTACACCGCCATCGTCACCTACGTGATCCTCAAGGTGCTGGACGTGGTAATGGGCCTGCGGGTAAACGAAGAAGAAGAGTCGGTCGGCCTCGACCTGGCTCAGCACAACGAGCGCGGCTACAACCTGTAATCGCCACGCGGTAAAAAACTTGCCCGGCATGTCCGGGCATTTTTTTGCCTGATTTTTACCGTTTTGCCGATAGGCAAACGGTTTATCCGGCACGTTCGTGACGCAGGCAGAAAACTTACAGAAAAGCGGGCATTGATGGTGCTTTGTTTTTTCTCACGGCGCGCTAGAATGCGCGCCGGAAGGGTGTTTGCAGTGCCTTCCACACACTTCGCCACGCTTTGCTAGGCTTGCCAATAGCGCAAGGCCAGCAGCGGTGGCTCAAGGATTTCGTCAGATCCCGCCAGGAGCTGGGATCTGCTGGGTGAAACGCCCTCACCAGGGGCCGTACATCCAAGGCAGTGGCCAACCCACGGCCAGTTGAATTTTCACTGGTGGCTGCCGGTCTACGGCATCACTGGTCTATAACTAACCTGCTTTTCGCAAGTCATGAGGTAGAACATGAGCGACGACGATCTGGAAAATGATGACCTCGAAGTAGGCGACGAAGACGAGGGTGATGAGGCCCTTGAAGCGGCATCCGACGACGGCGCGGAAGACGCCGGCGACGACGACAGCAGCCCTGCA
This sequence comes from Pseudomonas machongensis, assembly GCF_034961125.1. Taxonomy (NCBI): domain Bacteria; kingdom Pseudomonadati; phylum Pseudomonadota; class Gammaproteobacteria; order Pseudomonadales; family Pseudomonadaceae; genus Pseudomonas; species Pseudomonas machongensis. Next base: position 13,909 of record NZ_JAYFUI010000006.1, on the reverse strand, counting down.
CCTGCCGCCAAAGGCAAGTCCAAGGCGGCAGTCTCGGTAGACGAGATGCCGAGCATGGAAGCCAAGCAGAAGGAACGCGACGCGCTGGCGCGCGCCATGGAAGAGTTCCTGGCACGCGGTGGCAAGGTCCAGGAAGTCGAGGCCAACGTGGTCGCCGATCCGCCCAAGAAGCCGGACAACAAGTACGGCAGCCGCCCTATCTGAGTGGCTGGATACAAAAAAGCCCGCGGTCGCTGCGGGCTTTTTTGTGGGTGGAATTTGGGTGTTCGTGCGGGCTTAGCCCGCGATAGGGCCGTCAGCGCCAGCGTGCCAGCACCTCGGGCAACTGCGACAGGCGCTGGATCTCGGCATCGGGCGCCTGCTCGCCGGCCCAGGCCTTGCCCTGGGGGTTGAACCAGACTGCGCGTAAGCCGGCGCGTTGGGCCCCGGCGATGTCGTCACCCGGATGATCGCCGACATGCACTGCGGCACTGGCCTCCACCTCACCCCGCTTGAGGGCTTCGCGGAAGGGCGCAGGGTCGGGCTTGCCGATCCCCAGGTCCTCGGCGCACAGGGCGAAGCGGAAGTAGTCCGAAATCCCCAGCCGCCGCACATCGGCATTGCCGTTGGTCACGACGCCCAGCACATAGTGATGGCGCAGGATCTCCAGCACCGGCTGCACTTCGGGAAACACCTCGACCTGATGCCGGGCATGCAGGAACACCTCGAAGGCTTCATTGGCGAGCGTCTGGGCGTGTTGCTCGCTGTAGCCAACCTCGGACAGTGCGTGGAACAGCACGCGACGGCGCAGGGCGCTGATGCGGTGCTTGAGGCCCGGTTCGGCCTGCACCAGGCGTTCGCGGATGGCATACAGGTGCTCGACCGGCACACCGCCCAGGGTTGGGGCATTGGCGGCAAGCCAGTCGCGCAGGACGGTCTCGGCACTGGTGATCACCGGTGCGGTGTCCCACAGGGTGTCGTCCAGGTCGAAGGTGATCAGCTTGATACTCATGAGTCGCTGCCTTTGCTGCGTTTGGCTCGGGGATGGGCGCTGTCGTAGACGGCGGCCAGGTGCTGGAAGTCCAGGTGGGTGTAGATCTGCGTGGTGCTGATGTCGGCATGACCGAGCATCTCCTGTACCGCGCGCAGGTCCTGGGACGATTCGAGCAGGTGGCTGGCGAAGGAGTGGCGGAGCATGTGCGGGTGCAGGTGCTGGCCCAGTTCGCGTTCTCCGGCGACCTTGACCCGCAACTGGATGGCCCGTGGTCCCAGGCGCTTGCCTTGGCGGGTGACGAACATCGCACCGTCGCGTGGCGCGCTGATCCCGCGCAGTTTCAGCCACGCCTGCAGCGCTTCGCGCGCCTTGCGCCCGACCGGCAGGACGCGGGCCTTGCCACCCTTGCCCTGCACCTGGACCAGTCCGCCGGCCAGGTCCAGTTGTTCGAGGTCGAGGTTGGTCAGTTCCGACAGGCGCAGGCCCGAGGAGTAGAACAGTTCGAGAATGGCCTGGTCGCGACGGGCGATGAAGTCGTCGTCGACGCCGCCGTCGAGCAGTTGCAGGGCGCGGTCGGTGTCGAGGGTCTTGGGCAGGCGACGCTCACCCTTGGGCGGGGTCAGGCCGTTGGCCGGATCGTGCTGGCACAGCCCCTCACGGTTGAGGTAGCGATACAGGCCGCGCACCGCCGAGAGCAGGCGCGCCAGGCTGCGCGATGACTGGCCGTGGTGGTGCAGGCGTGCGATCAACTGGCGCAATTGCTGGATCTGCAGGGCCTGCCAACTGGCGATGCCCTGGGTGTTGCAGAATTCGACCACTTTTTCCAGGTCGCGGCGGTAGGCCAGCTGGGTGTGCTCGGACACCTGGCGCTCGTTGCGCAGGTGCGCGCAATAAGCTTCCAGCTGGCGTTCCATCAGCGTACCGAGCGCAGCGTCTGGGTGAAGCGCGGAACCACGCGACCGAGGACTTCGGCGATGTAGGTGAGGAACAGGGTGCCGACGCTGCTCTTGTAGTGCTGCGGGTCGCGGCTGCCAATGGCCAGCACGCCGTGCAAGCCCTGATGCTCCAGCGAGGCGACGGCACTGGAGCCGACGTCCTTGCGCTGGTCTTCGCCGAACAGGAATGCCAGCTCATGCTCGCGCAGGTTGCCGCTGACCGTCTTGCCACTGCCCAGCAGCCCACCGATGGCTTGTTGCGCCTCGGCACTGCTGACCCAGCGGCCGACCGGGGCGGCGTTCTCACCGAACAGGATCAGGCTGACGAAGGGCACCTGGAACTCCTGGCGCAAGCTGTCTTCGACCGCCATTACCACTTCCTCCAGGCTGCTGGCGTCGAGCAGGTCGAGGATGAGGCGGCGGGTCTTGTCGAACAGTCGGTCGTTGTCGCGGGCCACATCCATCAATTGCGACAGGCGATGGCGCATCTCGATGTTGCGGTCACGCAGCAGCTTGAGCTGACGTTCCACCAGCGACACGCTGTCGCCGCGCTGGTGGGGGATGCGCTGCTCGATGAGCAGTTCGTCATGTTCGGAGAAGAAGGTTGGGTGGGCGCGCAGGTAGGCGACCACCGCCTCGGCGTCGAGGTCGGCGGCTTGCTCGGGTACAACCTGTGGCTGATCGGTCATGGCGGATACTCGCTTAGAGACGAACCTGTCCTTCGTAGACGCGTACGGCTGGGCCGGTCATCAATACCGGTTTGCCGGGGCCAGCCCATTCGATGCTCAGGCGCCCGCCTGGCAGGTCGATGGACACGGGAGAGTCCATCCAGCCCTGGGCGATGGCTGCCACGGCGGCGGCGCAGGCGCCGGTACCGCAGGCCTGTGTTTCGCCGGCACCGCGCTCCCAGACCCGCAGGTTGGCACGGTGGCGGTCGACGACCTGGATGAAGCCGGCGTTGACCCGCTGCGGGAAGCGCGGGTGGTGCTCGATCTTGGGGCCCAGCTCATGCACGGGGGCACTGCGCACGTCATCGACGCGCAGCACCGAATGCGGGTTGCCCATGGACACGGCGGCGATCGAGTGAACCTGGCCATCGACTTCCAGTGGATAGCTCAGCGCCTGCTGGTCGGCAACGAAGGGGATATCGGTCGGGTTGAAGCGCGGCGGGCCCATGTCGACACAGACCTGGCCGTCGTTCTGCACATCAAGCTCGATGACACCGCCTTTGGTTTCGACGCGAATACGTTTCTTGGCGGTCAGGCGCTTGTCCAGCACGAAACGGGCAAAGCAGCGCGCGCCGTTGCCGCACTGTTCGACTTCGGAGCCATCGGCATTGAAGATCCGGTAGCGGAAATCCACTTCCGGATTGCTCGGTGCCTCGACGATCAGCAGCTGGTCGAAGCCGATGCCGGTGTGGCGATCACCCCACTGCTTGGCATGCTTGGGCTGGATGTGCGCGTGCTGGCTGACCAGGTCCAGGACCATGAAGTCGTTGCCCAGCCCGTGCATCTTGGTGAAACGCAGCAGCATGGGTTCACTCCGGCAGCAGGCTTTCGCCGGCGAACAGTTCGGCAATGGTCTCGCGGCGGCGGACTTCGAAGGCCTGGTCACCATCGACCAGGATTTCGGCGCAACGGCCACGGGTGTTGTAGTTCGAGCTCATGACGAAACCATAGGCGCCCGCGGACTGCACGGCCAGCAGATCGCCTTCGGCCAGGTTCAGCTGGCGATCCTTGGCGAGGAAGTCACCGGTTTCGCAGATCGGGCCGACCAGGTCGTAGGCACGGCCTTCGCCTTCGCGTGGCTTGACCGCGCTGACGCCCATCCAGGCCTGGTACAGCGCCGGACGGATCAGGTCGTTCATCGCTGCATCGATGATGGCGAAGTCCTTGTGCTCGGTGTGCTTGAGGTATTCGACGCGGGTCAGCAGTACGCCGCCGTTGGCGACGATGTAGCGGCCCGGCTCGAACACCAGGGCCAGGTCGCGTGCGCCGACGCGTTCACGGATGGCCTTGATGTAGTCGGCCACCAGCGGGGGTTGTTCGTCGCGATAGCGCACGCCAACGCCGCCGCCCAGGTCGAGGTGACGCAGGTGAATACCGCAGTCGGCAAGGCGGTCGACCAGGTCGAGCAGGCGGTCGAGGGCGTCAAGGAACGGGTCGACGGTGGTCAGTTGCGAGCCGATGTGGCAGTCGACGCCGACCACGTCCAGGTTGGGCAACTGTGCAGCGCGCACGTAGATGGCTTCGGCATCGGCGATGGCGATACCGAACTTGTTCTCTTTGAGACCAGTGGAGATGTACGGGTGGGTGCCGGCATCGACGTCCGGGTTGACCCGCAGCGAGACCGGGGCGACCTTGCCCATTTCGGCAGCCACCACTTGCAGGCGCTCGAGTTCGTCGGTGGATTCGACGTTGAAGCAGTGCACGCCGACTTCCAGCGCGCGGCGCATGTCTTCACGGGTTTTGCCGACGCCGGAGAACACCACGCGGTCGGCCCGGCCGCCGGCGGCCAGCACACGCTCCAGTTCGCCACCGGAAACGATGTCGAAGCCCGCGCCAAGGCGTGCAAGCAGGTTCAGCACGCCGAGGTTGGAGTTGGCCTTGACCGCGAAGCACACCAGGTGCTCGACCCCTTGCAGGGCGTCGGTGTAGCTACGGTACTGGCCCTCGATGTGGGCGCGCGAGTAGACGTAGGTGGGCGTGCCGAAACGTTCGGCGATGGCCGACAGGGCCACGCCTTCCGCGAACAGTTCACCGTCGCGGTAGTTGAATGCGTCCATTGGATTTCCTTACTGCTCTGGCGACTGCTCTGGCAGCGATTCTTCGTCTTGCGGGGCGGCCTTGGCCGGCTGCGCGTGCTGGTGCGACGACTTGCGTGCGCTCTTGCCGTCCTTGCCGTCTTCAGGCAGGTACAGGGGGCCTTTCTGACCGCAGGCCGAAACGAGGCAGGCTACAGCGACCAGCGCCGCAATGGAGGAAATCAGGCGCTTCATGGGTGAAATCCTTTGAAATAAGCAGTATTGCGCCCGAGTATACCGAGCGACCAGCGGATTGCCTATGCAAGGGCCGGTCCGTCGGGCGGGCCAGGCTTGGTGGCTGTGAGGGTTGGGCTCGGTGCTGCCGGTCGCTAGTCTTTGCAATCAGCGCCCAGCGGTCGTATCGTGCCCGGCTTGCGTGTGTGCAGCCATTTTCGAGGTTCCTGCAATGAGTTTGAGCGAAGCGCGTTTCCACGACCTGGTCGACGCGACCCAACAGGCCCTGGAGGATCTGTTCGATGAGACCGACCTGGACCTGGACATGGAAAACTCCGCCGGTGTCCTGACGATCAAGTTCGACAACGGCAGCCAACTGATCTTCAGCCGCCAGGAGCCGCTGCGTCAGCTGTGGCTGGCCGACCGCTCGGGCGGTTTCCACTTCGACTATGACGAAGAGAGCGGCAAGTGGGTCTGCGAGAAGAGCGAAGAACTGCTCGGTGAGATGCTCGAGCGCATCGTCTGGGAGCGAGTCGGCGAGAAGCTGGACTTCGACGAGATCTGAGATGAGCGAGCAACCGCGGCCGCCCAAGCCGCTCTACAGCAACGTCAGCCCGGCCGTGCCTTCGCCGTGCATCAGCGTCTGCCGACTCGACGAGCGTCGGGTCTGCACCGGATGCATGCGGCATGTGGAGCATATCCGAGAATGGCGTTCGGCCGATGACGAACGGCGGCGGCAGATCTGCCGCGAGGCCGACGCGCTGAGGGCTTCGACGCCACAGGCTTGAGTATTTGCCCGGCTGTGGTAGTGTCAATCCGGTACTGGCCGCGCCAGAAGCATTCTCAAACCCCGCCCTTGGGCGGGGTTTTGCTTTATCTACAGCTTGAAATACTTCGTTGAAAGGAGTCTGACTGGACCATGAGCACCAAGCCTTCCCTCATCCTCACCCGACTGGACGTGCAGCGTCTTGAGCGTCTGCTCGACAGCCTCGACGAAAGCACGCCGGGTGTGCTCGCCCTGCAGGACGAGCTGGACCGCGCCGAACAGGTGGTCGGCCACGAGGAGGTCCCGGCGGGCGTGGTGACCATGAACTCGCGCGTGCACTGCCGCGAGGAAGCCACCGGCAAGGATTATCACCTGACCCTGGTCTACCCGAAGGATGCAGGGCCCGAAGGCAAAGTCTCGATCCTGGCACCGATCGGCTGTGCGCTGCTGGGGTTGTCGGTGGGCGACCAGATCGACTGGCCGGCGCCGGGTGGCAAGACCCTAAAGCTCAAGCTGCTCGAGGTGGAATACCAGCCTGAAGCGGCGGGTGATTTCGACCTGTAGTTGGCCAATACAGCAAGGCCACAGGCGAGGCCTTGCCGGGCATGCATCAGCGGGCCTGCCTGGCCCGCAGTTGGCTGGCATGGATGCAGTTGTCGACTATGCGGCTGCGCAGCGACCAGTCGGTGTTGATGATGCGGAATTTCTGGATGTAGCTGTTCAAGTCCTTCGATTCGAACCATTGGTCGATCTTGTCGCTGAAGTCGTCCGGGCGGAACAGTTCGGCCAAGTTGTACTTGGCGCACTGGATTGCGCTCAGCTCGCCCCAGGTATCGTCCACCGGTGGTTGCTTGTCCATGAACGCCTTCAGCGTGGCGGTAGATGGTGCGTTTTCACCGATCCACACCTGACGTACGCCAGGCCAGTAATCGCCGCGGTCTCCATGGTTGTAGGCGATCACGATGTTCTTGCCCGGGTGTTGGCTCCACAAATCATCCAGTGTCAGGTTGCTCAGTGACCTGGGGATAAACATCGAGCCGAAGTGCTGGTTCATCGCCTCGCGCAGCCAGCCGTGTTCGTTTTCGCCGAACCGATCGAACTGATGGAAGTCGAGGATCACGATTTCCTTGGCGTTGGCCGGCTCCTTGAAGAACTGCTTGAGCTGATTGAGGACGTCGCCGAACAGGGTGCGCCCGGAGCTGCTCATATGGAACAGCTGATAGCGGTAGGGTTGATCCAGGGTGTATTCGTGGTATGCCCGCACGCGCAAGTCCAGCACGCGAATACCGCCACGGACCTGATCGATACAGGGAACGTCCTGGGTGAGCTCCTGGGCGATCACGCCGCCGACCTCGGTGTCCATGCCCGAGTCGTGACTGCCGGGCAGAATCAGTTCGTGAATACGCAAGCTGCCCAGTTCAGGGGACGAGCCCATCCAACATGCTTTGTTCATCATCAAGTACTCCAGTGCTGAGAGCGCTTGATGGTGGTGCGGCCAATGGATTGATAGCAGCGGGAATTGATGCTGGGTCAGTGCTGCGATGTGCGCTGTTGCAGGTGCAGGCCGTCGTTCAGTGCCTGCTCAAGGGCTTGCTTGTGCCGCAGCAGAACCACAGTCGAGGCGGGTAGTTCGTCGTCCAGGCCCGACAGGTCCAAGTCAGTGATATAGCAGCGGTAATGACCGGCGCTACGGCGCTGCTCGAGGATCTGCCGCGCGACCACGGCATACAGCTGGTCGCCGTACTCAAGCTCGGAATACTCGAGCTGATTGCAATACAGCGTGACCTGTGGCGCCTGCTGCGGGGCGGCCTGAACGATCGCCTGCACTTCGTAGTAGGGCTGGGCTTCGTCCACTGCCGGTGTCGGGCGCCGCTCCACGCTCCGCGCCTTTCCCGGCCCATTGGGCAGCAACTGGTAATAGTGGATATCCAGCGCCGCCTGGCGACCGTCCAGCGGCAGACGCGCCCTGCGGCGCATGGCCACCGAGTTCAGGAAACGCTGCAAGGGCAACAGCATGTGCTCTTCGTCCTGCAGCGGCGATTGTTGATGCCACAGCGCACCATGCTCGTCGAGCACGTAGAGGTCGGCGTACGCTTCATGCAGGCGATAGAACACCTGAATGCACTCCGGCTGACCCAGTGCCAGCAACAGCGGCAAGTCGTGGTCCGTCAGGGCTTGGCCATCCAGTTGCAAGGGGCTGTAGTGCGTGCGTTCTTCGCCCAGGTGGGTGAGCAGCGCAGCGTGCCCTTCCAGCGTGGTCAGCTCGACCTGGCCCGCGTCGAGAGCCAGCACATGGGTATGCTGCGCGACTTGCAGCAGGAAGCGATGACCGAGATCGCGCTCAAGCAGGCCCTGCACGGTGTTGAACAGTTCCTCGACGCGCTGGGCGATGGCCTGCGCGCGGTTGTGGCAGAAGCAGCGCACCGTCAGGCGCGGGCGCGGGTTGCGTAGGCCACGGCTGTTGAGGAAGTCGCGCAGACAGCGCATCAAGGCGTGTTCGCCGTCGTAGCGCTGCACCAGCACTTCGTTCCAGCTGTTGAGGGTGACCTGGTCGAGCGTCAGCACCAGGTTTTCGCGTAATCCAGCGTAGCTCAGCGAGTCGGTGCGCTCGGTGGTCATCAGGATGTTCAGGTCACGGTGTTGACGCAGCGGATCGAGGCCGACATTCACCAGCAGCAGGACTTCCTGGGCCACGCTCGGTTGCAGCAGGTCGATGTCGCTGACGTTCGGCAGCGGCAGCGGCAGGCTCTGCTGCAAGCTTCCCAGCAGGTTGAACAGCTCGAATTCGCTCAGGTCGCTGACACCAGGGTGCAGGGCCAGGCGTGTGCTGCTGTCGATGACGCCGTTGCGATGGGCCCAGGTCAGCAGTTCGAGCAGTTCGCGGCAGCGTTTGATCGGGCTGAAATGTTCCCACTCGTGCACGCCCAGGTTGCCGTTGTACAGGCCCCAGTGGTGGGTGCCCGGCTCCTTGCGGTTGGGCGACTGGACGAGGGTGAGGGTGTCTTCGGCGACGTCCGGGGCGATGCCCGGGTTGATGACCTCGATCTTGCCGGCGCGGCGCTCGAAGGCTGCGTACAGGCGCCGACCCAGCACGTTGAGGTCGCGTTGATCGGCGCGGCTGCTGGCGTTCTGGTCGCGGGCGAACTGGCTGAGGAAGCGGTAGCTGTAGTTCAGCTCGGCCACCAGCTCGCGACGCTCGACCGCCACCTGGCGGACCTTCCACTGGCTGCGGCTGTCGAGCAGGGCCAGTTGGCGCTCGTCCCAGCCCCACTCCTCGGTCAGGCGCTCCAGGAGCTGGCGCTGCCAGCCGGTGCTGCGTGTGCGGGCCAGGGCGCTGAGCTTCTTGTTGACCTTCAGGTAGAGGCTGCGTCGAACCAGCTCCAGGCGCGCGTGCTCGCCGCGGCGCTGCAGGTACTGCTCGATCCGCCGGTAGACCATGACATAAGGGTCCAGCTCGTCGAGGTCCAGGCGGTTGGCGAACACCGCACGTTTGTAGTCCAGGCTCAGGCAGCGCACTTCGGGGTGCTCGCTGGCGTAGACCTCGGTCAGCAGCAGCTTGAGCAGCGATTTGTAGGGCGAGTCGATGCCCTTGAACAGTTGCCACAGCCCGGCGCCGACAAACTCACCCGGCGGGATGTGGGCGAGGTGGCCGAGGTCGAGGTCGTCCTGGGCGCGAATGAAGCGCTTGGACAGCAGCGTCTGGGTGTAGGCCTGGTAGTTGTGCTCTTCGTAGACCGGCACCAGCCACCACAGCGGCGTGCGTCCGGCCAGCCAGATCGCCGTGCGATAGAACTCGTCGAGCAGCAGGTAGTGCTGGGTGGTGCCGCAGTCGTCCGAGCTGAGCTGGCTGTCGCGTTCGCCCTGGACAAAGCCCTGGGGCTCGATCAGGAAGAAATGCGCCTCGGCGCCTTGGGTAGCGGCCCAGGCCTCGAGCAACTGGCATTTGCGCCGCAGCTCGGCCAGGGCGCCCTCGCCAATCCCCGGCGCATGACAGACCCACAGGTCCATGTCGCTTTGCTCGGCCTGGGCCAGGGTGCCGAGGCTGCCCATGAGGAACAGCCCGTGAATCGGCCGTGGCGGGTTGCCGTGGCGGGCCTTGTAGGTGAAGGATCGGGTCAGGCGCTGGGCCTCGGCCAACAGATCGGCGTCCGGTTCGAAGCCCGAGACGCCCGCTGGCGTGCTACCCGACACATAGCCTGGCAGCAGCGGATGATTGACGTGGAAGAACAGCGGCAGCAGCGTCAGTACCTGCTGCTGGCGGCTGGACAGTCCTTCCATGGCTCGCTCGAGACGCCCCTGGTTCAGCTGGAGAAAGCGCCCGCGCAGGGTCGACAGCACCTTGCGGTCGATACCGTCGTGCAGATCGGGGCGAATTTCATGGGGGTGGTTCATGACGCACTCAGGCAGACCGGGGGAGCATCGGCGAGTTTAGCCTGAGTGGCGAGGTCGGATAAGAGGGTGAGTGGCATTTTGACGCCATTTTTCCAGCGCCTGAGAAAGTGCGGTGTCTTTATGGGCCTCATCGCGGGACAAGCCCGCTCCCACAGGTACGGCGCTGACTCTGGGCTCAGCGCCGTACCTGTGGGAGCGGGCTTGTCCCGCGATGAGGCCGGTGCAGTTATGCAGGCTGTGGGTTTTTCAGCACATTCAACAGCAACTGCACGCTCTCCACCGCATCGTGTCCCAGGCTGGTCAGGTAACCGCCGTCTGGCTGATCGGTCAGTTGCTTGTCATGCAGGCGTTTGGCCGCAGCGACCAGGGCTGGCGAGGCATTGGCGTGAATCTTGATCCCTTCCTGGCTGCTGTCGAGGTTGAACAGCGCAAGGACTTCCAGTTCGGCGATCAATTCGGGGGTAAAGGACATGGGGCGACTCCTGACTTCTCAGACGAGGATGGAAGTCAGGAGTGTAGTCAGGCTTCGTCGTCGTCGCCTTGATTTGCCTCAGGTGGCAACTCGGGCAGGGCACGCAGGGCATTTTCGTACCACTCGGTATCGAACGCCCGGTCCTCGGTGAGCAGCGCGTCGATCTCGATGGCCAGCACGTGGGCCATGAGGTTGAGGATGTCTTCGCGTTCGTAGCCGACCAGGGTCAGCTTGTTGAAGGTGGCCTTGGCGGCAGGCGGATTGCCGCTCTCGATCTGGTTCTCGATGGCCTGGGTCAGCGTCGCCTCGGCGAATTCTTCGTCGTCGTTTTCGATGTCGGTGGGTTCGCTCATGGCGCTACTCCTGTGATGAAAGCGACAGTGTGCCATGCCTGTGTCGGCAATGCCCGGTCATCGACGCGCGCCATGATGCTGGTCAGGGGGTGGCCAGGCGGCTATAACAGCCAGGCCAACCCCTTACGGCCTGGAGGCTGTCGTTCATGCTCAAGCTCTACGGATTCGCGGTCAGCAACTACTACAACATGGTCAAGCTGGCCCTGCTGGAAAAAGGCGTGCCCTTCGAGGAAGTGCCGTTCGTTTCCGGGCAGACGCCCGAGGTGCTGGCCATCAGCCCGCGTGGCAAGGTTCCGGTGCTGGGAACCGAACACGGCTTTCTCAGTGAGACAAACGTGATCCTCGACTACATCGAGCAGACCCACCCCGAGCATCCGCTGCTGCCCAGTGATGCATTCGGGCAGGCCAAGGTGCGTGAGCTGCTCAAGGAGATCGAGCTGTACATCGAACTGCCTGCACGTACCTGCTACGCCGAAGCGTTCTTCGGTACGGCGGTGGAGCCGCTGATCAAGGAGCGGGCGCGCAGTGAGCTGCTGGCAGGTTTTGCCACGCTCAAGCGCAACGGCAAGTTCGCGCCTTATGTCGCTGGCGAAAAGCTGACCCTGGCTGACCTGATGTTCTGCTTCTCGGTCGACCTGGCGTGTGCGGTGGGCAAGAAGGTGCTGGGGATCGATTTCCTGGCGGACTTCCCACAGGCAGCGGCGCTGTTGGGGAAGCTGCGCGAGCATCCGCACATGGCGCGGATCGTGGCGGACAAGGAGGCGGCGATGCCAAGGTTCATGGAGATGGTGCAGAACAAGCGGTGATGGGAAGAAGGGCCGCTGTGCGGCCCATCACGGCACAAGGCCGCTTCCACAGGGTTCGAGGTGTCCTGTGGCAGCGGCCTTGTGTGGTGATTCGAGGGCGCGGCCCTCGGTACGCGCTTAGCGGGAAGCCAGCAGCGCCTTGCCGCGCGCAACCGCTGCACGCACTTGTGCCGGCGCGGTGCCGCCGATGTGGTTGCGCGCGTTCACCGAGCCTTCCAGGGTGAGTACGGCAAACACGTCCTGTTCGATCTGGTCGCTGAACTGACGCAGCTCGTCCAGGCTCATCTCGGCCAGGTCCTTGCCGGTGTCGACGCCATACTTCACGGCGTGCCCGACAATCTCGTGGCAGTCGCGGAATGGCAGGCCGCGGCGCACCAGGTAGTCGGCAAGGTCGGTGGCGGTGGAGAAACCACGCAGCGCCGCTTCACGCATGATTGCGTGCTTGGGCTTGATCGCCGGGATCATGTCGGCAAAGGCACGCAGCGAGTCGCGCAGGGTGTCGGCGGCGTCGAACAGCGGTTCCTTGTCTTCCTGGTTATCCTTGTTATAGGCCAGCGGCTGGCCTTTCATCAGCGTGAGCAGGCCGGTCAGGGCGCCGAACACGCGGCCGGTCTTGCCACGCACCAGCTCCGGGACGTCCGGGTTCTTCTTCTGCGGCATGATCGAGCTACCGGTGCAGAAGCGATCAGGCAGGTCGATGAACTGGAACTGCGCACTGGTCCACAGCACCAGCTCTTCGGAGAAACGCGACAGGTGCATCATCGCCACGCTGGCGGCCGCACAGAATTCGATGGCGAAGTCACGGTCCGAGACGCCATCCAGCGAGTTGCCGGCCACGGCTTCGAAGCCCAGCAGCTTGCAGGTCAGTTCACGGTTGATCGGGTAGGTGGTACCGGCCAGCGCTGCGCTGCCCAGCGGCATGCGGTTGGCGCGCTTGCGGCAGTCGACCAGGCGCTCGTAGTCGCGGCTGAGCATTTCGAACCAAGCCAGCAGATGGTGGCCGAAGGTCACCGGCTGGGCGGTCTGCAGGTGGGTGAAGCCGGGCATGACGGTTTCGGCTTCGCGCTCGGCCTGCTCCAGCAGACCCTGCTGCAGGCGGGTGATCTCGCCCAGGATCAGGTCGATCTCGTCACGCAGCCACAGGCGGATGTCGGTGGCGACCTGATCGTTGCGGCTACGACCGGTGTGCAGCTTCTTGCCGGTGATGCCGATACGGTCGGTCAGGCGTGCCTCGATGTTCATGTGCACGTCTTCGAGGTCGACACGCCAGTCGAACTGGCCCGCTTCGATTTCACCCTGGATGGTCTTCAGGCCATCGATGATGGTGTCGCGCTCGGCGTCGGAGAGTACGCCGACCTGCGCCAGCATGGTGGCGTGGGCGATCGAACCCATGATGTCGTGACGGTACAGGCGCTTGTCGAAATCGACCGAGGCGGTGAAACGGGCGACGAAGGCGTCGACGGGCTCACTGAAGCGGCCGCCCCAGGACTGGTTGGTCTTGTCGGTGCTCATGGATCCACTCATAGAAGGCGTGAATGAAAAAGTGGCGCCGATCATAGCAGGGTTGGGCTTCGCTAAGCAGGGCGCCGGTCGCGAGAAAATTGCCGGGGTACGCCGGGTGGCGGGCGCCACAGGATATTCAACGATTGAACGGCAGCGTTCCACGGACCGTCTACAGTTGGACAGAGGACTGGCAGCGATTCTGCCAGGCCAGTGAATCTTTGGCCTTCGCATGGGTCTGTAGCGTGACCGTTACAACGGTCACCGACTCCTGTCTACGCTTGTACCCACTGCGAGACTCACTCAGGAATCCAGCGCAATTATGAATGTCCTGATCGTTGATGATGAACCCCAGGCCCGCGAGCGCCTGAGCCGACTGCTTGGTGAGCTCGAGGGCTATACGGTGCTTGAGCCCAGTGCCACCAATGGCGAGGAGGCCCTGGCGCTGATCGATAGCCTCAAACCCGATGTCGTCCTGCTGGACACCCGCATGCCGGGCCTCGATGGCCTGCAGGTGGCGGCGCGTCTGTGCGAACGCGAGGCGCCACCGGCGCTGGTGTTCTGCCTCGATGACGACGAGCAGGAGGCATTCAGCCAGAGCGCCCTCAGCCATGTAGGTCGCACGACCCAGCCCCAGGCCCTGCGTGACGCCTTGCGCAAGGCGGAAAAACCCAACCGCGCCCAGCTCGCCGCCCTGACCCGCCCGTCCATTGAAAGCGGAGGCGGCCCGCGTAG
>NZ_JAYFUI010000005.1:0-4740 GCF_034961125.1 Pseudomonas machongensis | reverse complement strand
ATGACCTTGTAGCCAGCGCTCTGCAGAAAGCTCAGCACCTCGCGTTCGTATCCGCCTGTCGCCTCCAGCAGGACACGCTTGACCTTGAGACCTCGAAGGCTCTTCTCCAATACCTCGAAACCTGCCCGATCGTTGGTGACATTGATCGTGAGGCTCTGGGGACGGACCGCTATGTCCAGCGTGCGACTAGAAACATCGATACCCACAAAGGAAACCATCACCAAAATCTCCTAGACTCAACAGAGTGAGAGGACTTTGGCTTGGCCCACGCTTGTGATTCGAGATCAAGGCCGCATCCAACTGTTCGGGCTCTCGCCAAAGTGGAACGGTGAATGGCAGCTTGTGCTCCCACTCGTGCTCAAGGCACACGCGGCATTCAGCTTGCCATTCACCGCTCTCACTCCAGATTCTAATCCCCTATCAAGACACAAGCGGCGGTGCGGCGATCCGACTTGCCCGCGAATGGGGCGACTCGGTATCAGAACCCTACACTGGCCTGCACATAGAAGGTGCGCGGCTCACCCACGTACAACCCGGCGTTGTTGTCGCTGGAACGGGTGTAGTACTGCTTGTCGAAAATGTTCTTCACCCCCGCCGCCAGCTTCAGGTTCGACAGCTGCGGGCCGAAGTCATAACCACCACGCGCATGCCAGGTCACGTAGCCCGGAATGTTGCCGTACTGTCCATCGGCGCTCGGCTGGGTGATGTAGTTGCCGGTGAAGCTGCCGTCGGCATTGACCCCGGTGCCCGGTGCGCGCTGCTTGGATTGGGCATAGGCATCCAGGTTCCAGGTCCAGCGGTTGATCTGGTAACGCAGCCCGGCCGTGGCCACCTGGCGCGAGTAGAACGGCAGGTCGCGGCCCTTGAAGCCAGGGATCTCACCTTCATAGGTGGCACGGGTGTAGGTGAAGCCGGCATTGGCCGACAGGCCGTCCAGTCGCGGATCCAGCCCGGCCAGGTCATAGCGCACCGATGCCTCGATACCCTGGTGCTTGGTCGCGCCCAGGTTGGTCCAGCCCACGTCGTTGCTGATGTACTGCAGTTCGTCGTCGAAGTCGATGTAGAACGCAGTCAGCTCGCCAGCGAAGTGGCCGTCGTCATAGCGGGTACCGATCTCGTAGGTCTTGGCTTTCTCCGGCTCCAGACCGTTGGCGGTGTTGTCACCCGAGCCGCCCTGGCCCAGCTGGAAGTACTGCAGGCTACCGAACGAGGTCTCGTAGTTGGCGAACAATTTCCACGCCTCGGACATGTGGTACATCACGCTCAGGGCCGGCAGCGGCTCGTTGCTGGTGATGCTGCGGTTCTTCTCCGGGACCGGGCGGTTGTTGGTGTCCAGCACCGGACGGTCGCGCCAGTCGGTGTTGATGTGCTCGAAGCGAATGCCCGGGGTGATGGTCCAGTTGCCAACGTCGATCTTGTCATCGATGTAGTAGGCACTGGCCTCGGTACCACCGGTACGGTCCTGGTAGACGTGGCCATCGGAGGTCGGGGTGACGGTCGGCACGTTGTCGATCAGCGCCAGGCGCGATGCCTGCTCGCGCATGGTTTCCTTCAGGTAGCGATAACCGACGCTGACTTCCTGGGTCACAGGCCCGGTGAAGAAGACCCGCGACACGCGTGGCTCGATACCGAAGGTGGTGTAGTTACGCGGGAACGACGACAGGGTGCGCTGGTCGCGAGCGGCAATGGCGCTGCCGCGGAAGCTGTCGGTGTAGTAGGTCAGCACTTCGAATTGAGTGGCTTCGTCGAGCTGGCGCTGCCACTTGAACGAGACGTCCTTGCGACGGCCGCTGAAGTAGTCGTAGTCGCGCACAGACTGGTACGGATCGCGGTCGAACTGCGCCTGGGTCAGGCCACCGGGCATGTCGGCGCGGCCGTCATAGTAGTGGAAGTTGAGCCAGAACTCGTCGCTGTCGGTGGGTGCCCAGTGGGTCTTGAGCAGCACGTCATCGATGTCGTTGTCGTTGTTGCTGCGGCGGTAGCCGTTACCGTTGACGCCGGAGTACAGCAACGCGACGCCGATGCCGTTGTCGGCAGTACCGCCGACGAAGGCCGACTCTGTGTGTTTCCAGCCACCGTACCTGGAGGTTTCCAGGGTGGTGCTCAGCTCGGCCGTGGCTTTTTCCGGGATCGCTCGGGTGACGAAGTTGATGACCCCGCCGACGTTCTGCGGGCCATAACGCACCGAGCCTGCACCGCGGACCACGTCGATGCTGTCGAGGTTGCCCGAGGAGATCGGCGCCATCGACAACTGCGGCTGACCATAAGGAGCAAAGGCCGCCGGCACGCCGTCGATCAGCACGGTCGAGCGTGGCGACAGGCGCGAGGTCAGGCCGCGCACCCCGACGTTGAGCGACAGGTCACTGCCGCCGGTGCCGTTGGAGTCCTGTACCTGCACGCCTGGGATGCCACGCAGCGCGTCGCGCACGTTCATGGTGCCCTGCTCGACCATTTCCTGACGGCGCACCACGGTACGCGCGCCGGGGTGGTTCTGCACCACGGTCTGGTCGGCATCGCCCAACCAGTCACCCACCACCTTCACATCCGTAGGCGCCAGTTCCAGGCTACCGGTGGTCAAGGTGCCAGCGCTCTGCACCGGCTTGACCACCACGGTGTCCTGGGACATCTCGTAGGTCAGCCCGCTGCCTTGCAGCAACTGTTGCAGCGCCTGCTCGGGGGCCAGGTTACCGGACACCGCCGGCGCCTGTTTGCCGGCCACCAGGTCCGGGCTGAAGAACAGTTGCAGGTTGGTCTGCTGGCCGAGCTGGGCCAAGGCCTGGGCCAGCGGTTGGGCCTGGATCTGGATGGCGGCCGGGGCCTGGGCGGCATAACCGTGGGTGGCAGCGGCGCTGACCGCCAGGGCCAGCGCCAGGCGGCGCAGATGAAGCAGGGGCTTGTTGTTGTTCACGTCTTCGATCAGTCCTGAAAGTCGGGATGAATGCCAACCGCATGCAAATGTAAATGCTTGGCAGTTGCAGCTGGCGGGGAAGACGAACGAGGCGAAAAAAACCTGAATTTATTTCGCGATTATTTCGCTGGAGCCGTCGGAGTGGGTTTTCACGGCCACCGGCAGGATGTTCGGCAGAGCCCGCAGCAGCGCATCCGGATCGTCGGTGCTGAAGGTGCTGGAAAGGCGCAGATTGGCGACCTTGCCCGGTGCGACATACAGCGGATGGCGGCGGTAGCGCGAGACTTCACTGACCACTTCGGCGAGGGTGGCGTTGTCGAACACCAGCTTGCCCTGGCGCCAGGCGGTGAGCGTGGCGGCGTTGATCGTGTAGGGCGCGGCGACCTTGCCCTGGTGGTCGATATGCGCGCCCTGCCCTGCCCCCAACTGTGCCAGCGAGCCCGCCGCGCCCTCGACCTTCACCGAACCCTGCTCGACGGCAACCCGGGTCAGGCCGTTGTCCTGACGCACGTCGAAACGGGTACCGGTGACGGTGACGCTGCCTTGCGCGGTATCGACCACGAACGGTCGGCTGCTGTCGTGGGCGACGCTGAACATCGCCTCGCCGGCCAGCAGCCGCAGTTGCCGGCGCCCGGCGCTGAACGCAACGTCGATGCGCGTGGCACTGTTGAGCTCCAGGCGCGAGCCGTCCGGGAGCTCGAACATGCGCCGCTCGCCCGCCTGCGTGGCGAGCACGTCGTGGTGGTTCATTTGCTGGTACTGCCAGCCGCCCCAACCCAGGCCAAGCGCGGCCAGCGCCACCCCCGCGGCCAGGGCCTGGCGCAGCAGGCGCCTGCGCGGCAGTTGGCGCACCGGCTCTGGTTCGCACAAGGCTTCGAGGCGCTCGGGAGGGATGAAATCGGCTGCACACCACAACCTGCCGAGCAGTTCGTATTCCTGCCGATGCTCGGGGCGCTCGTCCAGCCAATGCTGCAGACGCTCGCGCAGGGCACTGTCATCGGGCGCGTCCTGCATGCGAACAAACCAGGCGGCGGCCTGTTCGCGCGGGTTGTCGGCGCCTTGCTGATTCATCGAAAGGGTCTCCTGACTCATCTGGTGGTCACGTCCAGGTGCTCACGCAGATGTCGGAGCGTGCGAATCATATACTTTTCGACCATGTTCTTGGTCAAACCCATGCGCTCGGCGATCTCGGCCTGGGTCAAGCCTTCGAGCTTCTGCCAGATGAACACCCGCCGACAGTTGACCGGCAGTTGCGCCAGCGCCCGCTCGACCGTGTCGGCCAACTCCAGCGCGTGCATATAGGCTTCCGGGTCGGCGCCATGGCCGGCGCCCTCATCGAACAGTTCAATTTCCAGGGCCTGACGGCGGTCTTCGCGACGGAAACCATCCACCGCAATATTGCGTGCGGTCTGGTGCAGATAGGCGCGCGGCTGCTCGACCTGCTCGCGCGGATTTTCCAGCACGCGGACGAAGGCATCGTGGGCGAGATCCTCGGCCTGCTGACGACTGCGCAACTTGCGCGTCCAGGTGCCGATCAGCTCGTGATAGTGGTCGAGAAAGCCTTTGTGTCCGGACACGGTCTGGCTCGTCAGGGAGGCGGGGACAAGAAGTCGCAAATAGTAATACTTCTTATTAAAAGCGGCAAATCGGCGTGTGCCTGTTCGACCGAGGGCATTTTTTTGCCTTGGTAACAAAAAATTTATCGATGGATTCCGGCACGGATGTACCCGCTCTGCGTGGCCATAAATATGAACACCTAAGTGCTTTTCGCGAACGAGCACGGCGCCGCCCAAACACCGTGACGCCTATGAAAACGGGTTCGCTGGCGAACG
>NZ_JAYFUI010000004.1:0-4632 GCF_034961125.1 Pseudomonas machongensis | reverse complement strand
CTGGATCTTGAGTGCGGGGCGCGAGGAACATTCCATCGCGCGGCTGGCCGGTCGGTCACGAGGCGTACCGACCGGCGTTTGGCTGGGTCACTTGCTCGCGGTGAGGGCGTTGTAGCTGGTGATCAGGTTGCGGTAGTCCGGGATGTGGTTGGAGCACAGCGCGGCCAGGCCTTCGACGTCGTTGCGCCAGTCGCGGTGCAGCTCGCAGGCCACGCCGAACCAGGTCATCAGTTGCGCACCGGCAGCTTCCATCCGGCGCCAGGCGGCATCGCGGGTCATCTCGTTGAAGGTGCCGGAGGCATCGGCCACCACGAACACTTCGAAGTCCTCGGCCAGGGCCGACAGCGCCGGGAAGGCCACGCACACTTCAGTCACGACACCGGCGATGATCAGCTGCTTCTTGCCGGTGGCCTTCACCGCCTTGACGAAATCTTCGTTGTCCCAGGCATTGATCTGGCCAGGGCGGGCGATGTAGGGCGCGTCCGGGAACAGCGCCTTGAGCTCCGGCACCAGCGGGCCGTTGGGGCCTTGCTCGAAGCTGGTGGTGAGGATGGTCGGCAGGTTGAAGAACTTGGCCAGGTCGGCCAGCGCCAGCACGTTGTTCTTGAACTTGTCCGGCTCGATGTCACGGACCAGCGACAGCAGGCCTGCCTGGTGGTCGACCAGCAGTACGGCGGCATCGTCTTTGTTCAGGCGGTTGTAGGTGAATTGGCTCATGGTCTGTACTCCCAATGTGTCTTCGATGTGCGGTAAGTGGGGTGTTGCGCGTTGATGAGTACAGATTAAAAACATCACCTTTGATGCGGTAGACTGCAAAAATTGTCTGTAGCGTTCTGTTTGGAGAACGATCTTGGAAGACCTGAATTCCCTCTATTTCTTTACCCAGGTCGTCGAGCATGGCGGCTTCGCCCCGGCGGGCCGGGCGCTGGACATGCCCAAGTCGAAACTCAGTCGGCGCATCGCCGACCTGGAAGACCGTCTTGGCGTTCGCCTGCTGCACCGTACCAGCCGCCACTGTTCGCTGACCGAGATCGGCCAGGCCTACTACAACCGTTGCCTGGCCATGCGTGTGGAAGCCGAGGGCGCGGCAGAAATCATCGAGCGCAACCGCAGCGAACCACGTGGCCTGGTGCGAATCAGTTGCCCCACCACCCTGCTCAACTCGTGGGTCGGGCCGATGCTCACCCGCTACATGCTCAAGTACCCGCAGGTGGAGCTGTTCATCGAGAGCACCAACCGTCGCGTCGACCTGTTGCATGAAGGCTTCGATGTGGCGCTACGGGTGCGCTTCCCGCCGCTGGAGAACACCGACATGGTGATGAAGGTGCTGAGCAACAGCACCCAATGCCTGGTGGGCCATCCATCGTTTCTCGCCCAACTGCCCGAAGGTTTCGAACCGCAGGTACTGAGCTCGCTGCCAAGCCTGCACTGGGGCGCGGCGCAGCAGAAGTATCAATGGGAGTTGTTCCAGGGGGAGGACATGGCGCGCAAGCTGGTGATCACGCACACGCCGCGCATGGTCACCGATGATCTGTTCGCGCTGCGGCATTTCGTGGTGGCGGGGGTGGGCATCGCGCACTTGCCGCGGGTGGCGGTGCGCGAGGACCTGGCCCAGGGGCGCCTGGTGGAGATGTTGCCGGCGTGGCAGCCGCGCTGCGGGATCGTCCATGCGATCTTCCCGTCGCGGCGCGGGCTGCTGCCTTCGGTACGCTCGCTGATCGACCATCTGGCCGAGGAGTTTGCGGTCAGTGATATGGCTTGAGTTTCAGAACGCGAAGCAGGAACAGCCCAGCGCTCCCCAGAAGCCCTGATAGTCGCTCACCGGCACGCTCGAATGCCGGGCCTTCTCATGGCTGTGCGCATGCACCCCGCACGGCCCGACGCACCGGTGTACCGCCGCTGCCAGCGGCGCACCGGCCCGCCAGTGCCCCGGCACCTTGGCCACCGGCGACCACTCGGGCACCACCGGTATCTGCGCCGGGCCGAGCTTGTCGAACTCCGCCGCGCCGTACACAACCTTGCCATCCACCACCGTCAGCACCGACTCGATGCTCTTGATCGCCTCTTCCTCGACGCTGAAGAAGTCCAGCGACAGCGCCGCCAGGTCAGCCAATTGCCCGACCTTGATCTGCCCCTTCTTGCCCTGCTCGCTGGAGAACCAGGCGCTGCCATGGGTGAACAGCTCGAGCGCCGTGGCGCGACTCAGGCCTTCCGGATACAGCTCCAGGCCGCCAACGGTCTTGCCGCTGACCATCCAGTACAGCGACGTCCACGGGTTGTAGCTCGACACTCGGGTGGCATCGGTGCCGGCACCGACCGGCACACCCTCGGCGAGCATGCGCTGGATCGGCGGGGTCTTCTCGGCGGCCTTGGCGCCGTAGCGGTCGACGAAATACTCACCCTGGAAGGCCATGCGGTCCTGGATGGCAATCCCGCCATTCAACGCCCGCACCCGCTCGATGTTCTTCGGCGAGATGGTTTCGGCGTGGTCGAAGAACCACGGCAGGTTGTTGAACGGGATGTCGCGGTTGACCTTCTCGAACACATCGAGCATGCGCGAGATGGACTCGTCGTAGGTGGCATGCAGGCGGAACGGCCAGCGCTGCTCGACCAGGTGACGGATCACCGGCTCCAGCTCTTCTTCCATGGTCTGCGGCAGGTCCGGACGCGGCTCGAGGAAGTCCTCGAAGTCGGCAGCGGAGAACACCAGCATCTCGCCAGCGCCGTTGTGGCGCAGGAAGTCGGTGCCGCTGTGCACCTTCACGCTGGAGGTCCACTTCTTGAAGTCGTCCAGCTCTTCCTTGGGTTTCTGGGTGAACAGGTTGTAGGCGATACGCACGGTCAGCTGGTCGTTGTCGGCCAGTTGCTGGATCACCGAATAGTCGTCCGGGAAGTTCTGGTAGCCGCCACCTGCGTCGATGGCGCTGGTCAGGCCGAGGCGGTTGAGCTCACGCATGAACTGACGGGTCGAGTTGACCTGGTATTCCAGCGGCAGCTTCGGCCCCTTGGCCAGGGTGGCGTAGAGGATGGTCGCGTTGGGACGGGCGATGAGCATGCCGGTCGGGTTGCCGAACTTGTCGCGCTGGATTTCGCCACCGGGCGGGTTGGGCGTGTCCTTGGTGTAGCCGACGGCACGCAACGCCGCGCGGTTGAGCAGCGCCCGGTCGTACAGGTGGAGGATGAACACCGGCGTGTCAGGCGCTGCCTGGTTGATTTCTTCGAGGGTGGGCATGCGCTTTTCGGCGAACTGGAATTCGTTCCAGCCACCCACGACACGCACCCATTGCGGCGTTGGTGTGCGCAGGGCCTGCTCCTTGAGCATGCGCAGGGCATCGGCCAGCGATGGCACACCTTCCCAGCGCAGTTCGAGGTTGTAGTTCAGGCCACCACGGATCAGGTGCAGGTGCGAGTCGTTCAGACCCGGGATCACCGTACGCTGCTTCAGGTCGATGATCTGCGTGCTGTTGCCCTTGTGGGCCATGGCCTCGGCATCGCTGCCCACGGCGACGAAGCGCCCGTCCTTGATGGCCACGGCGGTAGCTGTGGGGTTTTCACGGTCGACGGTATGCAGCTTGCCGTTGAACAGAATGAGGTCGGCGGTCATGGGATCTCCTGAAATGTCGGCATGGGCGGAATCGGTGAAGGGCAGTGCGGACCAGAGCGCGCCGGCCGCACCGAGCAGGGTGCTGTTGGCGAGGAAACGGCGGCGGCTCTTGTCGGTGGGGTCCTGGTTCATGGTGCTCTCCGTCCGGTGGGGTGATCGGGCGATTGAACGCTAGCAGTGGAACGTCAGGCGTGCGCTCAACGGCGCAGCCATCCGGCGCAGCGGCGCGTCACCCACGGCATGATGAAGAACACCACCGGGAGGATGACGCACAGGTTGACCAGCAAGTTGCTCGCCAACGGCCCGCCCAGCGGCGGCACCTTTGCGAACAGCGGCGCCAGCAACAGGGGCACCAGCAAGGTCATCGGGCAGATAACCAGATAAGTCAGCACCGCCTGCTTCCAGCGCGCAGGCTGTGTAGCTGCAGTGCTGGATGGGGTGAACCAGAACTCCGGGTCATCGTGGATACGGGTCTGGTCACCCTCCTCCAGCAGCGGCAGCACTTCGGCGACCAGGCGCTGGCGCTCCGGTGAATCGACCCAGGCACGCAGTTGTCCTGCATCGGCAAAACGCACCACGGTGGTGAACTGACCGCCATTGGCGTCCGGGCGGATCACGTTCACGTCCAGATGACCCGGTTGGCGGCGGGCAACCCCGACGGTATGACGCAACCAGGTCTCGTAGTGCGCCAGGGCATCGGCCCGGACCTTGTGCTGGATCACCAGGGTGACCACGCTGCTGTTGTTCATTGCTGAATACCTGAGCAAAAGTTGACCAGGCGCCGCAGAGGGCGCCTGGCGGGGCGGCTCACTTGCCTGCGGTGAGGGCGTTGTAGCTGGTGATCAGGTTGCGGTAGTCGGGGATGTGGTTGGAGCACAGCGCGGCCAGGCCTTCGACGTCGTTGCGCCAGTCGCGGTGCAGCTCGCAGGCCACGCCGAACCAGGTCATCAGTTGCGCACCGGCAGCTTCCATCCGGCGCCAGGCGGCATCGCGGGTCATCTCGTTGAAGGTGCCGGACGCATCGGCCA
>NZ_JAYFUI010000003.1:0-6516 GCF_034961125.1 Pseudomonas machongensis | reverse complement strand
GTGGCGTCCTACGCTGCGTTCCGAGAGCTGACGGAGGGTTTTGCCGTGCCGACCCGTTGGTTGCCGGGCAACCATGACGAGGCCAGGGTCATGGCGCGTGTGGCGCCAGATCTGGTCCATGCCGTTACCGACATTGGCGCCTGGCGCGTGGTGATGCTCAACTCGGCGGTGCTGGGTGCTACCCATGGGCTTCTTGAACAAGACCAGCTCTCGATCCTCGATAACGCGCTGGCATCGGTGGGGGAGCGCCACTGCCTGGTGTGCTGCCACCACCAGCCGGTGGATATCGGCTGCGCCTGGATTGCACCGATCGGCTTGCGCAATGCCGATGAGCTGCTGCAGCGTCTGCGGGCATATCCACAGGTGAAGGCGTTGCTGTGGGGGCACATCCATCAGGAGTGGGACGAGGTCCGCGACGGTATTCGCTTGCTGGCCACGCCCTCGACCTGCATCCAGTTCGCCGCGCGCAGCGAGGACTTCAAGGTCAGTGAAGAGCAGCCAGGGTATCGCTGGCTACGGTTGCATGCCGACGGACGGCTGGAGACCGGCGTCGAGCGGGCGAGGGATTTCGTGGTGACCCTGGATTTCAACAGCCCGGGTTACTGACAGGTTTACCGCTCCTGCGAAGGTCGCGCCTGTCGTTGGATTTGAAGATTGTGTTGCGAAAATCCCACCCTTGCGCCAAAACCCGGCGAACGCGCTACACTGCGCGTCCCTGTGCCCGCATCGTCGGGCGCGAAGCCACAGATTCCGGGGGCAGCATGTCGGGTTCCATCCTCTATATCCATGGCTTCAACAGCTCGCCGCTGTCCACCAAGGCGCGCCAGCTCGCGGCGGTGATGCAACAGCTCGGTTTGAGCGCGCAGCTGCGCGTCCCCGAACTGCACCATCATCCGCGCCAGGCGATGGCTCAGCTCGAAGCGTGCATCGCCGAACTCGGCACGCCGCTGCTGGTCGGTAGCTCCCTCGGCGGCTACTATGCCACGCACCTGGCTGAGCGCCATGGCCTCAAGGCCCTGCTGGTCAATCCGGCAGTGACCCCACACAAGCATTTCGACGGCTATCTCGGTACTCAGCGAAACCACTACAGCGGTGAAACCTGGGAGCTGACCCACGATCACGTGCAGGCCCTGGCCGAACTGGAAGTGCCACCCCCCGAGGATGCCTCACGCTATCAAGTGTGGTTGCAGACCGCCGATGAAACGCTGGACTATCGCCATGCCGAGCGTTATTACCGTGCCTGTGCCCTGCGTATCGAGGCCGGCGGCGACCACAGCTTCCAAGGCTTCGCCCAGCGTCTGCCGGCCTTGCTGGCCTTCGCCGGCATTGCCAGGGCGCAGTATGACGCGCTTGATTTTTCTGTATTTTGACCTTTTTGCATTCACCAGACTGACGACGAGAACCCATGGCCAATCCCAGCGCTAGCGCCTATAACGCAGACGCCATCGAAGTCCTCTCCGGCCTTGACCCGGTCCGCAAGCGGCCGGGCATGTATACCGACACCAGCCGGCCCAACCACCTGGCCCAGGAAGTCATCGACAACAGCGTCGACGAAGCCCTCGCCGGTCATGCCCGGTCGATCCAGGTCGTGCTGCACGCCGACCACTCGCTGGAAGTCAGCGACGATGGTCGCGGCATGCCGGTGGATATCCACCCTGAAGAAGGCGTATCGGGCGTCGAGCTGATCCTTACCAAGCTGCACGCCGGTGGCAAGTTCTCCAACAAGAACTACCAGTTCTCCGGCGGCCTCCACGGCGTGGGCATTTCGGTGGTCAACGCCCTGTCGACCCAGGTCCGCGTGCGGGTCAAGCGTGACGGCAACGAGTACCAGATGACCTTCGCCGATGGCTTCAAGGCCACTGAGCTTGAGGTGATCGGCACGGTCGGCAAGCGCAACACCGGCACCAGTGTCTACTTCGCGCCCGATCCCAAGTATTTCGATTCGGCCAAGTTCTCCATCAGCCGCCTCAAGCATGTGCTCAAGGCCAAGGCGGTGCTGTGCCCAGGGCTGTCGATCAGCTTCGAGGACAAGGGCACCGGCGAGAAGGTCGAGTGGCACTACGAGGATGGTCTGCGCTCGTACCTGGTCGACTCGGTCAGTGAGTTCCTGCGCCTGCCCGACGAGCCGTTCTGCGGCAGCCTGGCCGGTAATAAGGAAGCTGTGGACTGGGCGCTGCTGTGGCTGCCCGAGGGTGGCGACAGCGTCCAGGAAAGCTACGTCAACCTGATCCCTACCGCCCAGGGGGGCACCCACGTCAACGGCCTGCGCCAAGGCCTGCTCGATGCCATGCGCGAGTTCTGCGAGTTCCGCAACCTGCTGCCGCGTGGCGTCAAGCTGGCGCCCGAGGACGTGTGGGAACGCATCACCTTCGTGCTCTCGATGAAGATGCAGGAACCGCAGTTCTCCGGCCAGACCAAGGAGCGCCTGTCGTCCCGCGAGGCCGCGGCGTTCGTTTCCGGTGTGGTCAAGGATGCCTTCAGCCTGTGGCTCAACGCCCACCCGGAGCTGGGCATGCAACTGGCTGAGCTGGCGATCAGCAACGCCGGCCGACGCCTCAAGGCGAGCAAGAAGGTCGAGCGCAAGCGCATCACCCAAGGGCCGGCATTGCCCGGCAAACTGGCCGACTGCGCCGGACAGGATCCGATGCGCGCCGAACTGTTCCTGGTCGAGGGCGACTCTGCAGGGGGTTCGGCCAAGCAGGCGCGTGACAAGGAGTTCCAGGCGATCCTGCCCCTGCGCGGCAAGATCCTCAACACCTGGGAAGTCGATGGCGGCGAAGTGCTCGCCAGCCAGGAGGTGCACAACATCGCCGTGGCCATCGGCGTCGATCCGGGTGCCACCGACCTGTCGCAACTGCGCTACGGCAAGATCTGTATCCTCGCCGACGCCGACTCCGACGGCTTGCACATCGCCACGCTGCTGTGCGCGCTGTTCGTCCAGCATTTCCGCCCGCTGGTCGAGGCCGGGCACGTCTATGTTGCCATGCCGCCGCTGTACCGTATCGACCTGGGCAAGGAGATCTACTACGCCCTCGACGAGGCCGAGCGCGACGGCATTCTCGACCGTCTGGTCGCCGAGAAGAAGCGCGGCAAGCCCCAGGTCACCCGATTCAAGGGGCTGGGCGAAATGAACCCGCCACAATTGCGCGAAACGACCATGGACCCGAACACCCGGCGCCTGGTGCAGCTCACCCTGGATGACCTCGCCGGTACCACCGAGATCATGGACATGCTGCTCGCCAAGAAGCGTGCGGGCGATCGCAAGAACTGGCTGGAGACCAAAGGCAACCTGGCCGAGGTCCTGGTTTGATTCGTCTGCTTGTCGCAGCCTTGCTCGCGCTGGCCAGCTTGACGAGTTTCGCCAGCGACTGGCCGGAGCTCAAGCTCACCGCCGAGCACCCGATCGAGGGCATGCGCGGCGGTAACCTGTCGGGCCTGGCCCAGTGCCGTGGCGCCCTGTGGGGCGTCTCGGACCGCGACGACGATCGAATCTACCGGCTTGAACAGCAAGATGGCGTGTGGCGTGCCGAGGCCCTGGTGTTCACCCCGCCGCCGGTACCGGAGAGCGGGCTGCCCTGGGGGCTGAAGTCGCGAAATTGGGCAGTGTCGTTCATCCGTGGCGGCGAGCTGGATTTCGAAGGCATCACCTGTGACAGCGCGGGCAACTTCTATGTGGTCAGCGAGGCGCATGCGGCGGTGCTGCAATTGCCGGTCGAGGGCGAGCCGAACTGGCTGAGGATCGATCCGGCCATGGTTCGCCAGGCCCGTGCCAGCGGCATGCTGTTGCACTTCAATGCCTTGTTCGAGGGCCTGGCCATCAATCCGGCCGGTGACCGCCTGTGGTTGGCGGCCGAGCGCGAGCGTCGGGGGCTGATCGCCGTGCAGCGTCAGCAAGCGGTATGGACCTGCGGACGCAGCTGTGTGCTGCTCAGCGAGGCAGGGGTGGAGATGCAACCGTCACAGATGCCAGGCTCGCGGGCGCTGTCGCGGGATTTCGCGGACCTTGCACTGTTCGACGGCAAGCTGTTTACCCTGGAACGCAATGCCTTCCGCATTTGTCGGCGTGACGCCGACACCGGTGCGGTCGAGCGCTGCTGGTCGTTCGCCGCCGATGCCCTGGTCGACACGCGTCGCTACGACCAGCCGTTCGGCTTGGCCGAAGCTCTGGTGATCGACAAGGACGGCGCCTGGATCGGCCTGGACAACAACAACGGCACCCGTGCCGATGGTGAAAACCGCCCTATCGTCTGGCGCTTTGCCGCGCCAGCGGGCGGCTGGAGCGCGAAGCCTTGAGCCAGCCAGCGGGCAAGCGGGCGGGCCGGATCCTGATGGTCCTCGCCTGGGCGGCAGCGATGTTTCTCGCCACGCGCTTTTTCGGGCAGTGGGAGGATCGCCAGCAGAACCCCAACAGTGTCGTGCAGTCCGAACGCGGCGAAGACTTTATCGAGGTGCGGCTGCTGAGCAATGGCCAGGGCCACTTCGTCGCCGATGGCGCGATCAACGGCAAGGTCGTGCACTTCATGCTCGATACCGGCGCCACCGATGTGGCGATCCCCGAGGCATTGGCGCGTGATCTGGCGCTGCAGCGCGGCGCGCCGGTGATGCTCAGTACCGCCAATGGCCGCACCGAGGGCTATCGCACGCGGCTCGACAGCCTGCAACTGGGCGATATCCGCCTGCGCGATGTCCGTGCCCTGGTGGTGCCGGGGCTGGACGGACAGACGGTGCTGCTCGGCATGAGCGCTTTGAAACAACTTGAATTTACTCAGCGCGGCGGCACCATGCTGCTGCGCCAGAACCTGAAATGACGAGGCTCGCATGAGCGACTTACTGGACAGTCTCGAAGGCGTCGAACGCCGTTCCCTGGCCGACTTCACCGAACAGGCCTACCTCAACTATTCCATGTACGTGATCATGGACCGCGCCTTGCCGCACGTCGGCGACGGCCTCAAGCCGGTGCAGCGGCGCATCGTCTATGCCATGAGTGAGTTGGGGCTGGATGCCGACTCCAAGCACAAGAAGTCGGCGCGTACCGTCGGCGACGTGCTCGGCAAGTTCCACCCCCACGGCGACTCGGCGTGCTATGAAGCCATGGTGCTGATGGCGCAGCCGTTCAGCTACCGCTACACGCTGGTCGACGGTCAGGGCAACTGGGGTGCGCCTGACGATCCGAAATCGTTCGCCGCCATGCGTTACACCGAGGCGCGGCTGTCGCGCTACTCGGAAGTGCTGCTCAGCGAGCTGGGCCAGGGCACCGTCGACTGGGTGCCGAACTTCGACGGCACCCTGCAGGAGCCGCAGGTATTGCCGGCGCGTTTGCCGAATATCCTGCTCAATGGCACCACCGGCATCGCCGTGGGCATGGCCACCGACGTGCCGCCGCACAACCTGCGCGAAGTCGCCAGCGCCTGCGTGCGCCTGCTCGACGAGCCCAAGGCGACCATCGAGCAACTGTGCGAGCACATCCAGGGCCCTGACTACCCAACCGAAGCGGAGATCGTCACGCCACGGGCCGAGATCCAGAAGATCTACGAAACCGGCAAGGGCTCGATTCGCATGCGCGCGGTGTACCGAGTCGAAGACGGCGACATCGTTGTCACCGCGCTGCCGCATCAGGTTTCCGGCGCCAAGGTGCTGGAGCAGATCGCCGCGCAGATGCAGAACAAGAAGCTGCCGATGGTCGCCGACCTGCGTGACGAGTCGGACCACGAGAACCCGTGCCGCATCGTCATCATCCCGCGCTCCAATCGTGTGGATGCCGACGAGCTGATGCAGCACCTGTTCGCCACCACCGATCTTGAAAACAGCTACCGGGTCAACGTCAACATCATCGGCCTCGATGGCCGTCCTCAGTTGAAGAACCTGCGCGCGCTGTTGCAGGAGTGGCTGCAGTTCCGCATCGGCACCGTGCGCCGGCGCCTGCAGTTCCGCCTCGACAAGGTCGAGAAGCGCCTGCACCTGCTGGACGGCTTGCTCACCGCCTTCCTCAACCTGGATGAAGTGATTCACATCATCCGCACCGAGGATCATCCCAAACAGGCGCTGATCGAGCGTTTCGAGCTGACCGAGATCCAGGCCGACTACATCCTCGAGACCCGCCTGCGTCAGCTGGCGCGCCTGGAAGAGATGAAGATCCGTGGCGAGCAGGACGAGTTGCTCAAGGAGCAGGCCAAGCTGCAGGCCTTGCTGGGCAGCGAGACGAAGCTGCGCAAGCTGGTACGCAGCGAACTGATCAAGGACGCCGAAACCTATGGCGACGACCGCCGCTCGCCGATCGTCGAGCGCGCCGAGGCCAAGGCTCTGTCGGAAAACGAGCTGATGCCGACCGAGCCGGTCACCGTGGTGCTGTCGGAAAAAGGCTGGGTACGTTGTGCCAAGGGTCATGACATCGATGCCACGGGCCTTTCGTACAAGGCTGGCGATGGCTTCAAGGCCGCAGCGGCGGGGCGTTCGAACCAGTTTGCGGTGCTTATCGACTCGACCGGGCGCAGCTATTCGCTCGCAGCACACAGCTTG
>NZ_JAYFUI010000002.1:0-8710 GCF_034961125.1 Pseudomonas machongensis | reverse complement strand
AGTGCAGATGCCAGCGCAAACCCCTAACGACCATAGGGTAAACCCCTATCGCATAGGCAAAAGGCGCACTGCTACAGTCGCCGGATTTACGTAATGGCCAGATGACATATCTTCCGACCGTCCACCACTCCAGGCAAATGGCGCACTATGACCTCCAATAATACTTCTGCCAATGCAGTGCCCGAGCCCTCCACCAGCAGCACCTCGTTGACCCTCGGTGGCGGCCAGGCCACCCGCAACGTCCCCGCGCAATACCTGTACTTCACCGAGAGCGATATCCAGCGCATCCTCGACAACCTCGACGGCCTGCGTGACCTGGTATTCCCGCAGGGCCTGCACGCGGAAGACGAAAGCCAATTGCGTCTGGACCAGCAGTTCCCCTCGGTATGCCTGATCGGCCTGGGGCGCTGTGGTTCGAACATTGCCCTGGACGTGGCGGAACTGGTGTACAACGCGCGCACCTTCTTCCTCAACGAGTTCAACAACGAAGACCGCAACAGGAACGAAGGCGGCTACAGCCCTGCACGCTGGATCCGACAGAACCTGCGCCTGGTACAGAACAAGGGCGCCAAACCGGTATTTCTGGTCGAGCCACTGGTGATGCTCGGCGATCTGGACAAGGACATCGCCGGGCGCATCCGCTTCTCGCGCAAGGGTGAGCGCGGCGGGTTCCTGCGCGACTACAGCAAGATGAAGATCATGGACCTGTCCGAGGTGCACGCCGGCGGCGCCGGCAATGCGCCGATCCTCGGCCAGTACCTGGCCAAGATCATCCTCAACAAGGATACCCAGCGCTTCTCGAGCGCCGACTGGAAACTGATCCACTCCTACCTGATCGATTCCTGCGGCATCAAGGCCAACCAATCGCGCCTGTACTTCTACATCTTCAGCGCCGGCGGCGGCACCGGCTCAGGGATGGCCTCGGAGTTCGGCCTGGCCCAGCAGTACTCGTACATGAACAAGACTTTCGACACCAAGCCGGCTGACGAGAACGACGGCAAGGGCGGGCATTCTTTCGTTTTCGAGCCGATCTTCACCAGCGGCATCTGTGTGCTGCCCAATGCCTCCGACCACCGCAGTGAAATGTCCGAGGCCTTGCACATCAATGCCGGGCGCCTGTTGTGCAAATACTTGTCCGAAGAATGGGATTTCTCGTACAACTTCGATAACGAAGACAGCAGCGAAGCCAGCGTCATGGGGCGCATCCGCCCGTGGAACGCCATGATGCTGATCTCCAACGACATCATGCGCTACGCCGAAGAGAGCGATGACGGAACGATCCAGAACATCGACGTCAATGCCATGGAGAAGCACGCCAACCAGTACATCTCCCAGCAGATCTTCAACATCCTCACCGCGCAGGCCGTGACCACCGACTACGACCAGAACTACTTCCGCCGCGCCGGCATCGACATTGGCGAAACCATCCGCCTGGACGCCAACGATCTGTTCATGAGCCTCGCGGGCCCGGTAGCCATCGCCTATGCCGAATCGGTAGTGCCGGAGGCGCCCGCGCAGGGCTCGGACAAGTTCAAGGTGTTCGAACGCGAATCGCCGCGCCTGGACATCGACGACCTGTTCTTGCGCTCCATCGACCTTCCCCATTTCAACAAACAGACCCAGGCCATCGAGGGCATCAGCCTGCTGCCCATCGAGTCGCGCCGCTATCGCGCGGCACTGGAGCAGTACCAGGCCTCGGGCTTCGACGCGGCGGCACTGCACGACCTGCATTTCTTCAAGAACTGCTCGTCGGTGGTATCGATCGTGTCGCTGCCCAAGGACTACAAGCTGTCGTACATGGACCTGAACCGGCTCAAGACCCACCTCAACAGCCTGTTCCCCAACACCACGCTCAAGCGCTACGCGTTGGTGATCGGCGCCTCGGCCAACCTGTCGCTGACCACCCTGATCGCCAAGAGCCCATGCCTGTCGGACGACTTCCTGACGCTGATCGTGGCCTTCATCAAGCGTTGCTTCGCGCGCACGCCCTACCGTTTCGACGACACGCTGGACAACGCGATCCTGGAATTCATCACCAGCGAATATTTCGATGAAGACCGTATCGATGACCTGCTAAACGAGTTCGAGAATCCGGCGAAAATACTCGATACCAACTGGTATGCGATCAAACCGATGTACGAGAAGAAGTACCGCGAGCTGATCAACGACAAGAGCCGCTTCGTCTCGATCAACGACATCCGCCTGTCGCGCGAATGCGTGAAGAAAGCGGTGAAGTACCTGCGCGAGATCTTCAGGCATCGGATCGGCAAGACCCGGGTGATTTCGCTCAACAGCCATACCGGGCGGGTGGATTACTGAGGGCTGGCATCTGACTCCTGCAGGAGTGGCGGTTCGCCGCTGCGAGTTGCCCGCGAATGCAATAGTGACGGCGCGGACGCATTCGCGGGCAAGCCCGCTCCTACAGGGATATTACGCATCCCGTAAACTGTTACCGCACTGGCGAACGCCCCGGCGACTTGTTACTTACTTCCACCTTACGTCAGCGTCAACGCGCACCAACAAGGTGCGATCAACTGCTTTTTCGCACTAAAAAAGCCCGCGATTATTCCGCTTTCTTCACTTGGATCACGATGAACGGCGAAACCACCACCGCCCAGATCTCAGGATCACGGGTTTGCAGGTCTAGCGCCTGCTCTGCAGTGAGCGGCCCGACAACGCCATCATTACGCCACTTGGTGAAGATCTCGCTGCGATTCTCGGCCATCGCCTCGGCAACAGCGATCAGGTCCAGGCTGGGGTCGACCCAAATCAGGTCACCCTTGGCCCAGAAACGCTCCAAGGCTTTCCACTCGATAATCGCGGTCTCGCCGAGCAATTTGGCATAGAGGGTGCTTGTGTGATCAGTCATGGGTTTTCCTGCCGACAGAATGGCCATTTGAAAAGGCCGGCATTTTTGCAGAAAAACCCGGTTTCAAATACGTAATTTGATCGACGGGCCCCGGTTGTATGGGGTTGGGCCCGGGATAGAGGCAAAGTGATGGCGCTTTTCTATATCTTTATGTCGATCATGCGACACCCCGGGAAACAGGCGCTTTTTGCCCGCTTTTCAAGCGCTCCGACAGCGCTCTACACTGTACCGGTACAGTTCCGGGACATGTTCCGGGGGAAGGTGGGCTTGCGACATGGCACGAGCGTGCCGCAAATCCCGCCCGGTCTGTAGCCCTGGCCGCCAGGACTATAAGAATTACAACAGAATGAGTGGAGCACTATGATCAAGATTTCCAAGCTGTTCGCCGCAATGGTCCTGGCCGGGGTAGCCAGCCATTCGTTTGCCGCCGACACCATCAAGATCGGCATCGCCGGTCCCAAGACCGGTCCGGTAACCCAGTACGGCGACATGCAGTTCATCGGCGCCAAACAGGCCATCAAAGACATCAACGCCAAGGGTGGCGTCGACGGCAAGATGCTCGAGGCCAAGGAATATGACGACGCGTGCGACCCGAAACAGGCCGTTGCAGTCGCCAACAAAGTGGTCAACGACGGCGTCAAGTTCGTCATCGGCCACCTGTGCTCCAGCTCCACCCAGCCTGCGTCCGACATCTACGAAGACGAAGGCGTGATCATGATCACCCCCGCCGCCACCTCCCCGGAAATCACCGCCCGTGGCTACAAGCTGATCTTCCGCACCATCGGTCTGGACAGCGCCCAGGGCCCGGCAGCCGGCAACTACATTGCCGACCACGTCAAGCCCAAGGTCGTTGCCGTCCTGCACGACAAGCAGCAGTACGGTGAAGGCATCGCCACCGCGGTCAAGCAGACCCTCGAGAAGAAAGGCACCAAGGTCGCCGTCTTCGAAGGCCTGAACGCCGGTGACAAGGACTTCTCCTCGATCATCCAGAAGCTCAAGCAGAACAACGTCGACTTCGTCTACTACGGTGGCTACCACCCAGAGCTGGGCCTGATCCTGCGCCAGGCGCAAGAGAAGGGCCTGAAAGCCAAGTTCATGGGTCCGGAAGGTGTCGGCAACGACTCCATCTCGCAGATCGCCCAGGGCGCTTCGGAAGGCCTGCTGGTCACCCTGCCGAAGTCGTTCGACGCTGACCCTGAGAACAAGGCCATCGTCGACGCCATCAAGGCTGACGGCAAGGATCCTAGCGGTCCGTTCGTGTTCCCGGCCTACTCCGCTGTCGAGCTGATCGCCAAGGGTATCGAAGCCGCCAAGTCCGAAGACACCGACAAGGTGGCAGCCGCCATCCACGCCGGCAAGTTCAAGACCCCGACCGGCGAGCTGTCCTACGACGAGAAAGGCGACCTGAAAGACTTCAAGTTCGTAGTCTACGAATGGCACTTCGGCAAGCCGAAGACCGAAGTCTCCCCTCAGTAACTGCGTGACTAATAGCTGACCGAGAAGCCCACTGTGCGAGCAGTGGGCTTTGTTTTACGAGGTTCATGGACCTGATTCCCGCGATCCGGGAGCCGGTTCACCTGAAAATCTTAAAACCGTCACCCGCGGTTTCCTGGCTGTGCCCACTGACTTGGCGAAGACCACGAAACGGGCCGGGCCCATCGCCCGCCAGCGAAATGCAAATCAGGTTTTTAGGAGCGCTGTAATGCCTGAGATCTACCATTTCTTCCAACAACTGGTTAATGGATTGACCATCGGCAGCACCTATGCCTTGATCGCCATCGGTTACACGATGGTGTACGGCATCATCGGGATGATCAACTTCGCCCACGGCGAGGTGTACATGATCGGATCCTATGTGGCCTTCATCGCCCTCGCGGGCCTGGCCATGATGGGTATCCACTCGCTGCCGATCCTCATGACCGTGGCCTTCGTCGCCACCATCTGCGTGACCAGTGCCTACGGCTACAGCATCGAACGGGTCGCCTACCGGCCGCTGCGTAACAGCAACCGCCTGATCCCGCTGATTTCCGCCATCGGCATGTCGATCTTCCTGCAGAACACCGTGCTCCTGTCGCAGGACTCCAAGGACAAATCCATCCCCAACCTGATTCCGGGCGCCTTCTCGTTCGGCCCGGGCGGTGCGGAGGAAGTGCTGGTGTCCTACATGCAGGTGCTGGTATTCGTCGTCACGCTGGTGGCCATGACCTGCCTGACCCTGTTCATCTCCCGTTCCCGTCTGGGCCGCGCCTGCCGCGCCTGCGCCGAGGACATCAAGATGGCCAACCTGCTGGGCATCAACACCAACAACATCATTGCCCTGACCTTCGTCATCGGCGCCGCCCTGGCAGCCGTGGCGGCCGTGCTGCTGAGCATGCAGTACGGGGTGATCAACCCCAACGCCGGCTTCCTGGTAGGCCTCAAAGCCTTCACCGCAGCGGTTCTGGGCGGCATCGGCAGCATCCCGGGCGCCATGCTCGGCGGGCTGGTGCTGGGTGTGGCCGAAGCCTTCGGCGCCGACATCTTCGGCGACCAGTACAAGGATGTGGTGGCGTTTGGCTTGTTGGTTCTCGTCTTGCTGTTCCGGCCGACCGGCATCCTGGGCCGTCCGGAGGTTGAAAAAGTATGAACAGAAATCTCAAACAGGCGTTCTTCAGCGCCTTGCTGGTATGGGCCGTCGCCTTCCCGGTGCTGGGCCTGAAGCTGAGCATCGATGGCATCAGCCTGATCGTGCACAGCCAGGGCAGCTTCACCATCAGCATCATTGCCGTGTGTTCGATACTGATGTTCCTGCGTGTGCTGTTCGACAAGCAGTGGAGCTCAGTGATGGGCGGGCGTTCCGATCGCAAACTGATCCCGCCTTCGGTAAGCAACTTCCTGACCCTGCCCAAGACCCAGCGCTGGATCATCCTGGGCCTGATCGTGGCCGCCCTGATCTGGCCGTTCTTCGGCTCGCGCGGCGCGGTCGACATCGCCACCCTGATCCTGATCTACGTGTTGCTGGGCCTGGGCCTGAACATCGTGGTCGGCCTGGCCGGCCTGCTCGACCTGGGTTACGTCGGTTTCTACGCCGTCGGTGCCTACAGCTACGCCATGCTCTCGCACTACCTGGGCTGGAGCTTCTGGGTCTGCCTGCCGATCGCGGGCCTCATGGCCGCAACTTTCGGTTTCCTGCTCGGCTTCCCGGTACTGCGCCTGCGCGGCGACTACCTGGCGATCGTCACGCTCGGCTTCGGCGAAATCATTCGCCTGTTCCTGCGTAACCTCACCGACTGGACCGGCGGCCCCAACGGCATCAGCAACATCCCCAAACCCGAGTTCTTCGGGCTCACCTTCGAACGCCGCGCGGCAGAGGGCATGCAGACCTTCCACGAGTTCTTCGGGCTGGAATACAACTCGATCAACAAGGTCATCTTCCTTTACCTGGTCGCCCTGCTGCTGGCATTGCTCGCGCTGTTCGTGATCAACCGCCTGCTGCGCATGCCGATCGGGCGTGCCTGGGAAGCGCTGCGCGAAGACGAGATCGCCTGCCGCGCGCTGGGCCTGAACCCTACCGTGATCAAGCTCTCGGCCTTCACCCTGGGCGCCTGCTTCGCAGGTTTCGCGGGCAGTTTCTTCGCCGCGCGCCAGGGCCTGGTGACGCCGGAGTCGTTCACCTTCATCGAGTCGGCGATCATCCTCGCCATCGTCGTGCTTGGCGGCATGGGCTCTCAGTTGGGCGTGATTCTCGCGGCCATCGTGATGATCCTGCTGCCTGAGCTGATGCGTGAGTTCAGCGAATACCGGATGCTGATGTTCGGTGCGCTGATGGTGTTGATGATGATCTGGCGTCCGCAAGGCCTGCTGCCTATGCAACGTCCACACATGGAGCTGCGTCGATGAGCCGCGAAATTCTGCAAGTCAGCGGCCTGAGCATGCGCTTCGGCGGCTTGTTGGCGGTCAATGGCGTGGGCCTGACCGTCAAGGAAAAACAGGTGGTCGCCCTGATCGGCCCGAACGGTGCCGGCAAGACCACGGTGTTCAACTGCCTGACCGGCTTCTACAAGCCAAGTGGCGGCACCATCCTGCTCGACGGTCAGCCGATCCAGGGCCTGGCCGGCCACCAGATCGCCCGCAAGGGCGTGGTGCGGACCTTCCAGAACGTACGTCTGTTCAAGGAAATGACCGCGCTGGAAAACCTGCTGATCGCCCAGCACCGCCACCTGAACACCAACTTCTTCGCCGGCCTGTTCAAGACCCCGGCGTTCCGCCGCAGCGAGAAGGAAGCCATGGAGCGGGCCCAGTACTGGCTGGAGAAGGTCAACCTGACCGAGTTCGCCAACCGTACCGCCGGCACCCTCGCCTACGGCCAGCAGCGCCGCCTGGAAATCGCCCGCTGCATGATGACCCAGCCACGGATCATCATGCTCGACGAACCGGCAGCAGGCCTGAACCCCAAGGAAACCGAAGACCTCAAGGCCCTCATCGGCTACCTGCGCGAATCCCACAACGTGACCGTGCTGCTGATCGAGCACGACATGAAACTGGTGATGAGCATT
This sequence comes from Pseudomonas machongensis, assembly GCF_034961125.1. Taxonomy (NCBI): domain Bacteria; kingdom Pseudomonadati; phylum Pseudomonadota; class Gammaproteobacteria; order Pseudomonadales; family Pseudomonadaceae; genus Pseudomonas; species Pseudomonas machongensis. The sequence continues at coordinate 1,306 of NZ_JAYFUI010000002.1, read as the reverse complement.
TCCGACCACATCGTGGTGATCAACCAGGGCACGCCCCTGGCCGATGGCACGCCGGAGGAAATCCGCGGCAACCCTGATGTGATCAAGGCCTACCTGGGGGAAGCGTAAATGCTGAAGTTCGAGAACGTTTCCACTTTCTACGGCAAGATCCAGGCGCTGCACAGCGTCAACGTGGAAATCAACCAGGGCGAGATCGTCACGCTGATCGGCGCCAACGGCGCCGGCAAGTCGACCCTGCTGATGACCCTGTGCGGCTCGCCACAGGCACACAGCGGCAGCATCAAGTACCTGGGCGAAGAGCTGGTCGGCCAGCCCTCCTCGCACATCATGCGCAAGAGCATCGCGGTGGTGCCGGAAGGCCGCCGTGTGTTCGCCCGCCTGACCGTCGAGGAAAACCTGGCCATGGGCGGTTTCTTCACCGACAAGGGCGATTACCAGGAGCAGATGGACAAGGTCCTGCAACTGTTCCCGCGCCTGAAGGAGCGCTTCACCCAGCGCGGCGGCACCATGTCCGGCGGCGAGCAGCAGATGCTGGCCATCGGTCGGGCGCTGATGAGCAAACCCAAGCTGCTGCTGCTCGACGAGCCGTCGCTGGGCCTGGCGCCGATCATCATCCAGCAGATCTTCGACATCATCGAACAACTGCGCCGTGATGGCGTGACGGTATTCCTGGTAGAGCAGAACGCCAACCAGGCACTGAAGATCGCCGACCGCGCCTATGTGCTGGAGAACGGCAAGGTGGTGATGCAAGGGACTGGTGAGGCATTGCTGACCGATCCGAAGGTGCGTGACGCGTACCTGGGTGGTTGAATGAAAAAAGGGCCTGCGCAGACTGTGTGAAAACACACTGACAAGCCTTAGACCAGACGCCCCGACTTGTTCGGGGCGTTTGTTTTTGTGCTGAAAAAGGCTCTTCAGCCCATCAGTTGCATCATTTTCTTGGCACCCAGGACGCTGATCGCTCGCTTGAGGTTGTAAGCGGTCACGGCCAGCGACATCTCAGCTCTTGTCCCTTCGAGTTGTCGCAGCAGGAAGCGCCCGTTCCCAAATAACCATTGTTTGAGATTGCCAAACGGGTGCTCCACGATGGATCTGCGCCGTTCCATCATCTCTGGATGCAGTTGCATCCGCTGCGCCATACGCTCAAAGGCTTCCTCTTGAGCGTGACGTGAGACATAGCGGCGCTTGGCCGTCGTGCATTGGGCTTTCAGCGCGCACCCGGCACAATCACTGATCGCCGCCTGGTAGATCCGGTCGCCCTTGTGGCGCTGCTTCAGCGTTAGCCACTGACCTGCCGGGCATTGAT
>NZ_JAYFUI010000001.1:0-15480 GCF_034961125.1 Pseudomonas machongensis | reverse complement strand
GAAATAGCCTTCTACAGCCGAGCGCAACTGATCCCGTTCAGGATTTGTTCGGGCTTGGCGCTGGCGCCACGCATAGAAACTGCTGCGCTTGACCCCAAGCACGCGACAGCATTCGACAACACCGTATTGCTCACTCAGCTCGTTGATCAGCGAGAACGATCTTTGGAGTCCCGAAGCAGGAGAGCACTGGCCTTTTTTAGGATTTCGATATCTCGGTCTTTCTGCCGAACCAGTGCCTCAAGCTCTTGGATTCGATGTTGATCCGGGGTAATGGCTTTGGCTCCAGCTGGCACCTGCCCCTCTCGCTCCTTGCGCACCTGTTCGACCCAACGCCGCAGGGCTGTAGGCCCAATCTCAAGCATTTCGCAGACTTCGGGGACTGACTGGCCACCGTCCAGCACCATCTCGGCAGCCCGGATTTTCTGTTCTTTCGAGTATGACTTTCGCACTGATTTTGCCTCCAATTGGGCGCCATCATAGCGCCCTAAGAAGGTGTCCAAAATCATTAGGCCAGTTCAGCTTGCCCGCGAAAAGGCCACCCCGATCCTCACCCCTTGAGGCACTTCAGCTCACTGAAGTCACGACGTACCTTGGCCAGCCGGTCCAGCAGAAACTGCCGCTGCGCCGGGCTGCTCTGCTGCATCAGGTCGACCAGCAGGCTGCGGGCCTGCAGCTCGGTGTTCTCGAAGGCCATGCGGTAGGCCGGTGACCACAGGCTCTCCTTGCGCTGCAGCAACTGCGCCAGGCGCGGCTCGAACGCTGGCGAATGGCGTTGTTCCATGGCCAGCAGCAACTGTTGCTGCCAGGCCTGGCGATTGGCGATCCATTCGCTGTTCTGATCGCCGAGGGCCTGGGACCAGGTCATCACCCGCAGGCGCTGGCGGGCATTGAGCTCGCCCAGCCACGGCGTGAGGCGTTTTTCCATGCGCGTGGCACGTGTCTGGATCTGCTTGGGCAGCGGGGTGTCGACGTATTCCTTCTGCCGTTCGGCAATGTCGTCGCTGAATGCCTTGCGCATTTCACCGACCTGCGCGTCGCTCATGCCGCGCAGCAGTTCGGCGGCGGAGGGGGTGATCTCTTCAGCGACCCGGCCGATGGCCTGGCGTGCCTCGGCGGTGCGCTGCTGCAGGGCCTGGTCGGTCACGGCCTGGTTGGCGACCATCAGGCGCACCTTGTCGAGCCAGTCGAGGTAGCCCGGCAGTTGTGTCTTGCAGTGCCAGGCCAGATGGCCCTTGAGCCGTTCGTCGAGCAGCGCCTTTTGCTGGCGATTCATGTCCAGGTAGTCGCCCAGCGACCAGGGCACCAGCCGGTCGAGGTTGCGATAGGCGAGGTCGATACGGCTGCAGGCCGCGAGCGTGAGGGCAAACGCGAGAATGAGCAGCAGGGCTCTGGGCAGACGGACAGGCATGAGCGAATCCTTGCAGGTTGCTTGCCAGGCAATAGATGCGCGCCGCGCTCGGCGGTTCCCACGGATCGGGCAGCCGGGCAGCTTCAGGTGTAGAATAGCCGCCTTGTCTTGAGGAACATCGGAAATGGCTCTGCTTGGGCGTTACAACAGTTTGCAAATCGTGAAACACGTGGAGTTCGGTCTTTACCTGGACGGCGGCGCCGACGGCGAGATCCTCCTGCCCAGGCGCTACTTCCCCAAGGACGCCGAGCTTGAGCTCGACGACTGGCTGAACGTGTTCATCTACCTCGACAGCGAAGACCAGCTGATCGCCACCACCGAGAAACCCAAGGTGCAGGTCGGTGAGTTCGCCAGTCTCAAGGTCAAGGACATCAACGGTGCCGGCATCTTCCTCGACTGGGGCCTGTCCAAGGACTTGCTGATGCCCTATTCGGAAGAGGCGCAGCAGTTGAAGATCGGCGATTACTGCGTGGTGCACGCCTACCTCGACAAGCGCACCCGGCGCATCACCGCCACCGCGCGCCTGGACCGCTACCTCGACCGTACGCCGGCCGACTACAAGGCGGGCCAGCCGGTCGAGCTGCTGGTGGCGGGCGAGACGCCGATGGGCTTCAAGGCGATCATCAACAACCGCCACTGGGGCCTGATCCACAAGAACGAGGTGTTCAAGTTCCTGCGCTCGGGCATGCACGAGAAGGGCTTCATCAAGGAAGTGCGCCACGACGGCAAGATCGCCCTGAGCCTGCAGCCGGTGGGCGCGGCCTTGGCCGACAGCCTGCAGGAGCAGATCCTCAAGCGCCTGGACGAAGCCGGAGGCGTGCTGCCGGTGTGCGACAAGAGCGCCCCGGAAGTGATCGCCAAGCTGTTCAACGTCAGCAAGGGCAATTTCAAGAAGGCCATCGGCGGGCTGTTCAAGCAAGGGCTGATCGTCATCCATGACGATCGTATCGAGCGGGCCTGATCAGGCCTGCACGAAGGTGCTGAAGTCCAGTTGCTCACCGCCTGGGCGGGTGTCGCGCAGCAGCGAGTCGCGGTCGGCGCTCAGCGCCAGGCTGATGGTCGAGCGACGCTTGCCGGGGTGGCGGACTTCCATCTGTTCCTGATGCGCGCGCAGGAAGTTGACCGGCACTTTCAAGTGCTGCAGTTCGTCGGTTTCCGGGGTGTGCAGCAGCAGGTTGACCCAGTCGGGCTGGCCTTTGCGCAGCAATGCCACCGGTACCTCGAACCACCACAGGTTGCGTTTCTTGTCGAGGATGGCGAACAGGGTGTTGTCGCGGTCGAGCACCGGCCGGTTCAGCGCTTGGTTGCGCCGGGCGATGGCGGTGGGTTTGTCGAGTTTCATGCAGGTTCCTGCGGGTTGACGCCAGAAAGGCCTGACATTGTGCGGGGTGGCGCGGGGCGCGGCAAGGGTTGCGGGGCGGGTTGCGCCGGCCTCCTCACGGGTTTGCCCGCAAAGAGGCCTTGAGCGTCAGCGCCGCAACGGCTGGCTCAACTCCGAGGTCGCGCCATCGGCTGTGGTCACCGTCGCGGTAAAGCTGTTCAGCCCCGCAATGGCATCCAGCGTCTTCTCGAACCGTGCCTTGCCTTGGGCATCGCTGCCCACCATCACCTCGCCCAGATACTGCTCCGCTTCCCGCCCCTGCGCTGCCGCATTGCCGAACACTTCGATGCGCAACAGGCTGGATGCCGGCCCTTGCACTTCACCTTGCAGCACATGCCCGGCAAGCCCGGTCAGACGCGGCGCCTGTTGATTGTGATTGGGCAGCGGCTGGCACGGCTGGGGTTGGCCGCTGCCATCGCAGATGATCGCCTGGTCCTTCTTCGCCAGTTCCGCGCCGACACCGCGTGAGCCGACGTACAGCGCGTGGGCCTGGGCTGGCACACCGAAGATGATCGCGCCGGTGCGCTGGTCCGCTACGCACGAGCCACCCGCCTCGCAGCGCCGGATGTCCAGGCCATTGCCCCAGATGCGATTGGCAGTGACGCGTGTGGCGGTGACTTCCGGCTCCGGACGCAGGGCCACGCCGATGCGGTTGCCGTGGATCAGGTTGCCGTCGAGGATGTTGCCCTCGCCGGTCACGCTGATGCCGATGGAGTTGCCGGTGAAGGTATTGGCGCCCAGGTAGTTGCGCTTGCCCCAGTTGATCTGCAGGCCGTCGGAGTAGTTCTCGAAGCGGTTGCGCACCACGCTGTTGTCGTTGCCCAGCAGGATCTCGATGCCCTGGGAGGGCTCGGGGTTGGCGTCGGTGGAGCGGAACAGGTTGTCGGCCACCAGGTTGAAGGCGGCGCCGCGGGTCAGCTCCAGGCCGTCGCCGTTGTCGATCAACTGGTTGCGCAGCACCTTGTTGTTGACCGTGGTGGTGGCCGTCGGGTTGCCCGCGCCGTCATCGCCCGTGAGCATGATCCCGGCCCCGCCCTTGTTGGCGACGATGCGGTTGTCTTCGATGACGTTGCCGCTGGCGCGGTTGACTAGGATGCCGATGCAGAAGTTGCGCACCTCCAGGCCGCTCAAGTGCACGCCCTGGGTGTCGCGCAGCACCAGGCCGGGATTGGTGGTGGTGCGTACATTGGTACCGAACTGGCCGGGCAGGGCGCCTGGGCAGGTGCGTACCCCCTGGTCCTTGATATAGCCGGCACCGTCGATGGCGATGTACTGGCCGTCACGTGCCCAGGCCAGGCCGGTGATGCGTAGCGGGCCCTTGATTTCCGGCAGTGGCCGGCTCGGGCGGATCACGTAGGGCGGCTCGCCGACCGCAGCGATGTCGATGCGGTAGTGGCCGGGGTTGCGGTTGCTGGTTTCCAGGGCCCAGCGCAGGGTGCCGGGTTGGTCGTCGTCGGTGTAGCGCTCGACCCGCAAGGTTTGCACGGCGGTCGGGGCGGCGGCGAGGGCGGGCAGGGGAAGTAACGGCAGCATGGCCGCGAACAGGGGCATCAATCGCATGTGCAAGGTTTCCACGAACTGTTGTTTTTATGAATGGCCGGATTCTAGAGCTGCGCCTTCCTGGTGCGCAGCGGCGCTGGGACAATTCGGTGCGGTATTCGCCCGCTGTTTGCCGTTCGGCTTGGTGCCCGAAAAATTGTTGAAACTCTTGCGCAAGCGAACCGGTCCACCTTTTGTCGACACGGTTCACGTGTCTCTTTTTGCAGGAGATTCGCCATGAGCGGCACCAAAGACAAAGCCAAGGGTCTGGTCAACGAAGCGGTTGGCAACATCAAGCAAGGCGTCGGTAAAGTGACCGACAACGACAAGCTGCGTGCCGAGGGCAAGGCCCAGGAACTCAAGGGCGAAGGGCAGCAGGCGGTGGGCAAGGTCAAGGATGCGGTGAAAAAGCCTTGAACCGCGGTTGATGCACAGGGCCTTGTGGGCGCGCCGTTTTGCGCCCATGGGGCCTTACCGTTTTGCCCCAACGTCCGCCGTAGCCGTTTTCCTGATTTCGCCAGTGAGCAGTACGCGGTGCGCGTGGTCTATTAGACTTGTCTGCACAGTTGCAACCACGACGATCAAGCGGCGAAAGGAGACGCTATGATTTTTCCCGCCCTGCAGGGCCTGCCTCTGCACCGCGTGCTGGTGCGCACCGTCAAGGAATTCCTCGATGACGAGATGTCCACCTATGCCTCGGCACTGGCCTACCAGATGCTGTTCTCGCTGTTCCCTTTCATTCTGTTCCTGATCGCGCTGATCGGTTTCCTGCACCTGCCCGACTTCTTCTCCTGGTTGCGCCTGCAATCGGAACTGGTGCTGCCGCCCCAGGCACTCGAGCAAGTCAATCCGGTGATCGACCAGTTGCAGCAATCGAAGGGCGGATTGCTCTCGGTGGGTATCGTCATCGCCCTGTGGACGGCCTCGGCCGGCGTGCGCCTGATGATGAGCGCCATGAACGCCGCCTACGATGTGCCCGAGGGCCGCCCGGTCTGGAAGCGCATCCCGCTGTCGATCTTCTACACCATCGGCATTGCCGGCATGCTGCTGGCCGCCGCCGCACTCATGGTGCTGGGGCCGCAGGTGATGGAGTGGATCGCGGCCCAAGTCGGCCTGCAGGAAGTGATCGTCACCATCTGGACCGTGCTGCGCTGGCCGGCGATCATCATCCTGATGATGGTGGCGGTGGCGCTGATCTACTACGTGATGCCCGACGTCAAGCAGAAATTCCGCTTCATCACCCCAGGCTCCGTACTGGCGGTAGTGGTATGGATCGTCGCGTCGCTGGGCTTTGCCTACTACGTCAAGACCTTCGCCGACTACAACGCCATGTACGGCAGCATCGGGGCGATCATCGTGCTGTTGCTGTATTTCTATATCTCCGCCGCCGTGCTATTGCTGGGCGCCGAGATGAATGCGGTGATCGAGCACATGTCGGCTGAAGGCAAGAACCCCGGCGAGAAGGAATTCGACGGCGAGCAGCCGAAGGAGACCATCACTGTGCTCGGCCATGAGCATCCCGCGCATGCCGAACCCCAGACCCGTGAGCCGAACCCCTGATGATCCGTGACATCCTCAAGATGGGCGATGAGCGCCTGCTGCGCGTCGCACCGCCTGTGCCCGAGCACATGATCGGCAGCCCTGAGCTGCAGCAACTGATCGACGACATGTTCGAGACCATGCGCCACGTCGGTGGTGTCGGACTGGCCGCGCCGCAGGTCGGTATCGACCTGCAACTGGTGATCTTCGGGTTCGAGCGCAGCGAGCGCTATCCGGACGCCGAGCCCGTGCCGCAGACCATCCTGCTCAACCCGCTGATCACGCCGATGTCCACCGAGCTCGAGGAGGGTTGGGAAGGGTGCCTGTCGGTGCCGGGCTTGCGCGGTGTCGTGCCCCGCTACAAGCACATCCGCTATGAGGGCCTCGACCCCCAGGGGGCCCCGATCAACCGCTTCGCCGATGGCTTCCATGCGCGGGTGGTGCAGCACGAATGCGACCACCTCATCGGGCGGCTCTACCCATCGCGGATCCAGGATTTTGCCCGCTTCGGCTACACCGATGTGCTGTTCCCCGGGCTCGACGTTGCCGACGACTGAGCGCACATCATTGCTACCAGCGTTTTGCTGCGCTGGTAGCGGGCCAGCCGCGAGGCCAGTTCGACGGGCAGGGCGCTTGCCGTTGTGAAAGCCTGCCGCGCATAGAAGCTTTGCAGTTCGGGGTGGCAGAACAGCCAGGTCGGGCCTGTGCTGTTGGCCAGCGCTGCGCTGACCAGCCCTGCGGCAACACCCTGGCCACGCCACTGCGGCGCCACGAACAGGCCGGTCAGCCAGTGGCCGTCGGCGACGGGCGTCAGGTTCAGTGCACCCACCATCGCCTGCGCGCGCGCAACCCACAGTTGGCCCTCTGCACTGGCGCGCATGCGCGAGCCGTGCTGGCGGTAGAAGTGGTCGAGCAGGCGGCGCTGCGAGCGGCAGAGCGGGAGGAATTCGGGCAGGGTCATGGGGGGCTTTGTCGCAGATTGTTGCAAATCTGGCAAGGGTGAATATCCGACTGCAGGGTTCAAGTATTCGGTGGCGGGCGTAGAATTTCACTCATCCCTTCTGCAGTACGACGATGCGGGATCGGTGCTTCGTGTCATCGCCGACGATGACAACTTCTCCGCGCCAGTGACGGCATAAGAAGTCAATCGATCAACGTGATTGCTTTCAAGGCCACAGACTCATGAAAACATTACTCATTCTTGCATTGGTCGGGATGTCTTCGCTCGCCCTCGCGGACGAGGCCAAGACCACCCAGACCCAGTCCCCGGTGCAGTACGATTACTCGATGAACCTGGATATCAAGCGGGTGATCAATCTGTCGACCATCCCCGATGTCTGCGAGGTGGTGCCGGCAACCATGACCTATGAAGATCATCAGGGCCAGGTGCACACCATTCAGTACCGAGCCATGGGCGAGGGTTGCCAGCAGGGGTGAGTGCTATTTGCCTGCCAGCTCGCCAAGTACCGCGCGCACGACGTCCAGCCCTTGCTTGAGCTGCGCGCGGCTGGTGGCAGCCGACAGGCTGATCCTCACTGCCCTGACTTCATCGCCCCCCACCGCGAAGACACTGGCCGGCACCATTTCGACCCCACGTGCCCGGCACGCCCCTACCAGGGCTTCAGCAGGCCCTGGGGTGTTCACCCAGACATGCGGCGAGGGTTCATCCTGAGCACGCATCGCTTCACCGAATACCCGCCGCGCCAGGCGCCAGCGCTCCCCGATTTCCTCCCGTTGCCAAGCCAGTCGCCGCGCGGCTGTGCCATTGGCGATCCATTGGCAGGCGATGCGCAGGTTCAGCGGTGACACCGGCCAGTGCGTGGCCCGGGCATGCGGGTCGATGTGTTCCAGCACCGATGCCGGTGCGGCGATCCAGCCCAGGCGCAGCCCCGCCGCGACCGTCTTGGACAAGCTGCTGACGAGTATCCCCTGGCCGTCGAGCAAGGGGTACAAGGGCGCCCGCTCGCTCAGCGCGCCATAGACATCGTCCTCGATCACCCGCAGGCCGTGGCGCTTCACCACCTCGGCGATGGCCTGGCGACGGCTGTCGCCCATGCAGGCCCCGGTGGGATTGTGCAGGGTGGGTGTGGTCACCAGCACCCTGGCGCCGCTGGCCCGCGCCACCCGATCGAGCTCATCCGGGCGCAGCCCTTGGTGATCCAGAGCCACGCCATGCACTGGCAGGCGCAACTGGCGACACGCTGCCTTGATTCCTGGTGCGGTCAGGGCTTCGACCATGACCGCCTCGCCGGGCTGGCACAGCGACTGCAGCACACAGGCCAGCCCTTGCTGGGCGCCGCCGCACAGCAGCAGGTCGTCAGCGCCCAGTGTCAGCCCGCGCTGGGCCAGCCAGCGTGCGCCGTGCAGACGAGCGAGCAGCAACTGGTCATGGTCGAGGTAGTGATCGAGCAGGTTGAGGTCGTCCGCCTGCAGCAATGCCTGGAGGCTGTGCTGCAGGTCGTGCGGGTGCGGATCGGCCACGGGTACGTTGGTCGACAGGTCGATCAGCGACGAATGCCGGTCGTGCTGCTTGAGGCGAAACAGCGTTGCTTCCTTGCTTCCCGCCAATACGTAGGTACCACGCCCGACTTCGCCGGCCACCAGATGTCGCGCGGCAGCTTCGCGGTAAGCCTGCTGGGTGGTGCTCGGGTTGAGCCCCAGCTTCCAGGCTAGGCGCCGTTGTGGCGGCAGACGTTCCCCTACCTTGAGTTCACCGCGTTCGATGGCGGCGGCGATGGCATCGACCAGTGCCAGGTAGCGGGGTTGGGCGTCGTCGATCAGTTCCGGGGTCCACACGAAATTGCTACCCATGCAATATAAGGTTTGACCCATACAATGCCCGGCGCTCAGGATCGTCGCAACTGCCCTCGATGAAGGATGATCGCCATGTTCGACCTCACAGCCCTGCGCGAAGCCGCCGATTTCGTTCACCAGCATGTGCCTGCGACGCCGCAGCACGTCTGGCCGTTGCTCGCCGAGCGGGCTGGCTGCCAACTGTGGGTCAAGCATGAGAACCATGCGCCGACTGGCGCATTCAAGGTGCGTGGCGGGCTGGTCTATGTGCGTTCGCTGCTGGCCAGCGGTGATGTGCCCCCGGGGCTGGTCACCGCCACCCGCGGCAATCACGGCCAGAGCATGGCCCTGGCGGCGCGCCAGGCAGGTTTGCCGCTGGTGATCGTGGTGCCTGAAGGCAACTCGCAGGAGAAGAATGCCGCCATGCGTGCGCTGGGTGCGGAACTGATCGAGCACGGTGTCGATTTCGACGTGGCCCGTGAGTACGCCGCCCAGCTGGCTGAACAGCGCGGCTACCGGATGGTGCCCTCGTTCCACCCGGAGCTGGTGCGCGGCGTGGCGACCTATGCGCTGGAGCTGTTCGAGGCCGTGTCGGAGCTCGACACCGTGTATGTGCCGATCGGCATGGGTTCGGGCATCTGCGGGCTGATCCAGGCGCGCAACCTGCTGGGGCTGCGGACCGAGATCGTTGGCGTGGTATCCAGCGCCGCGGATGCCTACGCACAGAGCTTCGAGCTGGGGCGTATCGTCACCACGGCCACCGCCGACACCTTTGCCGACGGCATGGCCTGCCGCGTGCCGCACCCGGACGCCTTCGCCCTGGTGCGCGAACATGCCGCGCGTATCGTGCGGGTGAGCGATGACGAGATCGCCCAGGCCATGCGCCTCTACCACGAAACCACCCACAATACCGCCGAAGGCGCGGGCGCCGCAGCGCTGGCCGCACTGTTGCAGGAGCGCGAACGCCAGCAGGGCAGGAGGGTTGCGGTGGTGTTGAGCGGGGCCAACGTGGACCGGGCGCGTTATGCGCAGGTGCTGGCTGGGTAAAGACAGCGAAGGCCTGTCGACACAGGCCGATAACGGAAAACCGCAAAAAGTTTTCCAGCGTTGTCGATTCCTCCCATCCCCAGTCGACCATCAGTGAAGGCGCCGCAAACACTCGGCGCCACCCACTGATGACCTGCTGGAGGCTTGCCCATGAATACCCCCGCCGAAACCGAAATCCGTCAGCTCATCGACGGCTGGATCCAGGCTGTGCGCGAGCGCGACCTGCCGGCCATCGTCGCGCCCTATGCCGATGACATCGTTGCCTTCGACGCCATCCAGGCCCTGCAATTCAAGGGTAAGGCTGCCTACCAGGCGCACTGGGAAATGTGCATGGGCTTTTGCACCGGCCCGATGGTCTTCGAAGTCGCCGAGCTGGACGTTCAGGCCGATGGCGACCTGGCCCTGGCGCACTGGCTCAACCGCTGCGGCCCGGCTGACGATGAAAGCCAGTGCGGCTTCATGCGCGTCACGGTGGGCTATCGTCGTAGTGCAGGGCGCTGGCAGGTGATCCATGAGCACTGGTCGGCACCGTTCGACATGGAAACCCAGAAGGCTCGCTTCGACCTCAAGCCCTGAACCGCCCGTCAGCTGGAGACGATCATGAAATACCTGTGCCTGGTCTATTGTGACGAGGGGCTGCTGCACAGCCTGCCCGACAGCCCCGAAGACGCCGAGTGCATGGCTTATGCCGAGTTCCTGCATGGCTCAGGGCGGATGCTTGCGGCCGAGGCGCTCAAGCCGGTGCAGACGGCCACCACCGTGCGCATGCGCGCTGGCAAGATGAGCCTGACCGACGGGCCCTTCGCCGAAACCAAGGAGCAACTGGCCGGCTTCTACCTGGTCGATGCCCGCGACCTCAACGAGGCACTGAACATCGCCAAAGGTATTCCGGCGGCGCGGGTCGGCAGTGTCGAAGTGAGGCCGGTGCGCGAACTGCAACCCTGATGACGGGAGGTCAGCCAAGATGACGCCGCGGACCGCAACACGATGACGGGTGATGAGCTGCATGCCCAGGTCGAGGTTATCTACCGCCGCGACTCGCGGCGCATCCTGGCGACCCTGATCCGTCTGTTGGGTGATTTCGACCTCGCCGAGGAGGCCCTGCATGATGCCTTCTTCATTGCCGTCGAACGCTGGCAACGCGACGGCATGCCGGCCAACCCGCGGGCCTGGCTGGTCTCGGCCGGGCGTTTCAAGGCCATCGATGCCTTGCGCCGCCGCGCCCGTTTCGACCGCTCGCAGGCACAGCTGATCATGCAACTCGAAGACCCGGCGCAGGATCCGAGCGAGGAGGAACTGCTCGCTGACGACCGTTTGCGCTTGATCTTCACCTGTTGCCACCCGGCGTTGTCCGCCGATGCCCAGGTGCCTTTGACCCTGCGTGAGGTGTGCGACCTGACCACCGAGCAGATCGCCCGCGCGTTCCTGCAGTCGCCCTCGACCATCGCCCAGCGCATCGTGCGGGCCAAGGCCAAGATCCGCGATGCACGGATTCCCTACCAGGTGCCCGCGATGGGCGAACTGGCCGAGCGCCTGGAAAGTGTGTTGCGGGTGATTTACCTGGTGTTCAACGAAGGCTATTCGGCATCGGCGGGGGAAGACCTGGTGCAGCGCGACCTGTGCGACGAGGCGATTCGCCTGGGGCGGCTGCTGGCGCAACTGCTGCCAGACCCGGAGGTGTTCGGCCTGCTGGCGTTGATGCTGTTGCAGGCCTCGCGGCTGCGGGCGCGCATCGATGGCGAAGGCGAGCTGGTGCTGCTCGACCAGCAGGACCGTAGCCTGTGGGACAAGGCACAGATCGAGGAGGGGTGCGCCCTGGTGCGTCATGCGCTGGGCAGCCGTGATATCGGGCCCTACAGCGTGCAGGCGGCGATCGCTGCGGTGCATGCCGAGGCCGCCAGCGCCCAGGAGACCGACTGGGCAGAGATCGTCGGCCTGTATGACGTGTTGCTGCGGCACTGGCCGTCACCTGTGATCGAACTCAACCGCGCAGTGGCGCTGGCCAGTCGTGACGGCGCGGCGACGGGCCTGGCAGAGGTGGAGGCGATTCTGGGGCGGGGCGAGTTGCTCGACTACCATCTGGCCCACGCGGCACAGGCTCAGTTGCACGGGCAATTGGGGCATGTGCAGCAGGCCCGGGAGGCGTGGGTCAGGGCGCTGGCGTTGGCCCGCCAGGAACCTGAGCGGCGGCATATCGAGCGCTGCCTGAGGGCGTTGGAGCCCTGTCGCAGGTAGATCCGCGACAGGATACTGCTCGGTCAGCCGGCGACAAAGTTCGGCGGCGATACCAGCTCCACCGTCTGCTGCTTGCGGGGTGCCAGGATCTCGGCCTCGCCCTCGACTACCAGTTCGTCGTTCTGGTTGTACACGTTGGTGGCGATGCGCACCTTGAACTTGGGCAGCTTCTCGAGGATTTCCAGGCGTACGGTCAGGGTGTCGCCAATCTTCACCGGCTTCTGGAAGCTCATCTTCTGCCCCAGGTAGATGGTGCCGGGGCCTGGCAGGGTGCAGGCAACCGCAGCGCTGATCAGTGCGCCGCTGAACATGCCGTGGGCGATGCGCTCGCGGAACATGCTCTTGGCCGCGAACTCGGCGTCCAGGTGCACGGGGTTGTGGTCACCGGACATGGCGGCGAACAGCTGGATGTCGCGTTCTTCCACCGATTTTTCATAGCTGGCTTTCTGGCCGACTTCGAGGGCTTCGTAGGGCGTGTTGGTGACCTGGGTCATCAGGGCTTCCTTGGAGGGACGAGATGGTGCACATCATTCGCTGCGGGCAGGGCGGCCAAGGGCCAGCGCCTGCTCCAGCCAGTCAATGATGTCGTGGGTGACCTCGTCGCGATTGGTTTCGTTGAGCACTTCGTGGCGTGCCTGCGGGTAGACGCGCAATTGTACATGGCGATTGCCGGTCGCGCGCAGGGCGTTGGCCAGGTGGGTGAGACGCTTGCCATCGCTGACCGGATCACATTCGCCGCCGATCACCAGCATCGGCAGGTTCGGATCGATCTGCGCCAGATGGCGCGGCTGGCTGATCTGTGCCAGGCCTTGCAGCAGGTCGAGCCACAGCTGGTTGCTGCAACGAAAGCCGCACAGCGGGTCATCGACGTAGGCGTCGACCTCGGCCGGGTCGCGGCTGAGCCAGTCGAACGCCGTGCGGTTGGGTTTGAAGGCCTTGTTGAACGAGCCGAACGACAGCCAGTCGATCAGCGCGCTCTTGCCCTCCACCCCCTGGCGCCAGGCCTCCAGGCGGGCGATCAGGCGTGCTGCGCGATAGAGCGCAGCCGGCTGAAAGTTCGAGCCGCTGAGCACCGCCCCATGCAGGCTGCCACTGTGGTGCAGCAGGTACGCCTGGGCGATGTAGCTGCCCATGCTGTGGCCGAACAGGAACAGCGGCGTGCCGGGGAACTGCTGGCCGATGTGCTGGCTGAGCAGGCCCAGGTCGTTGACCACCGTGTTCCAGCCGTGGTGGTGGGCGAACAGGCCGAGGCTACCTAGCTCTGCGGTGCGGCCGTGGCCACGCAGGTCAGGGGCGAACAGGGCAAAGCCGGCATCGTTCAGTGCATGGCCCAGGCGCCGGTAGCGCCCGGCGTGCTCGGCCATGCCATGGGCCAGCAGCACCACGGCCTTGACCGGGGTCTGCGGCAGCCACTGGTGGACGTACAGACTGCACTGCTCGCTGGCGGGCAGCCAGAAGGCGTCGTGGGCCATGGAAAATCCTTTGTGCACGGGATTGAGCTCAGTGTATGCACAATGACCAGGATTGCAGCAGGGGCACAAATAAGATTCACAATGTTAATGGCAGCCCTTGGCGTATTTGCCACCTCCGGCTTACCTGCTAACGTCGGCTCAACGCCTTTTTGCCGTTGGGCAATCAGGTCATGGACGGTTCAGGCTGAGGAACAACAATAAATGCAAGCCGACTTCTGGAATGACAAGCGCCCGGCGGGCGTGCCTTCCACCGTAGACATCACTGCTTACAAATCCGTCGTCGAAGTGTTCGAGCGTTCCTGCAAGCGCTTCGCCGACCGCCCGGCGTTCAGCAACCTCGGCGTCACCCTCAGTTACGCCGAGCTGGAGCGCCATTCGGCGGCCTTTGCGGCCTGGTTGCAACAGCACACCGACCTCAAACCCGGTGATCGCATCGCCGTGCAGATGCCCAATGTCCTGCAATACCCCATCGCCGTCTTCGGCGCGATGCGCGCCGGGCTGATCGTGGTCAACACCAACCCGCTGTACACCGAGCGCGAGATGCGCCACCAGTTCAAGGATTCCGGCGCCCGCGCCCTGGTCTACCTGAACATGTTCGGCCAGCGCGTGCAGACGGTGCTGCCAGACACCGGCGTCGAATACCTGATCGAGGCGAAGATGGGCGACCTGCTGCCGGCCGCCAAGGGCTGGCTGGTCAACACGGTGGTCGACAAGCTGAAGAAGATGGTGCCGGCCTACCGCCTGCCCCAGGCCGTGTCGTTCAAGCAGGTACTGCGCGAGGGCCGTGAACTCACGTACAGGCCGGTGGTGCAGACGCTCGAGGATGTCGCCGTATTGCAATACACCGGCGGCACCACGGGGCTGGCCAAGGGCGCGATGCTCACCCACGGCAACCTGGTCGCCAACATGCTGCAGGTGCTGGCCTGCTTCGCCCAGCACGGGCCCGACGGCCAGCCGCTGATCAAGGAAGGGCAGGAGGTGATGATCGCGCCGCTACCGCTGTATCACATCTATGCCTTCACTGCGAATTGCATGTGCATGATGGTCACGGGCAATCACAACGTACTGATTACCAATCCGCGCGACATTCCGGGCTTCATCAAGGAGCTGGGCAAGTGGCGCTTTTCGGCATTGCTGGGCTTGAACACCCTGTTCGTCGCGCTGATGGACAACCCGGGCTTCAAGTCGCTGGATTTCTCGGCGCTGAAGGTCACCAACTCCGGCGGCACAGCGTTGGTCAAGGCCACCGCCGAGCGCTGGGAGAGCCTGACCGGCTGTCGCATCGTCGAGGGTTACGGCCTGACCGAAACCTCACCGGTGGCGAGCACCAACCCCTACGGGCAACTGGCGCGGCTGGGTACGGTGGGCATCCCGGTGGTCGGCACCGCGTTCAAGGTCATCGACGACGACGGCAACGAGATGCCGCTGGGCGAACGCGGCGAACTGTGCATCAAGGGGCCGCAGGTCATGAAGGGCTATTGGCAACAGCCGGAGGCGACTGCCCAGGCGCTGGATGCCGACGGCTGGTTCAAGACCGGTGACATCGCGGTGATCGACCCGGACGGCTTCACCCGCATCGTCGACCGCAAGAAGGACATGATCATCGTCTCGGGCTTCAACGTGTATCCCAACGAGATCGAGGACGTGGTCATGGGCCACCCGCAGGTGGCCAGTTGCGCGGTGATCGGCGTGCCCGACGAACGCTCCGGCGAAGCGGTAAAACTCTTCGTGGTTCCTCGGGCGGGCGGTGTCAGCGTCGAGGAGCTCAAGACCTTCTGCAAGGCCAACTTCACCGGCTACAAGGTGCCCAAGCACATCGTGCTGCGCGATTCACTGCCCATGACGCCGGTAGGCAAGATCCTGCGTCGGGAGTTGCGCGACATCGCCTGAAATCCAGCGCATCGGTGGGAGCAATTGTCTTGCTCAGAATTTAAAGTCCAGCCCAATCCCTGTGGGAGCGGGCTTGTCCCGCGATCGGGCGCGAAGCGGCCGTAGAACCTGGCACCGAGATTTATCAGGACGATCTCGACTGCCTGGCTTGCGGCCGCTTCGCGCCCGATCGCGGG